>CAZDIZ010000107.1:16758-21553 GCA_964505625.1 uncultured Solibacteraceae bacterium | reverse complement strand
TTCACCATGGCGCGCGCGCTGCGTTCGGAGCTCGATTACGATTACGCGAGCGAGCAGATGATCGCGGACGGCGCGCTCGACCGTTACAAGGTGCTGGTGTTCCTGTGGGGCAACGTCGCCGAAAAGAGCACGCTCGAACGCATCGACAAATGGCTGCGCGCCGGAGGCACCATCATCTACTGCTACATGCCACGCGGCTGGGTTTCAACCGTCGAAGGCGGCGAGTCCATCATGCAGCGCTGGGCCTCGGGCGACACCGGCAAGGGTAAGTTCATTAACTATTCGGGTGAATCCGTGCCGGCTGAATTCTACTCCAAATTTGTTCGCGAAAAGGTGCGCCAGTTGCCGCAAGTGCGCGCTTCGATTCGCTCGGCGCTCGGTATGCGCAAGCCGGTGGAGGTGTTCTGGAGCGTACTCGAAAACGGCAAGCTCGCGCTGCTGAACTTCTCCGATAACGCCGCTACGGTGCGTCTGGAAAGCGGTAAAGCTGTCCGGATCGACCCTTACGAAATGGTGCTCGAATGAAACGTGTTCTGCTGCTTGTTGGTGTGCTCGCGGTGGTGGCTTCGGCCGCGGACCTCGCCGCGTGGCTCGCCGGCACGCCCGTGACGGAGAATGGCATCACGCTCCAGACGACGCCGTTGTGCCGCTGGAGAGTTGAGAAAGCCGGCGACGTTTCGGTGGCGCGCCTTCAACCGAGCGACGATTACTACACGCAAGCGGAGTATGTCTTCACTGTGAATCGCCCGGTGGACGGTGCTGTGTGGCTGGTGGTGGAGTTCCTGGATCGTGGTTACGGGCTCACCGCCGTCAGGCCGCGCGTCGCCGAAGTGGATCAATTCGGCATTGCGCGCGTCAACACGGGACGTGTGCGCCGCGCGGTGCTGCATTATCGCGCGGGAGTGCTGAAAGAGTCGATCCGCATCGCCAATCTCGACTATCTGCGTTCGATTCGATTGACCGGCGAGCGTCCGGAGATCGAACCCGCGCCGCTGGTCGATCCCGCCATTCGTTTCGACATTCCATCGCAGCGCGTAATGCCCGCCGGTGGTGACTACCTGACACCGGAGCAGCTTCCCGAAATGCTCGCCGGCATGCGCAACGCGTTGCCGCTGGTGCGTGCACTGGGATTCAACGGCATCGAGAGCTTCGTGCGCT
Source organism: uncultured Solibacteraceae bacterium (assembly GCA_964505625.1). Lineage (GTDB taxonomy): Bacteria > Acidobacteriota > Terriglobia > Bryobacterales > Bryobacteraceae > JAJFUV01. The sequence continues at coordinate 20,395 of CAZDIZ010000107.1, read as the reverse complement.
GGGGCTTTGCCGAGCGGCAACGCGGCGTCTACGATTGGAGTTTCTACGACGCCATCGCGGCCGAAATCGAGCGGCACGGCCTGAAATGGTTCCCCATGCTGCTGGCCGGCTCCGGCTACGCGCTGCCGGATTGGATGTACCGCTCGAAAGACGATTTCGGTTTCGTGTGTCTGGAACACGGTTCACGCAACGACACGCAGTCCATCTTCCATCCCTTCCAGACCGAGTACGCCGAGCGCTTCATTCAGGAATTCGGCAAACACTATGGCAGCCGAGTTGTGCTGTTAGGGATTCGCCTGGGTCCCAGCGGTGACTACGGCGAAGCGCAGTATCCGGCGCGCGGGCCAGGGTTCCGCTTCACCAAGAGCCACACGCACATCGGCTTCTGGGCCGGCGACGATCGCGCGCAAGCCGATTTCCGCGCGTGGTTGCGCGCCCGTTACCCGGACATCGCCTCGTTGAACAAAGCTTGGGAAGGCAGCTACCGCTCCTTCGAGGAAGTCAAAACATTTCTGCCCGATACGTCACGGACGCGCCGGCAGCGGTTGGACTTCGCCAACTGGTACATGGGCGCCATGAGCCAGTGGTGCGAGAAGTGGGCCATCTGGTCGCGCCAGGCGCTGCCCGCGAGCGTCATTCATCAATCGTCGGGTGGTTGGGGCCCGGTGGAAATCGGCACCGACTATAGCTATCAGGCGCGCAGCATGGCTCGCGTCAAGGGCGGTATCCGTCTCACCAATGAGAGCGACAACTTCCCGGATAACTTCACCATCACGCGCATGGCGAATTCGGCCGCGCGCTTCTACGGCGCCGCTATCGGATACGAGCCCGGCGGTTACGGTTCCAAGCGCGGCGTCGTGGCGCGGCTCTATAACGCCGTCACCACGGGCGCCGAGCATCTGTTCTACTACCACAGCAATCTGCTCTCGAACGATTACGCGACCGATGCGTGGCTGCGGCTGAGCCACTTGCTCGACCAGCGTTCGAAGCCCGTGATCGACGTCGCCACTTTCTATCCCGACACCGCGCAGAAAATTGACAACGATGTGTTGCGCTGGCGCTGGGCGTCGTCGTTCTTCACCATGGCGCGCGCGCTGCGTTCGGAACTCGATTACGACTATGCGAGCGAACAGATGATTGCCGACGGTGCTCTCGACCGTTACAAAGTGCTGGTGTTTTTGTGGGGGCACATCACTGAGCGCAGCGTGCTGGAGCGTATCGACAAGTGGGTGCGCGCGGGTGGAACGGTGATCTATCCGCTGATGCCGCGCGGCGCCATGCAGACGGTGGAAGGCGACACTTCCATCATGGATCGTTGGCTGCAAGGCGACACAGGCAAGGGCAAGGCCATCTTCTGGCGCGGCGATTCGATTCCGGCCGACTACTACGTGGCATTCATACGCAAGCAGTTGCTCGCGATGAACCAACTACATCCGCGTTTTCAGGACGCATTGCGCATGGAGCGGCCCGCGCAGGTTTATTGGAGCGTGCTTGAAAGCGGCAAGACCGCGCTGCTGAATTTTTCAGAGGAACCGGTCACGGTGCGCCTTGCCGGCGGCAAGAGTGTGCGCATCAACCCATACGAAATCGCACTCGAGTAGGCGCCGGTGCTTGTGCTCGCCCGCTCCACTCGTTTACCCTTCCCAATGAGGAGACGTACGGTGAAACTGCTTTCGCTCGCAATGGCACTCGCACCGGCCGTGTTTGCGGCCGCCCCCTTGACGTTGGTTGAGAACGGCAAGTCCACGTATTCGATTTGCCTTTCCTCGCAGGCGTCGCCGTCGGAAAAGCGCGGCGCGGCGGAGTTGCAGAAGTTCCTCGGAGAGATGTCCGGCGCGCAATTGCCGGTCATCACCGACACCGCGAAGCCGAAGGGCAACCTGATCCTGGTGGGACGCGGCAAGCTCGCCGACAAGATGAAGCTCTCAATCGACTACGCCAAGTTGGGCGATGAGGGCTTCGCGCTGAAGACGTCGGGCAAGCATCTGGTGATCGTGGGCGGCCGGCAGCGCGGCACCATGTACGGCGTTTACACGCTTCTCGATAAACTCGGCTGCCGCTGGTTCACACGCGAAGTAAGCCGCATTCCGAAGATGCCCACCATTCGTGTTCCGGTGCTTGACGAAACGCAGACACCGGCCTTCGAGTACCGCGAGCCGTTTTTCACCGAAGCATTCGACAAGGATTGGGCCGCGCGCAACCGTATCAATGGGGCGGCGATGAAGTTGGATGAATCTACTGGCGGAAAAGTAACTTACTATCCGTTCGTGCACTCGTTCAACCAGATGATTCCTCCCGAGACTTACTTCCGCTTCCACCCGGAGTGGTTCTCGTTGATCGACGGCGCACGTCGCGCCGAACGCAGCCAGCTTTGCCTGACCAATCCGGAGCTGTTGAAGGAGAGCGTGAAGAACGTGCTCGGATGGATTCGCGAGCACCCGAAGGCGCGTATCATCTCGGTGTCGCAGAACGACTGGACCGGATGGTGCGAATGCGACAATTGCCGTCGCGTTGAGCAGGAAGAAGGCGGCGTGCACTCGGGTCCGCTGCTGCGCTTTGTGAACGCGGTGGCCGCGGAAGTCGAAAAGCAATACCCGGACAAGCTCATCGACACGCTTGCTTACTGGTACACCGAAGATCCGCCCACCAAGGTGCGCCCGCGTCCCAACGTGCGTATCCGCTTGTGCCCCATCGGCGCGTGCGAGTCGCATCCTTACGAGAAGTGCCCGCGCAACGCCTACTTCATGCGCAATCTGCGTAACTGGTCGAAGATCACCAACCAGCTCTACATCTGGCACTACAATACGAACTTCGCGCACTACCTGCTGCCGTTTCCGGACTTCGACGAGTTGGCCGCCGACATTCCCATGTACAAGCGCCACGGCGTGGTGGGCCTGTTTCTGGAGGGCGCTTACCCCACCGAAGGCGGCGGCGAAAATGCCGACCTGCGTTCTTACGTGATGGCGCGTCAACTCTGGGACACGCGCACCAACGTCGACCAGGAAGTGAACGAGTTCCTCGATGCGGTTTACGGCAAGGCCGCGAAAGCGATGCGCCAGTATTACGACTGGATGCATCAGCAGGTGCGTTTCGCGCCCGAAGGCCGCGGCGAACACCTCTACATCTTCATGCACCCGCGCGCGAAGTATCTTTCGCGCGAGTTTCTGGGCCGGTCACGCGAAATCTTCCGCCAGGCCGATGCCGCCGCCGATAACGAAACTATTCGCCGGCGCGTGCGCCAGGCGCAGTTGTCCATCGACTATGTCGATCTGTTGCAGAGCAGGGAATACGAAGTTCGCGGCGATACTTACGCGCCGGCCGATATCGACGGACTCAAGAGCCGTTTCGCTTCGCTATGGAATCTGATTCGCAGTTACGGCTTCGTCTCGATTCGTGAAAGTTCCGACATGAAGCAGGACGAACAAGGGTTCTACTTTATGCTGAAGCCCTATAAGATCGCGACCATTCAAAACGCGAACTGGACGGTGCACGTGGCGCCGGAACTGAACGCCCGTGTGGTGCGCATGATCGACAAGCGTACGGGCCGCGACGCGCTCTATCGCGTGGATCCCGGCGAACGAACCTACCCGAACTCCGGCGGTCTCGCGCTCAGTGTCTACCCGGATCACCACACGCG
>CAZDIZ010000107.1:6225-16658 GCA_964505625.1 uncultured Solibacteraceae bacterium | reverse complement strand
CCTACCCGAACTCCGGCGGTCTCGCGCTCAGTGTCTACCCGGATCACCACACGCGTAAGGCATACGACGTTACCTGGACTGTGGCGGATGGTTCGTCGCCGGAGCGGCTGGTGTTGAACGGGACCAGCGCGGAAGGCCTCAAGCTCGAACGCATCGTTGCTTTCACTCCCGACGGAAAACTGCTCCACACCGAAACTACCGTCACCAACAAGGGCGACAAAGCCGTCGCGGCGGCGCTGCAAACAACCTGCCGCCTGGGTGCCGCGGAAGCCGCGGATGCGGTTGCTTCTTACCGCCGGTTGAATGGAACCGCGGGCGACAAGGTCATGATCGAACCGGAGCGCGAGCCCGTCGGTTCAGAGAACTACCTCGACGCGCAACGCCTGGACGGCGCTTGGCGCGCATCGAGCCGCCTGGCCGGACACGCCTGGGTCGCTCGCTTCCCGACCGACATCACCAATCGCTCCTGGACCAACTGGAGCTTGCGTGACGACATGCTCATCAGCTTCGGTGTTTGGAGCGACGCGAAGAATCTGCAACCCGGCGAAAAGCTGCGCCAGGAATTCGACTACGGCGCCGAAGCACTTACGCGCTGACACGGCGTGTGTTAGCAGGCTGCTGGCGCGTCACATACGGCCTATCACAATTATTTATTGGACCCTCGTGTACTTTGCACGGTAAGCTAGAGTTGAATAACAGAGGGATTGGTGTTTTGTTATTGAAACAAAGCGGCCAATAATGACTGTCACCTTACTGAAACGATTGCCGGCCATTTAGTCTCCGGCGCCAGGACGTTCCGCAAAAGCGTTCCCATGCGAGGTTAATTCAATGAAGCCAGAATTGCATCCCGACGAGTCTCTCGAAGCACGGTATCTACAGGGATCGCGTCACGGTTACCTGATTGACATGGATGGCGTCATTCACCGTGGCTCGAATCCTATCGAAGGCGCCGCCGAGTTCATTGCCTATCTGGTGGAGAACGACATTCCGTATCTGTTTCTGACGAATAACTCCACTTACACACCGCTCGATGTGGTGGCGAGCCTGCGGAAGTTCGATATCGAAACGTCCGAGGAGCACGTCTACACTTCGGCATTGGCGACGGCGGAGTTCGTGCACTCGCAGAAACCCGGAGGAACGGCGTTCGTGATTGGCGAAGGCGGGCTGCTGACCGCGCTGAATGAAGTGAACTACGCCATCAACCGCGAAGCGCCGGACTACGTGATCGTGGGCGAAGGGCGAGTGCTGAATTTTGAATTGGTCGAACGTGCGCACCGGCTCATCGCCAACGGCGCGAGCCTCATCTCGACCAATAGCGACACGTGGTGCCCGACCGATGCCGGCCCGCGCCCCGGTTGCGGCGCTATCGCCGCGCTACTCGAGTCCGCCACCGGCCGCAAAGCCTATCACGTGGGCAAACCGAACCCATTCATGATGCGTGCCGCGCGCAAGCGGATCAACCTGCGCACCGACGAAGTCATCATGATCGGCGACACCATGGACACCGACATTCGCGGCGCCACCGATCTGGGGTTCCGCAGCATCCTGGTGCTGACCGGTTCCACCACCATGGAGACGCTCAAAGAGTATCCGTTCGCGCCGACCTTCGTGGTCAACTCCGTCGCTAGCGTGGCCGGAGCGCAGCGGCTGGCGGCCGTCGGCTAACGATCTCACGCGGCCTGCTAATTGCCGGCCACCACCGCCGGGTGGGTTTCGACCTTATTCGACTGCGGCGGCACTGTGCGCAGGTAGGCGTAGATCGCCTTCAGATCCTGCTCGGTCAATTGCGAGAGACCGAGCCACGGCATGAGAGTGAAGTTGGCCTGTGTCGTTTTCGGCGGCGTGCCCTGCGCGAAGGAGCGGTAGTTCACGAACTTCGAGACGAAGCGTTCTTCGCTCCAGCCTCCGATGCCGGTCTCAACGTCCGGGCTGATGTTCGCGCTGACGGCCAGATAGGGGCCGGCGCGGAATTCGCGCCCGCCGCCGAAGCGCTTGGACTCAATCAGTTGCCCTTTATCGGCCGGCGTGTGGCATTCGACGCACGCGGCTACGGTAACCAGGTACTCTCCGTACTTCAGCGTGTCACTTGGGTCAGGCGCGTGGACCGGACCCGCGACGGGCTGCGGCACGGATTTGATCATCAGATTCACCGGGAAGTCGAGGTCGGTGCGCGGCACCGCGTTCTTGACCGGCGTCAGCGAATTCAGGTAGGCGACCACCGAGTACACGTCCTCATCGCTCATCTTGTGGAAGAACTGATAGGGCATCAGCGGGAACAGCGCGCGGCCGTCGCGGCTGACGCCTTCTCGAATGGCACGGATCTTCTCGCCATCGGTCCAGGCTCCGATACCGGTTTCTGCATCCGGTGTGATGTTGGGCGCATACACCGTGCCGGGAAATCCGAGCTCGGGTGGAAAGGCCGCGCCTTTGCCCAATCCACCGGCCACAACCGGACCTCCGAAGCGGCTGAAATCGCGCTCGGAGTGGCAGCCGGAGCAATCGGCCAGAATCTCGAAGATGTACTTGCCGCGCTCAAGCCGCTCCGGTGTGGATTCCACTTTGATGCTGGAAGGTGCCGCCATGGCGGGCTTACGCAGCACCAAAAACATCAGTCCGCCGCCGGTGGCAAGGCACAACGCGACCAGCGCGAACACAACAATCCTCTTGAACATACTCCCCCTCTGATCCGAAACGTTTTTGCGCGGAGGAACTGCCGGCGTTTGCTCCCAGGCGAACACCGCCCGCCGCGCCAATGCTCTTATTGTCGCAAATTGCGGCGCCGGACCTTCGACGAACCAGCCGGGCTGCGATACACTGGAGGATCTAGTCCCGAGTGCACCCTTGTCGCGATACTTTCTTGCCGCCGTTTGTCTGATACTGGGCACCTGCCTGCCGGCCGGAGCCGCCGAGCAGGGCCAGCTCGACGCGAGCGAAACCGTTTTCACGGTGATGGCGGCCATCAACGCCGCCGGCTACGATGCCGACCTGGACTCGCCTTCCAACCATCTCCTGCGCATGGCGCTGCGCCGCGAGTTGGCAGCGCGCAAAATCGCCTGTCTGGAGGAATTGAAGACGTTCTTTTCCGATCACCGGCAGAAGAATGCAGCGCTCGAATATGCGCGGTATCTGTCATTCGCGCTTTCCGTCGACGCGCCGCCGACGTTCCAGTTCCGCGCCGTCATGAACGAAGTGGCCCCCGACGCCGCGGCGCTACAAGGACTGGCTCCATTGCTCACGCGTTTCTATCGCGAGGCGGACATCCCCACGCTATGGAAGAAATCGCAGCCGGCCATTGACGAAGCGATCGGCCGCTACCACCTGCCGGTGACCAACGCGGTGACCGAAGTCAACGGCTACCTGCGCAGCACCGGTTCCTATCTCGGGCGGCGCTTCCAGATCTACGTGGACTTGCTCGGCGCTCCCAACCAGATCCACATCCGCAGCTACGCCAAGGAATACTTCATCGTGGTGACGCCTTCGCCGGAGCCGCAGGTCAACGACATCCGTCACGCCTATCTGCATTTCCTGATCGATCCGCTGTCGATCAAGTACGCCGAGGACGTCAACAAGAAAAAGTCGCTGATCGATTTCGCCTCCGGCGCGCCGGCCTTGGAGGATGCTTACAAAGAGGACTTCCTGCTGCTGGTTGCCGAGTGTCTCATCAAGGCCATTGAGAGCCGCTTGGCGCCCGCTGGCGAGCGCGTGGGCATGGTCGATCAGGCGCTCAAGGAAGGCTACATCCTGACGCCGTTCTTCGCCGACCACCTGCCGGTGTACGAAAAGCAGGAGATAGCCATGCGGCTGTACCTGCCCGACATGGTCAAGCTGATTGACCTCAAGAAGGAATCGCAGCGTCTGGATGGCGTCACGTTCGCCGCCGCACGCGCCGTCCGCAAGGCCAAGCACTCCGCGGCGCCGCCCAAGGTGGAACCAACGCCGGCCGAACGGACCCTCGAACAGGCCGAACAGACCTACGCGAAGAAAGATTACGAGCAGGCCAAAACGTTGTTTGCCCGCATCCTGCGCGAAACCGACGATCGCACGGTGCAGGCCCGCGGCTACTTCGGCATGGCGCGCATCGCCGTGCTGCAAAACGATCCGGAACTGGGCGACAAGCTGCTCCGCAAGACGCTCGAACTCGCTCCGGACCCGTTTACCAGGTCATGGTCGCTAGTGTACCTGGGAAGGTTGGCGGAAATCGCCAAGGAAACCGAGGAGGCGCTCCAGCATTACCGGGCCGCTCTGGCGGTGCAAGGCGGCGCTCCCGGCGCGCGGAAAGCAGCCGAGAAGGCCCTGGAAGACTACCGGACAAAGAAATGACGCGCGAAGTGCGAAAGCGCCCCGGAAACGAGTAAAGTAAGAGGAATAAGGAGTCATTGATGAAGAAGAGCATTTTGGTAGCCGCACTGTTAACCTTGGTGTGCGGCGCATTCGCCAGCGCCGCGCAGGCGCCTGCCAAGCAGCCCCAGGCCAAGTCCAAGGGCGAGGTTGAGGCCATTCAGGCCATGTTCAACGCCCAGGATCCGGACGCCCGCATCGCGGCGGCCGAGACCCTGCTCACCAAGTACGCCGACACGGAATTCAAGTCCGTTGCCCTGCTGCTTGCCGCCATGAGTTGCCAGCAGAAGAACGACGTTGAGAAGATGATGGTCTACGCCGAGCGCACCGTCGAGGCCGACGCCAATAGCTATCAGGCCATGTTGATGTTGGCCAGTGCCACCGCGCAGCGCACCCGCGAATTCGATCTGGACCGCGAAGAGAAGCTGGGCCGGGCTGAAAAGTACGCCAAGAAGGCTATCGAACTGATCGCCGCCGCCGTCAAGCCGAATCCGAACGTTCCCGACGATCAATGGGAAGCCGCCAAGAAGGACATGACCTCGCAGGCGCATGAGGCGCTCGGAATGTCGCAAGCCGCCCGTAAGAAGTTCGACCTGGCTATCGCCGAGTACAAGCTGGCGGTGGAAAGCGCGTCCCAACCCGATCCGGCCACCTTCCTGCGCTTGGGCGATGCGTATCATCAAACCGGCAAGTACGACGACGCGGTCGCCACCTTCGATAAGGTGATTAACAACGCCAACGCTCCGGCGCAGATCAAGCAGTATGCGCAGTCGCTGCGCGTGCGTTCAGTGCAGGCGCGCGACAAGGGCAAGCCCGCTGCCCCGGCCGCTCCGGCTGGCGGACAAGGTGCGGGCGCTCCGGCGGCTCCTGCCGCCCCCGCTGAAGCCAAGAAACCGTAAGCAAACGCTCGCGTTCGCAGTCGCAATCCATGGGCGTGGAATTGGAACAACTGGAGGCCGCCATCGGCCACACCTTCCACGCCCGTGAACTGCTCAGGCGTGCCCTCACTCATAAGTCACTGGTGTTCGAGCAGGCCTCCGGAATCGAACACGTCCATACTGATAACGAACAGCTCGAATTCCTGGGCGACTCCGTACTTGGCTTTCTGGTGAGCGAAGCCTTGGTGGGCCGCTATCCCGACTTGCCCGAAGGCCGCCTGTCGAAAATAAAAGCGCACTTGGTCAGCGCGGCTCATCTCCACGAGGTTGCGCAACGGATCGATCTGGGCACGTATCTTTACCTGGGCCGCGGCGAGGAAATGAGCGGCGGCCGCTTGAAGCGTGCGCTGCTCGCCAATGCCGTCGAAGCCATCATCGCGGCGCTCTATTTGGACGGCGGCGTGGACATCGCGCGCCGTTTCGTGAATCTCAACGTCCTGGCGGGGTTGAGTTCCTCCGAATGCGAAGCCTGTGAGGCAATTGCCGACTTCAAGAGCGCGCTGCAGGAAGCCGCGCAAGCCCGCAGACTCCCGCAACCCCGTTACGCCATCGTCAAGGAACGCGGTCCCGAACACGCCAAGACATTCACTGTCGAGGTGCGTGTGGGACGCGACTACGCCGCGCAAGCCGAAGGCGATTCCAAGAAAAGCGCGGGGCAGAACGCCGCACGCCTCCTACTCGACCGTCTATCCAATCCCGAAAAAGAGGGCTGATCTTGTTTTAGTGTTTGGCCGTCGAGGGTTCGTGCTCCATGGCCGCCGCGGTCAACACCACGATGTCCACCCGCCGGTTGTGCGCGCGTCCCTGGTCGGTATCGTTGGAATCCACCGGCGCGTTCTCGGCGTACCCGGCCACCGCCAACCTAGAGCGCGGAACCTTGAACCGCACCTCCAGCAGGTTCAGCATGGCGATGCCGCGCGCAGCCGACAACTCCCAGTTACTGCGGAAGCGTGAGTTGTGTATGGGCACCGAATCGGTGTGTCCCTCGAGCCGGACCGGGTTCGGTAACTGCAAAATCACGGTGGCCACCTTCTGAATCGTGGGGTACGTGTCCGGCGAGATGGTGTCTTCACCGGAGGGAAAGAAGGCCGCCTCGCGCATGCTCACCACCAGGCCGCGCGCAGTCAATTCAACCTGCATCTTGCCGGATTCGATTTCCTTCTGCAATTCCTTGGTGAGGACCTGCAGCGACGGAACCAGGTCGAGCTGTGTTCCCGGCGCCTTGTTTTCGTTGCCCTTTTTCTCGATGCCGCCCGGGCCCTGCATCATGGCATTACCGCGTTCACGCATCCCGCGCGCGCCGCCCAGAATGTTGGCCAGCGCGGCGCTCAGCCGGTCGTCTTCCAAGGCCTTTCGTACCGATTCCGACACCTGCTGCGCTTTGCCTTTATCGGCGTTCGAGGAGGCGAACATCACCACGAAAAACGCGAACAGCAACGTGATGAAGTCGGCATACGACACCAGCCACCGTTCGTGGTTCTCATGTTGGCCGTGCTTGGATTTGCGTCGCATCCGGCCGTCCTAGGCTTCCGCTGTGCGTGCGGCGCGTTCGCCGCCCGCCTTAGCTGGGCTGGCGGCCTTGCTTTCCAGGTACGCCCCTAACTTGATGCGAATCAGTTTCGGGTTCAGGCCTTCGACGATGCCCACCACGCCTTCCAGCATCAGCTCTTTCATCTGTACTTGCTTGGCGATGCGGCAGCGGATCTTGTTGCCGGCCGGCAGGAAGAAAATGTTGGCGCTGCCGACGCCGTAAACCGTGGCGACGAAGGCCACGCCGATGCCGCGGCCCACTTCCTCGATATCGGCTAGCTTCTGCATCACCTGGATCAGTCCGAGCACGGCGCCGATGATGCCGATGGTGGGCGCGTAGCCGCCGGCGGCTTCGAATACTTTCGCTTCGGCCTCGCCACGCTGTTCTTCGAGCTCGATGTCGAGCTCCATCATCTTGCGCAGTTCCTGCAGATCTGTGCCGTCCACGGCCAGATTCAAGGCTTTGCGTAGAAATGGGTCGGATGCCGAGTCAGCTTCAGTTTCCAGGGAGACGATTCCGTTCTTGCGCGCTTTGGTGGCGTAACTAATGATTTCCTCAATGGCGTCTTCGGGGGATTGCGACTTTTCGAAAAAGACGGCCATCAGCCGTTTGGCTGCGCGCACCAGTGTGCCCACCGGCGTGGTGACCATAACCGCGCCCAGCGTGCCTCCAAATACAATGAGTGCCGCGGTGCCCTGGAGAATTTGAGCCAGGTGCCCGCCTTCCAGAATGAGACCTCCGATGATTCCACCCAATGCGACGGCGAGTCCCGCCAGGGTGGCCAGGTCGGGACGCGTACCACTGTTCTTTTTGTTGTCAGCCATTGGCGGTCTGGTTGGGTTCTGTGGAGTCGTCTTCTCTTTGGCCGCACGAAGTGCCCCCCGGGCCATGCGGGCACCGGGCGCCGCTCAGGATCGCCTGGCGGAACGCGATCACGCGATCGGTGACCTCGTCGGCGGTCTCCAGGACCATTAGTTTCTGTCCGGTGGTGAGAGTGATAACTGTATCGGGAGTAACCTCCACATGTTCGATCAAGTCCGAGTTCAGCACGAGAGGTACGTGATTGAGGCGTGTCAGCCGGATCATGCACGGAGCCTTTCCACTGTTCTCATCGGCCGGAAGGCTGACGAGTAAGGCGCTAAAAATGTGCTTCTCCGCACCGATAAGCACACATGTGAAGCAAGTCACATCCAAGTCGTCCGGAACTCCGGAATCCGCCACATTGGCGGAAAGCCTGCTCCGTACCATGGAGCGAGGAGACGTGACAAGGCTGGCGGCCGAACTGGACCGCGTCGAGGGAGTCTGGCGGCACCGGGCCGCTTTCTCTTCTAAGAACGCGGAACAATTGGAGTTGCTGAACGCCGTGGCCGGCGATCTGCGGCAATCGGTCGTCCGCCTGCGCAAACAGCGCAGCGAACACCTCGAGGGAGTCCAGGTCCACCTCTATCTGCTAAGGCATCTCGCCTATGACCCGGTCTAGCACGTAGAACTACCGCACATCACCCGCCCGCACCCACCATTGAAAGCAGAGGCGGCTGGCTTCCCTCGAGCGCGATTTTCCGCTATTTGATCAGCTTCAGGATCTCGCGCAACTCCGTGCGCACATCTTCCAGCATCCCGCGCACCGGATCGAACAGCTCGGCTTGGCGGACCGGTTTGGGTGCCGGGGCGGTGGCGGGCTTGGTTTCCAGATGTTTGCGGGCGCCCTCGATCGTAAAACGCCGTTCGTAGAGCAGGCGCTTGATTTCGAGCGCCGTCTCCACATCTTTGCGGCGGTACAAGCGCTGCCCGGTGCCGCCTTTCTTGGGCCGCAGCGGCGCGAACTCGGACTCCCAGTACCGCAGCACGTGCGGTTCTACGCCCACCAACCGGCTCACTTCGCCGATGCGGAAGTAGAGCTTGTTGGGTATCTCGGGCGCGGAGTTGGTGAGTTCCAGTGCAGGGCCAGTCATTGAAACGGCTCGACAACTGCCATCCTACGGAACCGGGAAGCCCGCGTCAACCTCTAGCAGGCACTATAGCTTTGCGCCGGGCCGACCGATTTGTGAACGAGTGGAGCGAAACCACGGGAGGAGTGTGCGTTGAACTGTGTATCCTGCGGCGGGAGCATGCGCCTGGACGCGGCCAGAGAGTGTCTGGTATGCAGCTACTGCGGAACCATCACCTTCCCGGCGCCCAACCAGGACGGCGTGCGTGTGCTCGGCGAACCCGGCGCAACGCAATGTCCGGTCTGCCGCGCCGGTTTGGTGGATGCCGCCTTGGCAGGTCATCACATTCTCTATTGCGAGCAGTGCCGCGGCATGTTGATTTCGATCGACGATTTTTTGTCGATCGTCGCCGAGGAGCGCGCGGAATTGGGCGGTGTGTGCGAACCGCCGCATCGGCCGGACTGGAACGACATGCAGCGCGGCATCGACTGTCCGCGTTGCCACCGGCGCATGGACACGCACCCCTACGCTGGTCCCGGAGCGATCATCATCGACAATTGTCCACAGTGCCGTTTGAACTGGCTCGACCACAACGAATTGGCGCGTATTGTGAGGGCCGCCGATAGCGCCGGTCCCAACGGTTGGCGGGACCCGCTCGCCGGGCCGCCGGAGCCGGAATCAACCGCGGGCGGAAGCGTCCCCCCGCGCTGGGCGTTCTTCGAGCAGCAGGCGCCGCAGGCTGCGCAGGTCGTTGAGAATGCGCCGGCTGACGGTCATGTGTTGGGCAAGATTTTGCAGTTTATACGCCACCAGTTGTAGCGCCTGTTGGTGGCGCAGGTTTCCGGCTTCGCCAGCCGCGTGAAGCTGTTCCTCAATTTCGGCCTGTGTTTCGCCGATGGCTTCGACGAGCAGTTCGACGAATTCCTGAGCGCTTTCGACGCTCTCAAACGGGCGATCGGATTCTTCGTTGGCAGGCGTCATGGCGCGTTCTCCAGATTATGGCAGAAACGCGCGTCTAGCGATACACGGCGGTACGCGCAATAATCGACTCATGGTGCGGAAACTCTTCGTTGCATGTTGCCTGTTGCCGGCGTTGTGGGCCGAGGGATTGCCTGGCACGCAGCCGCTCACTTGGCAGGGCGACATGGCCGCGCGCATGCTCGACGGCATCGACCGTGTGCTGGAACGCGAGACTGCGGCCAGCGTGCACGGGCGGCAGTTCGACGCCTCAAACGCGCAGGCCCGGCGCGAGCACTTTCGCAAGATCGTGGGCGTGGTGGATGAGCGCGTTCCGGTCGAGATGATTCCGCAGGCGACCATCGAGCGGCCGGCGCTGGTGGCCGAAACGCCCGCCTACCGTGTGTACGCCGTGCGCTGGACGGTGCTGGATGGCGTGGACGGCGAGGGGCTGTTGTTCGAACCTCGCGGCACGGCCATGGCGCAAGTGGTGGCGCTGCCCGATGCCGACCAGACGCCCGAGACGGCGCCGTTCGCCGTGCGTTTGGCGGAAAACGGCTGCCGCGTGCTGGTGCCGGTGCTGATCGACCGCAAGGATACGTGGTCGGGCAGTGCCAAGATCAAGTTCACCAATCAACCGCATCGTGAATGGATCTATCGCATGGCGTACGAAATGGGACGCCATACGGTGGGCTACGAAGTGGAGAAGGTGATGTCGGCCGTGGATTGGTTCGCGCGCAG
>CAZDIZ010000107.1:0-6125 GCA_964505625.1 uncultured Solibacteraceae bacterium | reverse complement strand
CGGTGGGCTACGAAGTGGAGAAGGTGATGTCGGCCGTGGATTGGTTCGCGCGCAGCCGTCCGTCGCTTGCGATCGGCGTGGCCGGATACGGCGAAGGCGGTCTGGTGGCGTTCTACAGCGCGGCGATCGATCAGCGCATTCGCGCGTCGCTGGTGAGCGGGTACTTCGCGCCGCGTGAAGCGCTGTGGCAGGAACCTATCTACCGCAACGTCTGGGGCCTGCTGCGTGAATTCGGCGATGCCGAGATCGCCGCACTCATCGCGCCGCGCGCGTTGATTGTCGAAGCAACGCGGCATCCGGAAGTGAGCGGTCCGCCGCCCGCGCGCGAACGCCGCCGCGGCGCCGCGCCCGGACAGATCACGACGCCGCCCATCGCCGCGGTGCGCGCGGAATTGGCGCGTGCGCGAGCTTTGGGCGCGACGCTTGAATCGACCGAAAGCTCGGAGCCGGGTTCGGAAACGGCGTTGCGGCTGTTTCTGTTGAAGCTCGGAGTGGGCAAGCCGAAGCCCGCGGGCAAGGCACCGGTTCTCAAATCCGATGCGTCCACCGTCGAAGCGCGCATGCAACGCCAGTTCCAGCAATTGGTCGATTACACACAGAAACTGGTGCGGCAGTCGTGGGAAGTACGGCGCGATTTCTGGAAGAAGGCCGACGCATCCAGCGTCGAACGTTGGCGCGAGACCACGCCTCAATACCGCCGCTACTTGTGGGAAGAAGTGATCGGCAAGCTCCCGGATCCATCCGAACCGATGACAGCCATGAGCCGGCGTATCTATGACAATGCGGCTTACACCGGTTACGAAATCGTGCTGCCGGTGTGGCCGGACGTGTTCGCGCAAGGCATTCTGCTGGTGCCGAAGGATCTCAAAGACGGCGAGAAGCGTCCGGTGGTGGTCTGCCAGCACGGCTTGGGCGGGCGGCCCGAAGATGTCATCGCGCCGGCGAACGAGACCAATGGCCGCATCTACGCCAAGTTCGGTGACGAACTCGCGCGCCGCGGCTTCATCGTCTACGCGCCGCAGAATCCTTACATCTTCGATCGCTTCCGCCAGACGCAGCGGCGCGCCCATCCGTTGAAGCTGTCGCTGTACTCCTTCATTCTGGGACAGCACCAGAGGACGCTCGACTGGTTAGCCACGCTGCCGTTCGTCGATCCGGCGCGCATGGCGTTTTACGGGTTGAGCTACGGAGGCAAGACGGCGGTGCGTGTGCCGCCGCTGCTCGACCGCTACTGCCTGTCGATTTGCTCCGGCGACTTCAACGAATGGATCGTGAAGATCACCGACACCGAGCATCCGTTCAGCTACATGTACTACCACGAGTACGAGATCATGGAGTTCGACCTGGGAAACACGTTCAACTATTTCGAGATGGCCTCGCTCATGGCGCCGCGGCCGTTCATGGTGGAGCGCGGCCACTCGGACGGAGTAGGCATCGACGAATACGTAGCCTGGGAATACGCCAAGGTGCGCCGCTTCTACGCGCAGCTAGGCATCGCGGACCGAACGGAAATCGAATACTTCAACGGCCCGCACATGATCCACGGAGTCGGCACATACAAGTTCCTGCACAAATGGCTGCGCTGGCCGGAACGGTAATGCACTGCAGTTGGTGGACGCCTAGCGGGCCGCTTCGTTCCCGATGTCCCACATAGCTTCCAGGTCGCGTTGGCTGTAAGCCCGGAACGCGATCAGCGTGTTTGTTGCGGTGATGCCAGGTACCTTCTGGACCTTTCCCGCGACCAAGTCGGCCAGCTTTTCGTGATCGTTCACACGTGCAATGGCAACCAGATCGTATGATCCGGCGACTGAATAGGCCTCGGTGATGCCCGGCAGGCCGATCAGAGTCTGAGCAACCTCCGCCGTGCATCCCTGAGCGATGTTTATCATGACTATCGCGGTTACCATGGTCCTCCGTTTCAGACGATCGGGCCCACCCCCCCGTCCGGCATCCGGTGTCTGGTTCTGATTCTATCAGGTGGCTGGACCTCGCTAACATGCGCCGGCCATCGGGTGTGATATATTTGCCTTCCTGAAGATAAACTCGCGATGTCACATGTTCCCATTCTGAAGGTTAATCACATGTTCAACTTCACTTTTCTTGGCAGAATGCTCGCTGTTGCCACGTGTATTCTTGCCAACTGCCTGCTCGCGCAAACCGCGCCCAACGCTGATCGTTGGAAGAACGCCGACCCAGCCGTGGTAGTGGCCGATCCGGACTTCTACCGCCTGCCGATTGACGAGCGCAGAAGCCTCCTCAAGAGCATTGACCGGAAATTCAGCCAGATGTCCGTTGACCGGCAGGAAGACTACATCTGGAAACTCGAAACCGCTAATCTGCCGAAGCCCGCTCCTCCGAAGCAGGTGTTTACGTGGAATCCGGATGGTTCAGTCGCGTCCGCCACTGGGCCGGTCAAGACTCTCACCGGAGCCGATCTCAAGGTCGAAGCGGCACTCTTCCGCGAGGACTTCTTCCGCGCACATCTTCGCATCACAAACCTCGGCGCCGCGCCGGTGGAGATCCGCCCACGAACGTTCGTGCTGAATGCCGTGAAGCCTAAGCCCGGCGTGTTGTGCTACGAATATCCCGACCGCGCCGCGCTCGAGATGATTAAGGCGGACTCGCGCAGTGGCCAAAGTTCCGGCGGCTCTCTACCGATGCAGAGCGGCGCGATGGGGCGCAGCATCACTTCCTCCGGCGTAGACTCATCCCTTCGGGATGGCCGGCGCAAAGGCGCTGGGGAATCGGTACGTGACCGCGCCACGCGCGCCCTCACTGCGTATTTTCCCGAAGGTCCGCTGGCGGCGCACACCGTCGTCGACGGCAACGTCTACTTCCAGCGCCATAAGAACGCGGAAGAGTTCGTGCTTCGAGTTTACGTCGGAGAATTCGCCTTCGACTTTCCGATGACCGTACCCAAGCGCTGAGAGTTGCCCCGGCCTTTCACTCGATTGGCGGCGCGCTTGGTGAACGAAGGGCTCGCACGTCGCGCATCGGTGGCTGGCCGAAGAAGCGGCTGTATTCGCGATTGAACTGGCTGGGACTTTCGTAACCAACTTCGAAGGCCGCGCTGGCGGCGTCCAGGCCGTCCACGAGCATGCGCCCGCGCGCCGCTTGCAGCCGGACCTGTTTCTGATACTGCAGAGGGCTCATGGCGGTCAGCGTGCGGAAATGATGGTGCAGCGTGGATACGCCCATGCCTGCCAGGTCCGCGAGATCCTCGACCCGCAGCGGCTTGGAGTAGTTCGTCCGGATCCACGCGATGGCTTTAGCCGTGCGTTGGCTTTGCTCGCCCAGAGTGGCGATCGCTCGTAAGCGCGCTCCTGGCGCACTGCGTAGAACCCGGTAAATGATCTCACGCTGAATCAAGCTGCTGAGAAAGGGAATGTCTTGCGGCGCTTCCAGCAGATCCACGAGCCTCAAGCAGGCGCTCAGGAATTCCACCGTGACCTCGCCGGTCGCCATCGCGGGACTGCCCGCGGGTGCCTCCGCTACTTGAATCTCTTCGCGGCTGAGAAGCTCGCGGATCATCGGCATTTCGAGTTTGAGCGATAACGCCAGACACGGTAGCGCTTCGCTGGCTTCGACGACGCGGCTCACCACCGGCAGATCAACCGACGTCAACAGAAACCGCGACGCATCATAGAAGAAGCTGGTTCGGCCAAGATCCGCGCGCTTACGCCCCTGCGCGATCACGGTCACGCTTGGGTCGTACGTCATTGAGCAGGGAGCGGTGCGCGAGGTCTTCCGGTACAGTGAAAGTCCGGGAATGTCCGTTGCCCGCTTCTCTGCCAAGCCGACGAACGATGCAATCTTGCGCGCCAGCGCGGCGCGTAGTTCCTCGGCCGGACCTTGCAGTCGAGACGTCCTTATAGTGCGGCTACTCATGAGTGCTGCTCCGATCTTCTCTAGTCTAGGATAGCTGCATGTCTGGCATAGAAATCAATCATGCAAGAGGATTAGGCAATAAATCGGAAGGATCGGGATACCGTCTGACGCGCAGCCGCCGTTAATCTGGAGTTGAGAAGGAACAGAAATGCAGAAGCGCAAACTTGGAAACAGCGGCCTGGAAGTTTCGGCTCTCGGGCTAGGCTGCATGGGCATGAGTTTTTCTTACGGTCCGCCGAAGGACAAGCAGGAGATGACCTCGCTGCTGCGGACCGCCGTGGAACGCGGCATCACGTTCTTCGACACGGCCGAGGTCTACGGTCCGTTGCTGAACGAAGAACTGCTGGGCGAAGCTCTCGCTCCGCTCCGTAAGCAAGTGGTGATCGCCACCAAATTCGGATTCGACATTCATCCCGACAACGATCCTCGCGGAACGAAAGGCGCGCCGCGCCTCAATAGCCGTCCGGAGCACATCAAGCAAGCCGTCGAGGGTTCGCTGGTACGGCTTCGAACGGATGTGATCGACCTGCTCTATCAGCATCGCGTGGACCCGGACATGCCGATCGAGGACGTAGCCGGCGCGGTGAAGGATCTGATTCATGCGGGAAAGGTGCGGTACTTCGGCCTTTCCGAAGCCGGTGTCCAAACCATCCGCCGCGCGCACGCAGTGCAGCCAATCGCAGCGCTGCAAAGCGAATACTCGCTGTGGATGCGAACCGCGGAGCAGGAAGTGATCCCGGCGCTCGACGAACTCGGCATCGGTCTGGTTCCGTACAGTCCGCTGGGCCGAGGCTTCCTCACCGGCAAGATCGGCGGCGACGCGAAGTTCGATAGTTCGGACTTCCGCAGCTCACTGCCTCGCTTCACACCAGAGGCGCTCAAAGCGAATCAGGCGCTGGTTCAACTGCTGGCGAGCATTGGAGCGCGCAAGAATGCGACGTCCGCGCAGATCGCACTCGCCTGGCTGCTGGCCCAGAAGCCGTGGATCGTGCCGATTCCCGGCACCACCAAGCTCGAACGTCTGGACGAAAACATTGGCGCGGTCGCGGTGGAACTCACTGCCGATGACCTGCGCGACATCGACGAAGCCGCGTCGCGGATCGCGATCGAAGGCGCCCGCTACCCGGAGAAACTCGAACAGATGACCGGGCGCTGAGCATCAAAAAAGAGAGGAAACCAAGAACTATGAACAACGTGAAGGCTTACTCCGCCAACAGTGCGACTTCGCCGCTCGCCGCCGCCACCATCGCGCGGCGCGAACCCACTGAACGCGACGTGCAGATCGAAATCCTCTACTGCGGCATCTGCCACTCCGATCTACACGCGGTGCGCAACGAGTGGAGCAACATCGTGCCCACGGTCTACCCGATCGTTCCCGGTCATGAAATCGTTGGGCGCGTCACCAAAGTCGGATCGGCGGTCGCGAAATTCAAGCCGGGTGATCTGGCGGGAGTGGGCTGCCTGGTGGATTCCGATCGCACCTGCCCTCAATGCCAGGCCGGTTTGGAGCAGTTCTGCCCGAACATGATTCTCACCTACAACTCACCGGACAAGCATCTGGGCGGAGTCACTTACGGCGGCTACTCGGCGAGCATCGTCGTCGACCAAGATTTCGTCGTGCGGGTTCCCTCCAATCTCAATCTGGCGGGAGCCGCGCCGCTGCTCTGCGCCGGCATCACCACCTACTCACCCATGCGCCACTGGGGCATCACCAAGGGCAAGAAGGTGGGCGTGGTGGGACTGGGTGGACTGGGCCACATGGCGGTGAAGTTCGCGCACGCGCTCGGAGCGCACGTGGTGGTCTTCACGACTTCGGCGAGCAAGAAGGAAGACGCGCTGCGGCTCGGCGCCGACGAGGTGGTGCTGTCGCGCAACGCCGATGAAATGCGGAAGCACGCGGGCAGTTTCGATTTCATCCTCGACGCCGTTTCCGCCGAGCACGACATCAACGCCTACATTCAACTGCTCGGCCGCGACGGCAACATCACGTTGGTCGGTGCGCCGGAAAAGCCGTTCGCCGTCGCCGGCTTCGGGCTCCTGTTCGGACGCCGCAGCCTGTCCGGCTCGCTGATCGGCAGCATCGGCGAAACCCAGGAAATGCTCGACTTCTGCGGACAACACAACATCACCGCCGACGTCGAAGTCATCCCCATCCAGAAAGTCAACGAAGCGTATCAGCGCTTGCTCAAATCCGACGTGAAGTATCGCTTCTCGATCGACATGGCTTCGCTCAAAGG
>CAZDIZ010000106.1:16964-21863 GCA_964505625.1 uncultured Solibacteraceae bacterium | reverse complement strand
CTAGCGCAGCGCCGCGCAGGCGGATTCTACGTCGGGGAAGAATTTGAAGACCGTGTCCAGGCGTGTGACGTGGAAGCTTTCGCGCACGGCTTGATTGGCCGCCGCCATGTGCATTTTCGCTCCCGCCTGGAACACTTTGTTGAGGCTGGCTATGAAACGCCCGATGCCCGTCGAGTCGATGTGGGTGACGTCGGTCAAATCGAACACCAGTTTGCGGCGGCCTTGTTTCAGCAATTCCGCCACCACTGCTTCGATGCGCGTGCTCTCATCACCGATCATGATGCGGCCGGCGACCGAGATGACGACAATTCCCCCTTCGATCTCGCGATGCTTTATGTCGAGTGGCATGGGCGCAGGTTTCACGTTATAAGATACCGCGAACCGGACAACGAAGTTCCCACTTTCGCAAAATCGGGCGGCGACTCCACGCCGCCGCCCGTCACAACTTGAAACAGCTACTTCTTCTTACCCTGGGCGGCGACGGCGTCCATGGCTGCCTTCACCTTCTCGGGATCGCCCAGATAGTAATGCTTGATCGGCTTAAGATCATCGTCGAGCTCATAGACCAGCGGCATCCCGGTGGGGATGTTCAGCTCGATGATGTCCTTCTCGCTGACGTTGTCCAGATACATCACCAGCGCGCGCAAACTGTTGCCGTGCGCGGCGATGACGACACGCTGGCCGGAACGGATGGCCGGCGCGATGGTCTCGTGCCAGTAAGGCAGGAAGCGCGCCACCGTATCCTTCAGGCATTCGGTGAGCGGCAGATCCTTCTCGGACATGCCCTGGTAACGCGGATCGCTGCCGGGATAGCGCGGGTCGGATTTTTCCAGCACCGGTGGCGGCACGTCGTAGCTGCGGCGCCAGATCTTCACCTGGGCCTCGCCGTACTTTTCGGCCGTCTCGCTCTTGTTCAGCCCTTGCAACGCGCCGTAGTGGCGCTCGTTCAAACGCCAGCTATGATGCACCGGAATCCACATCAGATCCAGCTCATCCAGAGTCGACCACAGCGTGCGGATGGCGCGCTTCAGCACCGACGTATAGGCCACGTCGAACACGTAGCCTTCACGCTTCAACACCTGCCCGGCTTCGCGCGCTTCCACGCGACCCTTGTCCGACAGATCCACGTCGGTCCAGCCGGTGAAGCGGTTTTCCTTGTTCCAGGTGCTTTCGCCGTGACGCAGCAGAACTACTTTCTTCATTGCTTGAAAGCCTTTCTGCCCGCGTACTTCGCCGTCGAACCGAGTTCTTCCTCGATGCGGAGCAACTGGTTGTACTTGGCGATACGGTCGGTACGGCTGGCCGAACCGGTCTTGATCTGTCCGGCGTTGGTGGCCACCACCAGATCGGCGATGAACGCGTCTTCGGTCTCGCCCGAGCGGTGCGACACCATCGAGGTGTAGTTGGCCGCCGCGGCCATGGCCATCGATTCCAGCGTCTCGGTCAACGAACCGATCTGGTTCACCTTGATCAGAATCGAGTTGGCGACGCCCTGCTCGATACCCATCGCCAGGCGCTTGGTGTTGGTGACGAACAGGTCGTCGCCCACCAGTTGGATCTTCTTGCCCAGCGTGTCGGTGAGCAGCTTCCATCCGCTCCAATCGTCCTCGGCCATGCCGTCTTCGATCGAGATGATGGGATACTGCTTCACCCAGTTGGCCCAGAACTCGACCATCTGTTCGCTCGAGCGCTCGCTCTTGTCGGACTTCTTGAAGATGTACTTCTTCTTGTCGGCGTCGTAGAATTCGCTGGAAGCCGGATCGAGCGCGATGCCGATGTCCACGCCCGCCTTGTAGCCGGCCTTGGCGATGGCTTCGAGAATCACTTCGAGCGCTTCGTCGTTGGACTTCAGGTTCGGCGCGAAGCCGCCTTCATCGCCCACCGCGGTCGAATAGCCGCGCTTCTTCAGAACGGCCTTCAGGTTGTGGAACACTTCGGCGCCCATGCGGAACGCTTCGGCGAAGGTCGGAGCGCCGTAGGGAGCCACCATGAATTCCTGCGGGTCCACGCAATTGTCGGCGTGCGCGCCACCGTTGAGGATGTTCATCATGGGAACCGGCAGCGTGACAGCGGCAACGCCACCCAGATAGCGGTACAACGGTGTGCCCTGGCTTTCGGCCGCGGCGCGCGCCGTCGCCATGGACACGGCCAGAATCGCGTTGGCGCCCAGGCGGCCCTTGTTCGGTGTGCCGTCCAGCTCGATCATCTTGCGGTCCACTTCGATCTGACCGCTGGCTTCCATGCCCAACACGGCCGGGGCGATCTCGGTGTTGATGTTGGCAACCGCCTTCAGCACGCCCTTGCCCAGGTAACGCGACTTGTCGCCGTCGCGAAGCTCCACCGCCTCATGCTCGCCGGTCGAAGCGCCCGAAGGGACCGCCGCGCGGCCGAAGCTTCCATCCGACAGCCAGACATCGGCTTCCACGGTGGGGTTGCCGCGCGAGTCCAGGATCTCGCGTCCAGTCACACTTACGATTTCACTCATGATTTCTCCTTGACACTTGGGGAACTGCTCGGTGTTCACCCACCATTTTGGCACAGCGCGAAGCGAGGTTTCGACGTGTTAGGATGAGAGTGTTGTAGGTCGCAATAATTCAGGCCGGAGAGGGGGTGACCCAAGTTTGGCGGAAGTAACATTACAGGACGGCGAAAGCTTGGAAAGTGCCCTACGCCGGTTTAAGCGCAAGGTCCAGCAAGAGGACATCATTAAGGAGATCAAGCGTCACTCCTACTACCTCAAGCCGGGCGAAAAGAAGCGTACCAAGGCGGCATTGGCCCGTAAGCGGAATCGGAAGAAGCGCCCCAGAGATTCCGAATAGACTTTAAGAACCGAAAAGGGGACAGTCACCTTTTTAGAAGTGACTGTCCCCTTTTTCTTTTTCCCGCCTACTTCTTGTTCAACCCTTTGAGCATTTCGTTCTCAACCTGCTTGAAGCCTGCCGGCACTTCAAGTTTGGTGCTGTCCACACTGGCGGTCGAGAATCCGGACATCTCCACGGTGGTTTCCATCAGCACACCCTGCCCTTGCGGGGACGCAGCCGCGGCCTGTTGCTGCTGAGCCTGCTGCTGCTGCTCCTGCGCCGGTTGCTCGGCCTGCTTGGGCTGCTCTTCCTGCTGCGGCTTCTTGCGGCGGCCGAAGCCACCGAAGCGGCCCAGGCGTCCGCCAAGCACGCTGCCGATGGAAGACGACTCTTCCTGCTTGGCTTCGGGCTGCTGGCGCTGCTCGGCCGGCGGCGCTTGTGCCTGCTGCTGCGAGCCGCCTTCGGAGCCCGCCGCCGGCATGCCGCCCATGCCAATGCGCACCACCTGCAACAGCGGCGTGCCTTCCAGCTTCGAGGCTTCCTTGGCGGCCGCCGCCATGCCCTTCATCAAACTGGAATTCCCGGCGGCCATCGGCCCCAGGTTCGCGCCCGGCGTCCAAGCCATTTTCTTGGCCATGCGTTCGTAGAAGGCCTTCACCTGCTCGTAGCCGGCGACGTTCTTCGCCATCCACATGTTCGATGTCGTTGTGATGGTCCCCTTGGCGCCGGACTTCGGATCGGTGGTTTCCATCTCGATGGTCAAAACCATCTCGCGCGTCGGGAATCCGGCCACGTCGCGTGTCTGTCCGGTGGCCTTCACGTCCACCTTCAGGTTGACTTCGGCCTGTGTGCCGGTTTCGTCCTTCATCTTCTGCCCCGCCGCGGCCATAAACTGCGCCATTTCGGCGAACGTGATCACCGAGTAAGTCTTGCGCTTGAAATCGATGTGAGTGATGGTCTCGTTCGAGAGGTCCGTTATCTGGGCCGAATCCGCACTGACGTTCGCCATGCGGTCGCCCTTCAAGTAGACGTGGGTCACAATCGGCTCGCGGGCTTGCTTGGAAAACGCTCCAGCGAACCGCATCATACCCATCATTGCGCCGCCCGTGATCTTGGACGTCTGGTCGTAGCTCAAGTCGGCCCTGAGCGCCGTTCCTCCGAGTGACAAAAGAAGCAAAACTGATACTTGTTTAATCATGGTAACTCCCGAATTTCATGGTACGACGATTCGCCGCACGCCTACCACCTTGGGGCGCCAGAGCGGATCGAACTTGGCGCGGGTGATCCCGCTGGTCGTGCCGGCGTGATAGAAGTCCGACCGGCTGTTGACGATGCCGCAGTGGCGAAGATCGTCAAAGAACACCACGTCGCCGGGGCGCCATGCTTCGCCCGGGCGCGGCTCCGGCAGCGCAACGTACAGCTTGCGCGCGGTGGTGCGTTTGACCGGCACGCCGTTCTCGAAAAGCACGCGCCAGACGAAGCCTGAACAATCGAAGCTCTTCAATCCGCTGGCGCCCCAAGCGTAGGGCTTTCCGACGTACGTCTCGATGGTGTGCCGAATCCCTTCCCACCAAGCGGCCCGGCGATCCTGGGCTGGCGCGGCGCCGGCCATCAACGCCAGTGCGAGCAGGGCGCGCTTCATTTCACCGCGTTGCCCAGCAGCAATCCCAAGCCGATGAACAGACCTGCCAGAAAAATGGCGACGGATTGGTTGCCGGCGCGAAGCTGCTCTTGAAAGGTAACGCCCGGCGTCAGCCAATCAAAGATCTTGTAAGCCAGGACGAACCCGGCCAGGCCGATCACGAGCGAAATCAGGATGGATGTGGTGTAGTCGACCAGTTGCATCGGTCATGGATTTTATCACGCCGATGCGAGCATCTCAGCGGATGCGCACCGGCACGCAGGTGCAAACGCGGTTGCAGGTGCAGGTCGTGCGGGTCTGAGGTTGGCTGGAGCCGCCAACCGGAATGATGCTTAGCGTGCCGGGCACACAGTTGCACGTGCACATGGCGCCCTGCGGAACCGCGCTGCCGCACGGCAGCGTGTAGCTGAGCGTCGTGCCGGTGACCTTGTCGTAGATGTTGACCAGAGCGCCGCC
>CAZDIZ010000106.1:15721-16864 GCA_964505625.1 uncultured Solibacteraceae bacterium | reverse complement strand
TGGGGCAGGAGCACCGCGCGTTCGGCCATCTTCTCGACCGACCATAGCCGCACCGAGCCGTCGAAAGAGCCCGAGACGAGCGTTGCGCCGTCGGCTGTGATCGCTAAACGGGTTACTTTGTCCTGATGCCCGCGCAGCACGCCGAGCGCCGCGCCGCCCGCGGCGTCCCAAGCGCGCACGGTACGGTCCCACGAGCCCGTGAACAGACGCTTGGCGTCGGGCGAAAAAGCGCAGGCGATGACGTAGCCTTCGTGCCCTTCGAAGGTCCGCATGTCGCCGGCGCCAGAGCCTTTCCACAACCGCGCCGTGCGATCCCAGGCTCCGCCGGCGAACGTGCTCCCGTCGGCGCTCATGGCGAGCCCGTCCAGATAGTCTGTCGCCGGATTGAAATCCGTCACGCTATTCGCGCCGGGAAGCGTGAATTGCCAGATGGTCTTGTCGCTCGCGCCGCCCACCACCGTGGCACCGTCTCGGCTCACTACCAATGCGTTCGGGTTGGTCGCACGCGGCTTCAGGCACAACGGTTTGCCGGGCTTGTCGAGCACCCACACCTTCACCAGGTTGTCCTTGCCCGCGCTCACCACAACCTTGCCGCCCAGCCCGAAGGCCAGCGCGGTAATGCCGGACGTGTGCGCCTTCAGCACGCCCTCGGCGGGCGCGTCGGCGCCCATCAACTTGAGCGCGGCGGCCATGGTGATACCGGTGCCGAACAGCGAGCGGCGGCCGAAGCTTGCGTCCCACGGCAGGGCGGCGACAGGGACGACCTCGGGCGGCGTACTCGATCCGTCCTCGAAAACTTGTTTCAACTCATTGTGCAGGTGGCTCATGCCAGAACAGACCTCCGGATTGGGAGATGCGGGTAAGGATTTCGTATTTCGTGAGTTCGCGTGTGATGCGGCACCGATCCTCGACGCCGCCTCGCAGCCGTTTGTGCGGACAATCTCCGGCACAGTGCCAGCGCGCGAAGCACTCGCCGCAGGCGGGATCGGCTACGTCGCTCATCGCGCGCAGCGCCTTCCATCGCTCAAGGTCGAAACGGAAGCCTGCGCCGTTCGGATCGGCTTCACCGTAGAGAAAAGCGCCGCCGGGATCGCTCGCCGCGGAAAAGGCCTCGTAACACGCCGATACCTGCCCCGAAGGCGT
>CAZDIZ010000106.1:0-15621 GCA_964505625.1 uncultured Solibacteraceae bacterium | reverse complement strand
GATCGCTCGCCGCGGAAAAGGCCTCGTAACACGCCGATACCTGCCCCGAAGGCGTTACCGCGAACCCGTCGCGCGTGGCGGCGCAAAAGTGGCGCGTGACCAGCCCCGGCCGGACCGGGCTGAAGCGCAGATTGCGCCCGTAGCGCGCCGCGCGCGAGCGCGCATCGAGAAATTCGGCGACGAACACTTCCGGCGCGACGCGCATTGCATCTCGAGCGCGGCCGTGCGGGTAGACCGGCTCGGCCTGTAACTCGCGGACGCCGAAGCGGGAGCAAAGGTGCTCGACCGAAGCGGCCAGCGAGCGGACATTCGCGTTGGTCACCGTGAGGCGCACGCCGTAGTCGAAACCGGCCGCGTCCATGCGAGCGAGCGCGCGAAAGACAGTTCCGCTCGATCCCGCGCCGCCCACGAGCCGCCGCGAAACATCGTGAACCTCCGCGGTACCGTCCACGGAAACCGTGGCCGCGTCCAGATGCGCGACGATCCAATCGGTTTGCGCATCCTCCAACGCACCGTTGGTGGCGAGCGAGGAACTCAAACGCAAACCGTGTGATTGGGCAATAGCGTGGGCATGTTCCCAGCTTGCGGTGAGCACGTCCCAATGCATGGTCGGCTCCCCGCCACCGTGATAGGCGACCTCGAATGAATCGAGCCCGCGCCGCACAGCGTTGGC
Organism: uncultured Solibacteraceae bacterium; assembly: GCA_964505625.1. GTDB lineage: Bacteria > Acidobacteriota > Terriglobia > Bryobacterales > Bryobacteraceae > JAJFUV01. The sequence goes on along the minus strand of CAZDIZ010000106.1, from coordinate 14,948 downwards.
CGCGACGAAATCGACCGCCCGCGTGGCCAACTCGAACGGCATCCACTCCGGAGCGGAATCGCCCGAACGCGCATAGCAATAAGAGCAGCGCAGATTGCAGGCCGTAGTTAGAAACAGAGTGACGGATGGTGGCTCGGGCGTCGCGGCGCGTTCTAAATCCGGAACCGGCTCACAGCCCGCGCCGGCCATCTCCATGCGCGTGAGCCACTCCAGTATTTCGGCATCCGGGGGTGCGTCATCGCCTGGCCGAAGCCCGTTCAAGCGGGCAGCCAGCGCCGGATTGGCCACGAAAGCCGCGCGCCGCAACGGCGCATACACCAAGCTCCCCGCCCCGTCGATGGGGATGATGTGTATGGTCGCCGAGATGGCGCCCGTCTGCGCGCTCAGCGTCACTATTGACACTATCGGCAGATCGGCGCAATTGCTTGAGCCGGCGCGGGTTTAGAACGGCACGTCGTCGTCGGTGATGCCGGGTTCGAATGGCGAATCGTCGGCTTGGGAATGCGCCGGCGCCTGGCGCGGCTGGCTGCGCGGCATCGAGACCGGGCCGCGGCCTTCCTCGACTCCCGGCATGCCTTCGCCACGGCCTCCGAGCAGCAGCACATCGTCGGCGACCACTTCGGTGCGGTAGACCTTCTTGCCGTCCTTGTCGTCGTAGCTGCGCGTCTTCAGGCGGCCTTCCACATAGACCTGCTTACCCTTGGTCAGATAGTTGGCCAAGTTTTCCTGGCGCCACAGGACCACGTTGTGCCAATCAGTGTCTTCCTTCCATTCGCCGGTCTGCTGATCCTTCCAACGGTAGCTGGTGGCTACCGAGAACGTGGTGCAGGCCACGCCGCTGGCAGTGAACTTGGTTTCGGCATCCCTGCCAAGGTTGCCGAGGAGAATGACTTTGTTGACGCTGCGCGATGCCATACTTCCAAGAACTCTACCACACTGAGCGCGGCGGCGGCGCTGCTTCCGATAGAGCCCGAATGAACCCGCGTCAGCCCGGCGGCGGTTGATGTATACTCGTCGGGGCCGGGAAACCCAAAACGGAGATCCCGGACTGTGCTCATCCACGCCATCCCCTTGCGGAGGATGAAATGAAAACCATTGCGGTGTTGGTTGCCGGAGCAGTGGCGGCTGTGTGCTCCTGGGCGCAAAACGCGCCGATTATCGACATGCACCTGCATGCGCTGCGGGCCAACTCCCAGGGGCCGCCCCCGGTCAGTCTCTGCGCTCCGCCCAGCGGCTATCCTCCGGCGGATTCGGGCGCCGCGTGGAATGCCGCTTTCATGGCGCTGCTGAAGAATGCTCCTTGCGGCCATCCGCTCCGCTCGCCGGCCACCGATCGTGAATTGATGAGAAAAACGCTCGCGATCATGAAACGGCGCAACATCTACGGCGTGGCGAGCGGGGCGATGGTCAAGGAATGGCAAAGGGCGGCCGGCGACCGGATTATCCCCGGTCTCAGCTTGAACTTGGCGACGGATGAGCCATCGGCGAGCCGTGTGATGGAGTTGTTCAAAGCCGGAGAATTCGCGGTTCTTGGTGAAGTCGGCGTCCAGTACCAGGGCATCGAGCCAGGGGATCAGAGGCTGGACCCCTACCTGGCCGCGGCCGAGCAGGTGGACATGCCGGTGATGATCCATGTGGGACCGGGACCGCCCGGCGCTCCGTATCTCGGGACGAGCGCCTACCGCGCCAGACTTCACAGCCCGCTTGTGCTCGAGGAGGCGTTGATACGCCACCCCAAGCTGCGCGTGGTGGCGATGCATGCGGGTTGGCCCATGCTGGACGATATGCTGGCTATGCTGTGGACACACCCGCAACTGTACGTGGATGTGGGAGTCATCAGCTTCGCGATTCCGCGCGCCGCATTTCACACCTATCTCCGCGCGCTTGTGGAAGCAGGATTCGGCCAACGGGTGTTGTTCGGTTCCGACCAGATGGTGTGGCCCGAGGCAATTGAAGTTGCGATCAAATCCATCGAAACGGCCACGTTCTTGAGCCCGGCACAGAAGCGCGACATTCTTTACAACAACGCGGCCCGCTTCCTGCGGCTTAGTCCGGAACAGATCGCGCGCCACCACGGAAAGCAGTGATCGCATCGCGACGTGACCGCCTCGCGGATTTTACCAATAGAACGCTTAACCGCACGTGCCGGTGATGTATAATGAAGCCCTAGCAAGATTTTGGGACAGGCGATGAAGAACTGCTCCCGCGGCCTTTCGCACCGGATTCTCCAGAGCGGGTTACTGTGCCTTGCGACGTGTACCTGCGCGGGACTCTTGCGCGCGCAAACCCCGATGGCGGGGAGCGGTCCCGGTGGACAGGTACGCATCCTCAACACGGACATGGCGGTACTCGAGCTGGGCGAGAAGCGCGACGACCTGCCCTGCACGGTGATAGCGGTCAAACCGCTCCTCGGCTTCGACCTTAAGTTCCACGCAGGCTATGAAGTTAGCGTGCCGCTGCGGGAACTGGCGGGGTCGGAAAACCAGCTCAACATCGTCTTCCGCGTCACTTACGAAGGCCGAAAGAACACTCCGGTCCTGTTCTCCCACCGTATTCGTGTCCCAGCCATCGAGGAAGACGCCAAGGGAGAAGCCTATCTTCAAGGCAACTTCGACTTGGGCGAAGGCGTCTATCATATCGACTGGTTAATGAGGGATCGCGCCGAGAGGGTCTGCTCGGATAGTTGGGACGCCGAGGCGATTTTGCCGCCCAAGGAGAAATCCATACAGGTGGCGCTCGCTCCAGGCGAGATTCAGGGTAGCGACGTGCAACCGTTCAAGGAAGAGCCGCCGGTAAGCCGGACGCAGGATGCGCCGCCGTTGAGCGTCAAGGTGCTCATCAATTTCGCGCCGCAAAACTCGCGTTCAGCCACACTGCAACCGCTGGACACGGCGGCCCTGGTGTCGATCCTGCGCAGCATTTCGCGAGAACCGCGCATCGGCAAATTCTCCGTGATCGCCTTTAACTTGCAGGAACAAAAGGTGGTTAGCCGGCAGGACAGCGCCGAACGGATCGACTTCCCGGCCTTGGGTAAGGCGTTGGAAGACTTGAAGTTAGGCACGGTGGACCTGCGCCGGTTGAGCGAAAAACACGGAGAAACTCAATTCCTGACAGGCTTGATCAAGCGGGAGTTGGGAGAACCCACTCGTCCCGACGCACTGATTTTCGCGGGTCCCAAGGCATTGCTGGACGAAAACGTTTCCGAGGAAGCGCTGAGGGAATTGGGCGAGCTGAACTATCCGGTGTTTTACATGAACTACAACCTGGACCCGCAGCGCACACCGTGGCGGGATTCCATCGGACACGCGGTGAAGTTCCTGAAAGGCTACGAATACACCATCAGCCGGCCAAAAGATCTTTGGTTTGCCATTACCGAAATGGTTTCGCGCATCGTAAAATCAAAGCAGGAGAGGAGCGCGGCCGCTATCGCGCCGACGCAATGAGTATGCGGATACTGTGGTCTGCCATTCCAGCGTTGTTCATGTGGAGCGCTGCGTGTCTCGCGCAGCCGTCCATAACTGAGCACACCCGCAGCCTGGCTCCTTTCGTCCCGTCGCCGCAACCGATTGTCGAACGCATGTTGGCGGCGGCCGACCTGAAGCCGGGCGAGACGCTTTTCGACTTGGGTTGTGGAGATGGGCGTGTCCTGATCACGGCGGCGAAGAAGTTCGGCGCCAAAGCCGTGGGGATCGAACTGTCGCCGAAGTTGGTGGAAGCCGCCAACGAACAGATCAAAGCGATGCGCCTGGAAGACCAGGTGAAGGTGCTCCAGGGCGACCTGATGGAAGCCGATCTGCGTTCGGCCGACGTGGTCACCATCTATCTGCTGACGCACTCCAACGACAAGCTGCGCCCGAATCTGGAAAAGTACCTCAAGCGCGGCGCGCGAGTGGTGAGCCACGACTTCCAGGTGCGCGGGTGGAAGCCGATCCGAGTGGACAAACTGGAAGTTTATCGCCGGACGCACTCCATCTACGTGTACGAGATGCCCGTGGAGCGCTAACCTACGAACGCGACATTCTGCCTCCTGTCTTCTGCCTGCTGTCTCCTTCTCGCGCTCTCGTCTTCCCTGCGCGCTCAGCAATCGCAAAACCCATCTCCGATGGTGGAGCACACGCGGGCGCATCCGCGTCTGGAGCAGTCCACACCCGCCGGCCGGCGCCTGACGCTCGATCTTGGCACACTGTTCATTCCTGCGCGGCTTGAACGCCGTCACGAGTTGCCTCTGTTGATTCACTTCCACGGCGGTACGTGGCTCCCCGAGGTGGCCGCCGCGCGCTACGGCCGCGCCGCGGTGATTGCGGTTCAGTTGGGCTCCGGGTCGGCCACGTACGCAAAACCGTTCCAGGATCCAGACCGGTTCGCGGCGCTGGTCCGGCAGGCCGAAGCCGCCGCCAATGTACGGTTCACCACTATCACTCTGAGCGGCTGGAGCGCCGGTTGCGGCGCCGTACGCGCCATCCTGCGCGACCCGGACAATTACGCCCGCGTGCAGCGCATTCTACTGATCGACGGCATTCACACTGGCTACCCGACCGGCAAGCCGGGCCCGAAGGAGAGCACCATCGATCCGGAACCACTGGGGGTCTTCGTACGCTTCGCGCGCGACGCCATGGCCGGGCGCAAACGGATGCTCGTCACGCACTCGGAGATCTTCCCCGGCACGTTCGCCAGCACCACGGAAACCACCGACTATCTGCTCGCGCAGCTCGGGCTACGCCGCCGCGCCGTGCTGCGCTGGGGTCCCATGGGCACGCAGCAGTTGAGCGACGTGCGGCGACGCGGCTTCCGGATGGTGGGCTTCGCGGGCAACTCGGCGCCGGATCACGTCGACCAGTTGCATTCGCTTGCAGACTACTTGCGCCGCTGGTGATCCAGCCACTTGTTGTCCGATAATCGAAAGAAGATGCCGCAATTCGATGTGGTGGGCGTGGGGTTGAACGCCACCGATACACTGATCCTTCTGCAACGCTTTCCCGCCTACGCCGGAAAGGTACCTTTCGACGAGGAGATCCTCAGTCCCGGTGGACAAGTCGCCAGCGCCATGGTGGCCTGCGCGCGTCTGGGACTGCGCGTGAAGTACGTGGGCACGATGGGCGACGACGAGCGCGGCCGCGTGCAAATGGAGAGCCTGCTCGGAGAAGGCATCGATCTTTCCGATGTCGAAGTGCGCGAGGGCTGTCCCAATCAATCGGCGTACATCCTGATCGACCGTTCGACAGGCGAACGCACAGTACTGTGGCGCCGGCCCGACTGCCTGCGGCTGGACCCTTCGCGGATCACGCCCGAGATCATTTCGTCGACGCGTCTGCTGCACATCGACGGGCACGACACGCAGGCCGTGGAGCGCGCCGCGCGCATGGCTCGCCAGGCAGGCGTGCCGGTGACGGTGGACGTCGACACGGTATATCACGGCTTCGACCGCGTGTTGCCGTACGTTGACTACTTGATTGCCAGCAGCGAGTTTCCCGGCAACTGGACCAGCGAGGCCGATCCGTTCAAGGCCCTGACGTTGCTGCAGGAGGAATACGGCATGCGCGTGGCGGCCATGACTTTGGGCGCTTACGGCGCGCTGGCACGCGTGGAAGGCAAGTTCGTATACTCGCCGGCGTTCGTGGTGAATTGCGTCGACACGACCGGAGCGGGCGACGTGTTCCACGGCGCGTTTTGCTATGCTGTGCTCGAAGGGATGCCGGTTCGCGAAGGGTTGGACTTCGCCAATGCACTGGCCGCTCTGAACTGCACGGCTATCGGCGCTCGCGGCGGTATTCGGGGCCGCGACGAAGCGCTGGCACTCATGAACCGCGCGGAGCGGCGGTCGCACGCCGACTTCGCCGCGCGGACCGCCCGATAGGCCGCGCATGATTCCACTCCGCGACTCGCAGCCGAGTTACTCGACACCGTACGTCACCATCGCGCTGATTGTGACCAACGTGATGGTGTTCCTCTACACCGTCTCCCTTGACCCGTTCAGCCGTAATCACTTCATCATGGAGTACGGCATGGTCCCGTCGCGCTTCCAGGTGATCGACGTGCTCACTTCCATGTTCATGCACGGCGGCTGGCTGCACCTGATCGGAAACATGTGGTTTCTGTGGATATACGGCGACAACGTCGAGGATGTGCTCGGACACGGCAAGTATCTGCTGTTCTATCTGCTGTGCGGCGCGGCGGCGTCGCTCGGCCACTACGCTCTGAGCATGGATTCACGCGTTCCCACCGTCGGCGCCAGCGGCGCCATCGCCGGCGTGATGGGCGCGTATCTGATCAAGTTCCCGCACTCGCGCATCGTCACCTTGGTTCCGGTGTTCGTCTTCATAACCACCATCGAGGTGCCCGCGGTGTTGATTCTGGTGTACTGGTTCGTGATTCAGTTCTTCAGCGGCGTCGGCAGCATCGCGCACTCGCAGATCTCACAAGGTGGCGTGGCGTGGTTTGCGCACGTGGGTGGATTCCTGGCCGGCATGCTGCTGATCCTGGCGATGGGCCGGGGCGAACGCTACCGCCGCCGGCGCGATCTCCGATGGTGACGCCGATGATGCATGAACCGCCTTCTCCTCCTGAAGCACCGCTCGATGTAGTAGCGATTGCCGCGCATCCTGACGACGTGGAGCAAACCTGCGGCGGCACGCTGATCAAGATGGCGGAGCGCGGCTACCGCACCGGCGTGCTGGATCTGACGGCCGGCGAAATGGGCAGCCGCGGCAATCCCGAACTGCGCATTCAGGAGTCGCAAAGAGCGGCCGAGCGCCTGATGCTCGCCTGGCGCGGCAACCTGTACTTGCCGGACGCGCGTCTGGAAAACAACATCGCCGCGCGCATGTCGTTGGCCGTCCAGATTCGCGCGCTGCGGCCGCGCGTGGTGATTCTGCCGTATTGGGAAGCGCGCCACCCGGACCACTATCGCGCGGGCGAACTGGGATACGAAGCCTGCTTTTTGGCGGGTTTGCGCAAACTCGAAAGCGAGATCCCGCCGCATCGCCCGTTCAAGATCCTCTACACGTCGTTGTACGCCAACGTTACGCCGAGCTTCGTGGTGGACATCTCGCGGCAGTTCGAGCGCCGCATGGAATCGCTGTTCTGCTACGAGTCGCAGTACGGCGAGCACGAACAAGGCTCGGAACTGTTTCCGTCGAAGACCGAGATTCGCGACCGCCTGGGTTCGATCGCGCGCTTCTATGGCAACCTGATCGGCGTGAGCTACGGCGAGCCGTTCGTCGTCAAGGAAATGATGGAAGTTGACGACGTGGCGGCGCTAGGCGTGCGCAGTCTCTGATTTTTCGAGCGGCGTCACCGGATCCATCGGCAGCCAGCACAGCGCCGCCAGCACATACACCGCCGACATCGAATACAGATAGGCATTCCAGTTTCCGCCGGTCAGATGCAGAATGTAACCGCCGGCGATGGGCGCGACGAATCCGCCCAGATTGCCCATCATATTCATGGACCCGGAGAGCGTGCCGGTGTATTTGCCGCCCACGTCCATGCACGCGCCCCAGGCGCAGGGCAGGATCAGGTCGTTCGAAAAGCTCGCCATGCCCATCGCGAGCATGGTCCACAGCGGGTTATCGAACTGCACGGCCACCCACAGAAAGACGCAGGCGCCCAACATGCCGGTGGTTCCCATGAAGCGCCGCGCGAAGCGCAGGCTGCCGGTCCGGCGCGCAATGCGCGGCGACAGGAAGCCGCTCAACAGCGCGCCGAAGCCGCCGAACAGCAGCGGGAAGATGGCGTAGGTGGCGCTGGTGGCCGCGTCCAGTTTGCGGTGCTCCTGCAAATACGTGGGCAGCCAGGTGATGTAGAAATACCAGGGGTAGGAGGTGAAGAAATACTGGCCCCAAAGCAACCACACACTGCGCGAAGTGGCCAGCTTCCGCCACGGCACGTCGCCGTGCCCCGAGGCCATATTCTCGGCACCCTTCAGTAACGCCAGCTCGGCTTCGTTCACACTCGGATGTTCGCGCGGGTTATCCCGAAACCATCGAAAGAAGAAGACCGCCCATATCACACCGATGGCGCCGAATACACCGAAAGCGTGCCGCCATGAGAAGTACTGAAACGCCCAAACCACTAGCGGCGGTGTGAACGCGCCGCCCCAACGCGCGAACGTCCACATGATGCCTTGCGCGCGCACGCGCTCGTCCTGCGGCAGCCAGGTCGTGAACGCCTTGGTCAGATTTGGGAAGCATCCGGCCTCGCCCGCGCCGAAAAGAAACCGCGTTAGCCAGAGCGACGCGAAGTTCCAGGCCCACCCAGTGGCCGCTGTGAAGAACGACCACCACATCACAATGCGCATCAGTACCTTGCGCGGTCCCATCCAATCACCCAACCATCCGCCAGGAATCTCAAACAGCGCGTAGGCCAGAGTGAACGCCGAAAAGACGTACCCCATCTGGACCTTGCTCAGGCCCAGATCGTGGGTCATCACGGGCGCGGCTTGCGAAATGCAGACGCGGTCGATGTAAGAGAGGATCGCCAGCGTGATGGCGAACACTACGACCCAATGACGTGCGCGGGTCGGTTTCTGTGAAGGTACTGACGCAGTCGAGGACATCGTCTTGGATAGGCCATCACACCACGGGTGGACACACCAGCGCAAGGCGCCGGCGTTCAGAGAGCGTGAAACACCGCGATGCGTCTATTCACCCTGGCTCAACTCGTGATCCAGCCAATTCAAGTATGCCGGCGCTCCGTCCACCAACGGGAGCGCAACTACCTCAGGCAACTGGTAGGAATGCAGGCTGGAGATCTCGAGCGAGAGCCGTTCCATCAAACCGCGCCGCGATTTCACAATCAGCAACCACTCGGTGGAATCCTCGATGGCGCCCTTCCAGCGATACACACTACGAACCTGGGAAACAATACTTACACAGGCCGCCAGACGATGCTCAACCAAGTGGCGAGCGATCTTCGCGGCCTCTTCCTCGCTCGCGCACGTAGTGAAGACCACGATCTTGTCGGTCATGCCAACCTCTGGAAACGAATTCACTGGAAATTCCGGCTAAACAGGATTATAAACATATAGAGGGAGCTATAGCGCACTCATACATCATGAAGTCTGTCTTGGTCAGGTTCGGTTACACGGTGGGACTCCTGGTAGCCGGCTTCTATGTGTTTCTCACGTTGCGTGGTCCGAATGGTATCCCGCGCGTGATTGAGCGCCGCCGCATGATTCGCGAGTTCGAGGAACAGAACGCGGATCTGGCGCGGGAGAACCAGCAACTGCGCGAGCGCAACCAGCGCCTCATGACCAATCCGACCGAGCAGGAACTCGAGATCCGCCGCCGCTTCAAGTACTCGGCTCCCCGCGAGACAGTCTTCATCATCACCGGCGAGGAAGCCAAGCCGGCCGCGCGCTAAGCTCTATCCTCGTACCGCAGCGAACAGCTTCTCCAGATCTCCGTACATCGCCTCCATGCGTTCGGCGGTGGGCGCCTCGACAGCGAGCCGCAGAATCGGTTCGGTATTGGAAGCGCGCACGTGTATCCACTCGTCGGCCCACATGAGCTTTAATCCATCGGAACGGTCGGTTTCGACGCCTGGATAGCGGTCCTCAAGCGCCTGCATCAGCGCGCCGAGCATGCCGTGCTCGTAGGTCACCTTGCCGAGTTTGCGATAGTAGCGCGGCAGGCGCGCGGTGAGCGCGGAAACGGTTTGGCCGGTTTGCGCCATGCGGTCCAGCAAGAATGCCATGCCGGTGTAACTGTCGCGGCACATGTGCACGGCTGGGAAGATGACGCCGCCGTTCGAACCTTCGCCTCCGATGGCCGCATTCACCACCTGCATGGTTTCGACCACGTTGGCTTCGCCGACCGGCGTGCGATAGACGCGGCGCCCGTGCGCGCGTGCGATATCGTTCACCACCGACGACGTCGTGAGATTCACCACCACATCACCGGGAAGGCGATCAAGCGCGGCGTCCACCACCAGCGCCAGCACGTCATCGTTGTCGATCACCAGACCGGTTTCGTCGGCCACGGCCAGACGGTCGCCATCGGGGTCCTGCGCAAAGCCAACATCGGCGCCCGTGCGCCGCACCAGTTCCGAAAGATCGCCGAGCGTGTCGGGACGAGGCTCAGCCACACGCGGAAACGGCTTGGTGGGATCGACGTTGATGGCCTCGACGCGGCAGCCCAGATCGTCGCGCAAGAAGTCCGCGGTCATCACCGCGCCCGCGCCGTTCACTGCATCGAGCGCGACTGAAAAACGGCGCGCGCGAATCTTCGCGACATCCACATGCCCGAGCACGCGTTCGATGTGGCGGCGCTTGGGCGCTTCGTATTCGCGCGTGACGGCGCCGATTTCCTCGTTGGCCGCCTGACGGAACTCGCTTTGATGAAACAGGTCCAACAGCTCACTGCGTTCGTAATTGTTGAAGATGAGTCCGGAAGACGCGAACAGCTTCAGCGCGTTGTACTCGCTCGGATTGTGTGAAGCGGTGAGCGCAATGCCGCCGCGCGCACCGGTGGAGGCCACGTAGATCTGTATGGTGGGCGTAGGCAGCACGCCAACGTCGATCACATGGCAGCCGGCGGCGAGCAACCCGCACGCGACCGAATGCTGGAGCATCGGCCCGCTCAGCCGCGTGTCGCGGCCCACCACCACCCTGCCCTGCCCCACGTAGGTTCCGAACGCTTGCGCGAAGGCGCAGGCCAACTGCGGCGTCAAAAACTCGCCGACCACGCCGCGAATCCCCGAAACGCCGATCTTCAGCAGATGCTCGCGGGCCATCTCAGGCGAACCTCCTTACCTGTTCCATCAATTCATCGAACAGTTCTTGCGGCGGCTGGCCGCGTTGTTCCGCGATGACGCGCACCAACGGCTCGGTCTGGCTGACGCGCACGTGGAACCAGCGTTCCGGCCAATCCACGCGCAAGCCGTCGAGCACGTTGATTCGTCCGTCCGAGTAACGCTGCTGCAATTCCATCAGCAGCGCCGGCACACGCTGGCTCATCAACGGTACCTGCCCTTTCAAGATCGAATAGCGCGGGTACGCGGCCAGAATCTCCGACAGCGTGGCTTTGCGCTCCACCATCATCGAAAGTACCGCGAGCATGCTGGCGATGCCGTCGTAGACGAAACGGAACTGCGGCAGCATGACGGCGCCGGTGCCTTCGCCGGCGATGGCGATCTGCTCGGCGCGATAGCTGGCCAGCGCATCGATGGTGGTGTGCCGCCCCACGGCCACGCGTATGACTTTGGCGCCATGGCGGCGGGCAATCTCCTCGATCAATGCCGTGGAAGATAGATTCGTGATGATGAGGCGGCCCGGCACGCGCGGCATCACCCAATCAGCCAGCAGCGGCAGCACCATCTCTTCGGAAACCGGCTCTCCCTTTTCCGTGGCCATCGCGACGCGATCGGAATCGACATCGAACAGGAAGCCGGCGTCTGCGCCAACCGTGGTCATCAGCGGCGCCAGATGAGAAGCCACGGCGCTCGCCGTGGTGCTGGGTTCGTGCGCGAAAGCAACGCCCTCAAGCCGCGCGTTGATAAGAATGAAGCGCAACCCGAATCGTTCGTTCATGCGCCGCAGAATCAACGACGAGGTCCCGTTAGAGCAGTCCACCAGCACTTTCAGGTGTTTGAGCGCAGCCAGATCGTAGACTTCGGCTAGTTCGTCCAGATACCAGTCGATGGCGCCATCCAGGTCCCGCACGGCACCGGTCTTGTCCCATGGTTTGAAGTCGAACTTGTGCAGGTGGTAGATGTCGAGCAACTCACCGGCTTCGGCTGTGGAAAGATAAGTACCGCGGGCACCAAAGAACTTCAGCGCGTTCCAATCCGCGGTGTTGTGGCTGGCGCCGATGGAGATGCCGCCGGCCGCGTCCAGACGCCGTATGGTGTGCTGGATGATGGGCGTCGACACCAGCCCCAGATCCACCACGTCGTGTCCGGTGGCCTGCAGAGCCGCGAGCACGCCTTCACGCACCATGACGCCGCTCGAGCGCGGGTCGCGGCCGATCACCACCGGCGCGCGCGATTCCAAGAAGGTGCCGAACGCGGAGGCGAAGTCGATAACATGGGCGGCGGTCATGCCGCTGCCCACCACGCCGCGTAGGCCGACGTGGGAAATTCGCAACGATTTTGCCTGGCTCATGGAGTTAGTCGAGCAGCCGCAATTTGCCGAACGCTTCGGGCTTGTGGTAGCTCGATGAATTCGTGGGCTGCCAGGCGATGAATTTGCGCTTGGGCGGCGGGCCCTGTATGCGGTACATGTTGATGCGCATCTCGTTGCCCGCGACGGCCGGACGCGCATCGATGGAGGCGATGGGAATCTTCATCTCTCCATACCAGACCTTCTTCTCTTTGTCGATGCGTGCCTTCACCTGGAAGCCGGAATTCCAGAGCCAGCGCTTTGCCGGATCGGAATGATCCAGATCGATGTCGAGATCCACCCACTCACTCTGTGGCGACACTTGAAACTCGCGATAGTGGCGGATATGCTCGAAGTCGGCGCCCGCGAACACCTCGGCCACGTCCCATTCCCAAAGATGATTCGTCTCGGTGGTGATGGATGGATTGTCCTTCAGGTAAAGCTCTTCGTAAGGACAGATGAACAGGAAGTAGAGGTTCTTCGCGGTCCAGCGCGAACGTATCTCGGTGCGATGCCCGGGCACCGCTTCGTTCTGAGGACCGCGTTCGGCGAACACGCCTTTCACGTTCTTCCAGGATGCGGCGGCGGGATTGGCCGTCAATTCGAAATCAGATTTGGCGCGGAAGCTGCCGATAACACCCGGCTCGCCGGCCATGGTTACTCCGCAGACTGCGAGAAGCATAAGCGGCAGGGGTTTCATTTCATTTTTCACTATATGCTAAAGGGGTATGTCACGAGTCATTGCCATTGTCGCGCTGTTTGTCGTTTGTCTCGGTGCGCAGACTCCGCCGTTACCTGAGTGGGTCAAAGCCGAGAAGAACATCTCCTACGACCGTTACAAGGAAACCGTGCTGGATGTGTTCGCGCCCACCGCCGCGGTGAAAGGGAAACGTCCCGGTGTCATCGTGACTCACGGTGGCGGATGGACCGGCGGAAGCAAGGAAGGCAACTGGCAGAATTTTTGCCTGCCCTATTTGGAAAAGGGCTTCGTGGTGGCCAGCGTCGAGTACCGGTTGGCCAAGGTGGCCACGGCGCCCGCCGCGGTGAACGACGTGCTTCGCGCCGCGCAGTGGTTTTTCCGGAACGCCAAAAAGTACAACGTCGACACCAAGCGCATCGTGGTGACCGGCAGTTCCGCCGGCGGGCATCTGTGCTTGATGGTCGGCATGACGCCTCGTTCGGCGAAGCTTGGCCCACCGGCGAAGGTCGCGGCGGTGGTGAACGTCTACGGCATCACCGACGTGGCGGATCAACTCTCGGGACCGAACATGCGCAAGTACGCCGTCACTTGGGTGCCGGAGCAACCTGAACGACTGGAACTGGCTCGCCGGGTTTCACCCATGACTTACGTGCGCGCGGGACTGCCGCCGGTGCTTACTATACACGGCGACGCCGATCAAACGGTGCCGTACGAGCATGGCACGCAACTGACCAAAGCGCTCAAGGACAAAGGCGTTGACGCGGAGTTGATCACGGTACCCGGCGGCAAACACGGTTTCCCGAAAGAGAAGTGGGCTGAGCTCCAGCCGCAGATTTTCGCCTGGCTCAAGAGCCACGGCATTCTACGCGACTAGGGTCTCGTAGAAGCAGACCTTCATCGAGCCATGCTTCGGTCTTGCGCAGTTTTGGCCGCGGTCACCGAGATGATCGCGGAATTACTGGTGATACCGCCGAGCGTAATCGTCATGGGATGCTCGCCTGGCGCAAGGGTGGGCACGCGCAGATTCGCCTGCGCGAAGCCCACGAAGCCGGGCGTCAATCCCAGGAACAGCACTTCCGCCGGCGTCCCGCCGATGGTCGCCGTGTATGACGCGGTCGGGCGCGACAGAGGAGTCAGCGGAGCCACTTGTCCCGTTCCGACTGCGTTATCCAGACCTCCAAGCCCGGTGACGTAGGCGGTCACGTACTCGTCCACGGCGGCAGGTTGTTCTGGTGTGTTCAATTGGCCATTCTGGTTCTGGACAACGGCACGAGTGCCTGACCAAAGAAAGATGCCGGGCCCCGTTGGCGCCACTGAAAACGAGAACGGTGCACTGGGCCCGTCGGCACCGGTGACGACCGCGGTAGCTACGCCACTGCGCGTCTCATACGGTAGTTGCGCATTGATCTGAGTCTGACTTGCATAGAACAGTGGAACCTGAACTCCGTCGATCCAGACCGACGCTCCACCCAGAGTCTTTGGCGGAGGCATGTCCGCACGGTATTCACCAGAGGCTAGAAAATCACCAAAAATCGTGATGATCGACCCAGGCGCCACTCCGGCTCCCGTGGTGAAACTCGCCCCGTTGACCACCTGTTTTATCAAGGGCCCGGCACTGCCCGCGGCTATGGGAGTCAAGAGTCTGATCGCGTCATTTTGAGAGTCGGCGACGTATACTCTGCCGATCGAATCAACAGCAACACCAGCTGGTCCATCTAGCCGCGCTTTCGTGGCGGCTCCACCATCGCCCGAGTAGGCGTAGTACCCACTATAGCCGGGACTTTCCATGCCGGCGATTATGGTATCAGTTCCATCCACACTGATTCTTCGTACGGTGCTAAGCCAGTAGTCGCTTATGTAAAGGTTGCCAAACGCGTCCACAGCGATGCCCGTTGGTCCGTTCGGAGTGCCCGAGACAAACAAGCCTGTGTCGTCGTCTCCGAGCACTGTGGTGATCTTCCCCGAGGTATCCACTTTGCGGATCCCTGGTCCACTGTACCCCGCAATAAGGAACCTTCCGGAGTCAGCGATGTAGAGATTGCCGAACGCATCCAGGGCCAAACTGTCGGGTGGCTTCAGTTCGGCTTTGGTGGCTGGGCCTCCATCTCCACGGCCTGCCGTTCCTCCTCCAGCGATGGTGGAAATCGTCCC
>CAZDIZ010000105.1:17047-21993 GCA_964505625.1 uncultured Solibacteraceae bacterium | reverse complement strand
GGAACGCGATAGGAGAACGCCGCGGTCAGAGCGTGGCGAATATCGAAATTCGAGGAGGCGCGCGCCTCGCTCACACGGTAGTTAGGATGAATCAGGAAGATCGACGAATCCTGCGAGCCGTCGTCGATGGAGTGCGACCACGTGTAGGAAGTCGAAACGTAGATGTTGCGCGTGGCCGCGCCGCTGTAACGCAATTGCATCGCGTGGTAGTTGGAAGAGTTCACGCTGAGCGTGACCAGGCGGTCCAGAGTCCCCGTCGAAGGATCCACATAAGCTTGGTGTCCCAGCAGGTGCCGTCCCGCCGAGCCGAGATACGCAGCGGAGGCGACGCCGCGCGCGCCGAATCCTTTCTCAAGTGAAGTACGCCACTGGTAAGAGATCGGAAGATGCAGCGTAGGGTACTCACCGGCCAGAAACTTCTGTACGTCCGGCGAAGTGCTGCTTTGGGAGGTGCCATTGCCGGAGCCTCCGCCGGACGCATCGACGCCGGTGCCGCCGGCCGACATCTGCCAACTGTTGAATGGAGCGCCGTTGATCGGGTTCACGCTGGCTCCCATGGTGGCATCGTGGAAAGCGCCCCCACCCGCGCGGAGGATGACGTCGGAACCACGCAACCGGTATGCAAGCCCCAAGCGCGGCGCAATCTGTGTGTACCGCATGGGCCACGGAGCGGTTCCGTTCACCACGCTGGTATGGACCGTTTGCCAGGCTGTTCCGGTCCATAGGCCGGACACAGTGGGAACCTGCGTGGAAACCGCCGCCGGCGGCGTGACCTCCCAGCGCGCGCCGTAAACCAGGCTGAGCTTTTCGCTCAAACGGAAGGTGTCTTGCGCAAAAAGGCTCACCATGTGGATGCGGCCGCCGTATTGCGCGGGGCTGGAACACGTCACCGCCAGTGGGTCGCCGCGCAACAGACTGTCCAAGCTCGACACCGAACCGAGCACGGCGTAAGTCGGTACATCTCGCGAAGGCTCCAGACGGATATAGCCGATGCCAGTCCGCAATTGATGCCGGCCGAAGTTGGTGGAAAACGAGTCGCGAAGTTCCCACTGGTCCTGCCGTGCTTTGCCACCGCCGTAGGAGATGAACTGCCCCAACCCCGGCACGGACAGGCCGAGGATGGTTTGCGCAGGACCGTTGTCCGGTAACAGAGACGTCAGACCGGCCATGTTCATCGAAAACAGGATGGCGCCGTCGGAACGAATCTCGAACCCGGGCAACAGACCCGCCACGCCAAAAACCGCGTAGATGTAGCCGGGGCCGCCCCCAAAGGTAGATCGATGATCGGCTCGCGAATAATTGAATCGCAAATCGTGTATGCCGCGTTCCGAGCGGCCGGCCGTCAACCCGACCGTGAGACTCGCCCAATTGAAGCTGTTGCCGTCAGAGGTGGATGGCGATTCCACCGCGCGCGCGAACAAGTTTCCCCATTTGCCCAGCGCGTGGTCCACTCGAAGGCTGAAGCTGTAAAGCGTCGCCGAAGTGTTCATCGCCACCAGACCCTCGGCTTGTCCATCTCCCAACTCCGGCCCCGTCGGCCACGGGTAGTAATTCAGAATCTGCTTGAGTTTGTCGGGAGCATTCAATCTGGCTTCCATGGACGGCACGGAGGTCAACTGGACGCCGGTGTCGGTCAGATCGGAGCGTTCGCCGGAGACGAAGAAGAACGTGCGGTCACGCCGGAGGGAGCCGCCGACCACGGCGCCCACGCTTCGATAGGAGGGGCGAGGAAAAGCCAGGCTGCGGCTGTTGGCGAACCAGTCGCGCGCATTCCAATCCTGATTGCGCATGCGGTCGAAGAACTCCGCGTGATGGCCGTTCGTGCCCGAGCGCGTGGACACCAGCGCCTGCGAACCAGGGCGCTCGCCGAATTCGGGCGCGAACTCCGAAGTGCGCAACTCCACCGACTGCGTGGTCTGGTTGGATACCAGATTCTCCGTGCTGCCGATGGCCGTCATCGCTGGCAATGACGCGCCGGGAAATGAGCCGGGCAATGTATTGCTCCCTACGCCGGTATTCGTGCTGACGCCGTCCACGCGAAACGTATTGGAGTTCGGCCGCTGTCCGTTGGATGTGAATTGGCCGGCGTCGCCGGCGCCGGCGGGCGTGATCACCACGCCCGGTAGCAGGTCGAACAGGACGCGGTAGTCTCCGCCGTTGGCCGGCAACGCGGCGCCGGGTGAACTGCGCGTCACCAGCAGGCTCGACCCGCTGGATGGATTCAGAGAGTCGCGATCGCTCACCACCGTGATGGTTTCGTGGACCACCAGCAGTTCCATGGCGAAATCCAGGTTCATGCTGGCGCTTGCATCGACGACGGCGCCGACGCGCGATGCGGTACGGAAGCCCGGCATACGGACCGTCACTTTGTAGCGGCCCGGCGGCAACCCGGCTACCGCGTAGAGTCCCTGCGCATCGGTTTCGGCGTGCCAGCGCGCGCCGCTCGATTCACTTTGTACCAGGACATCGGCACCCGGCAAAGCGTGATTGGCGGAATCCCGCACCACGCCGGAAATGCCGCCCGGAGTCTCCGAACGGAGGCACGGTGCGAATGTCGCAAGTATGCAGATGACGCAGACCGCCGCGCGCATGGTCTAGGTTATTGGGGCCTTTCCTGTTGTGATCGAATCTCCGATTCCAGGCGCTCTATTTGAGCCGTCAGTTCATTCAATAGCGCTTCCCCGGAGGTCTCGGAGTAACTACCCGCCAGCAGTCGATTCAAGGAACTGTCCACGTTCCCGGCCGAATCCGCCAACATCGAAGCTTGGGCCTGCCAGTTGGCGCCCGCCGAACGAGTCAAACGGTTGGACGTGGCGAGCAAGGGTTTCAGTTCCATCCTGATTTGTCCGGTCAGGCGAGCCAACTGCTGGACGTGCCGCAACCGCAGTGTTTTGAGAAGAGTACGATCCCGCTCCGCAAATCCGGATTCGACTTCCGGCGCGAAGTGACGCGCCAGCACCTGGACCGAATGCGCGTGTGCGAGCAGCGCAGCGGAGGCGTCCAAAACCCGGTCGGTGATTTCCTGCAGGGCCACGGTCCCGCCTAACCGTTGTTCGAGCCGCTGGCGCACGGCTGCTGGAATACACGCGGAGTACCGTTCGGGCGCCGTCGAACGGGACGTTGGCGTAGAAAGTGCGTTCGCACGAAGATCCAGCGCGACGCGCGCCAACGGCTTCAGCGCGCGTTCGACCTGCCTTTCACGATCCGCACTCAATCCGCTGGCGCGCACCACCACCTTGCCGGCGTCATTTGTGACTTCGATCGGCTCGCCCACATCGGTGCCGATTTCGTTCAGCGCCGCGAACACGCGCAGGACATCTTCGGGACTGGCCGGCTGTTCAGCGGGTTCCACGTGAGCCGGCGCCGGCTTGCGCGCCGGCGCGGCGGGAGCCGATGTCTCGCCGATTTCCACGGTTTCGTCGCCGTCGAAAACGAAAGCGCCTTCGGTGGGACGCAAATCCTCTGACCGCAAGGTGAGCGAAGCGCTGCGAAGCACTCCGGCCGGCGTGTCGGTGCGGACACGGTAGGAACGCCGTTGACCCTGATGTTCGATCACGCTCACCGAATCGCGTTTCTCTCTCAGTCCACGCCGCCAACTCTGAAATGAACGCGCGCTCAAGGGTTCGATCCAACTGTAGTGCGCGGCGGCAAACGTGGCGCGCAGGCGCGACATCTCGGGATCCTCGGATTCATCCAGAATGAGCACCGCCGGCCGCATCATTTCCCGGCCGCGGGCACGCATGGAAATGTAGCGCCCTTCCGGCAGTTTCACATCGGCCGATTGCGCGAGTAACTGACTCACTCTTGCGGCGGACGGTTCTTCCGGCCGCTGGCGCACAAGGACCACCAGCGCCACCGAAGCCGCGGCTGCCAACGCCACCGCCGGCCACCAACGCAGAATGCGGCGCGGACGCGCGGCTTCATGCTGAGCGATCAGCGCGTCCAGAGTGCGCCAAGCGTTCGGGGGCGCCGGCATGTTCGGTGCACGGACGGAATCCCGGTATTCCACATAGGCGGCTTCGGCGGTGCGGAGATCCTGAAGACGGCGGCTACATTCGGAACACAATTCCAGATGGCCGGCCAGACGCGGAGTGAGTTCTCCGTCCTGGAACTGGGCCAGTTGTTCATCGGAAAGATGCGCGGACTGCCTGTTAGCCATCCACGGCCTCCTTCAATCGCGCTACCGCGCGCCGCAGGAACTCTCCCACGGCCGAAGTGCTGATGCCGATCGCATCGGCGATTTCGCGGTACCGCAAACCCCGCACCCTCAGATGCAGGCAGTGCCTTTGTTGCGGAGACAGGTTGGCAACCGCTTCCACCAATGCCTTCCTGCGCCGCTTGTCGATCAACGTGCGTTCCGGATCCGGCTGGTCCGGAGGTTGCGCGAGGTTCGGATCGATGGCGTCGAATTCCGGTTCGCGCTCATGAGCTTTCAAGGCCAGATTGTGCGCCACCCGGTACAGCCACGCTCGCGGATTCTCGATGGAATCACCTCGGGACATCTTCAGGTACAACTTCAGAAATGCGTCCTGCGCCAGTTCCTGCGCGCGGCCGGCTGGGACACCGAAGTAGAGCAAGTACGAATAGATACTCTCGCGTTCGGCCACATAGATCGCCTCGACCTGATCGCGGACGGTCATGCTGGCGAGAACTCCGGCCGGTGCTGGGATGTTCGGCGCATCGCCATAAGATCTAGATCCCGCCAGAAGCGGTTTTCGCTACAGCGGAAACAAATATTTCTCCGCCGTAGGAAAAAGCGCGTGGGTATGGATCTCACAAGCGTATGCGACATATCATTCCGGTCTTGTTTGCGATGGCGCTCACCGCGCCGGCGCAGATTGTATCGTTCGGTGTGAAGGCGGGTGTTCCGTTAACCACCGCGCTCCCTTATAACTATGGAAACACAGGCATGGTCGATACAGGGCGATGGACCGTCGGACCCACGG
>CAZDIZ010000105.1:0-16947 GCA_964505625.1 uncultured Solibacteraceae bacterium | reverse complement strand
AACTATGGAAACACAGGCATGGTCGATACAGGGCGATGGACCGTCGGACCCACGGCGGAATTTCATTTGTTCCGCGGTTTGTCGGCCGAAGTCGACCTGTTGTATCGCGGGTACCGCGTGCAGCAGAGCATAGCGTTTTGGTCGACGATTTCCTCAGGAGCGACGTTGCTTCCGTTGTCTTCCTCCACTCAGCAGAGCACGAAGGTCTGGGACATCCCAATACTGGCCAAGTACCGTTTCGGTGAACGCTCCTGGCGGCCCTTCGTGGATTTAGGCGTTACGTTGTCTCACGAGTCCTCCGATATCAACTCCAACTTCGTCTGCCTGGCCACCGCCGACGAGTGCAACGCATCCGACTTGAGCAGTTACTTCCATGGCTACAAAGAGTTCAAGTCCTCGAGCAACCGACACGGCCTCACGGCAGGCACAGGTGTGGAGTTCAGTTGCGGCAAGTTCAAAATAGCTCCCGAAATCCGCTACACACGCTACCAAGAGGCCAAGAGGAATCAAGCGACCATGCTGGTCGGCTTCACGTTCTAACTCCACGGCAACAAAACGCCCATGACACAGATGCGCGCCGCGCTGCTCACTACAGCTCTGTCGTTAGCGGTCTCGATTTCGCTGTGCGGCGTTCTGCCGTTGTGGTTGGATGAGGTGCTGCAACTCATTGAGACGCGCGGCACCTCACCGGCCCAGATGCTGGCGCAGTTGCCGCGCAATGCGGGCGCCGCGCCGCTGGGCTACCTGGTGCAGCAGGCATCGCTCGGTGTCACTGGCTATTCCGCGTGGCGGGCGCGCTTGCCGTCCGCGATCTTCGGCGCCGCGGCGGTGTTCGCGGTCGCTTGCCTCGCCACGGAGTTGGCGCTGAAGCAGGGCTGGTTGGCCGGCGCCATCTTCGCCATGTTTCCCTTGACTTTGCGCTATTCGACGGAGTCTCGCGTCTACGCCCTGGCACTGCTGTTTTCGATTCTTGCGACGCTCGCTTACGTGCGTCTGGACAAGCGGCCGAGTTGGAAGCTGGTTGCGCTCTACGGCGCGGCGCTCACCGCGGCAGTGTATACGTATCCGTACGCCGCGTGTGTCGGTCCGGCGCACGTTGCATGGTCCTTCGTTCGAGCCAGATCCAGGGCGGCCTGGGTTGGCGCGGCCGCGGTGGCGGCGACGATGTTGGCATTCCTGCCTTGGTATGTGTGGTCCAGTCAGCGGTGGGCGGCGGGCGCGGTCTACGAAGCGCTGCACTTTTCGGTCTCCTGGAAGACGCCGCTGATGCTATTCCGGGAAATGCTCGGGGCCGGGTACTGGGGATCGGGACTGGCCTTGATTCTGTGCTTGCGGACGAAGTTGAACTGGCGCGCCATGTCACTCGCTGTACTGTTGATTGCCGTTCCGGTGGGGGCGGTCCTTAGCGCCGACGCACTGTTTGATTACTTCCTGGCGGCTCGCCAGTTTCTCTGGGTGTTGCCCGCCATCGCCATCTCGCTGGCTGCGGCGGTCGAGCGGGGCGGACGTACCGCCTATGTGTTGTTGACGCTGTTTGTCGCCGTCTGCATCTGGAAGAACGTCCGTTTTTTCACGGCGCCGCGCGAGGACTGGCAGGCCGCGGCTGACGCGATTCTCGGCGAGGTGCGCGGCGGCGCCTGCCTGGTTGTCGTCGATCCGGCGCAAGCGCCGTTGTACGAATTCTTTCACCCAACTTTGAGTCGCCAGCGTTGCGTGGCGTCGAGCGTCGTGGTTGCGGCCACGCCGTATTCCGATGAAGCGCAGCGCCGGCGCGTCGTCGCCGAGCTTGCGTTTCGAGGCTACGTCATGGAGCGCGAGTTCAGCGCCGGCAAGTCTCGCATTAGCCGGTTCCGCCTTACCGCGCCTGGCGGCTCTGCCACCAAGTGTTTATCAGTGTCGCGGCCATGATGATGGCGCCTCCGCCGAGCGCCAGCGCGCTCGGCTGTTCGCGATGCACCAGCCAGGCCCACATTGGATTGAGCACTGGCTCGATCAGCATGATGGTGGATGCTTCAAACGCGGGCACGCGGCGCAGACCGGCGGTCATGAAAGCGTAAGCGATTCCAATTTGCACCACGCCCAGGTAGACGATCAGCAGCCAGTCGGTGGTGGTTGCGTGGGTGACGGGAAGCGCCATGGGTAGCGCCACCGCGCAAGCGATGAGATTGCCGGTGACGATGTGCGCCAGCGTTCCTTCACCCGGCGGACGGCTGCGTGCCAGCCAACGGATGCTGGCGATGGTCAGCGCCCAGAAGATGCCGCTCACCGCCGCGATTGTGTTGCCGAGCGCGGGATTGGGCGCAGTGGCCACGGCGCGTTCGCTCCCGAGGAAAAACAGCGCCATGCCTCCCGCGACTGCAACAATGAGCGCCACGTCGCGACGTCGTATGTGTTCGCCGAGCAGCCAGGGACTGAGTAGCAGCAAATAAAGCGGTGCGGTGGATTGCAGAAAGATCGAATTGGCCGCCGTGGTCAGCTTGTTCGACAACGCGAACGATAGCATGGTGGCCGCGTAAGCCGCGCCCACCGGTACCACGCGCCAACTCCAGCCTCGCCTGGCCGCCGGCAGCAGCAAAAAGACGCTCAACGCCGCCACAACCGAACGGAGGCCAGCCACTTGCCATGCTGTCAGCGTCGTGGCTTTGATAGCCGCGCCGCCGGTGGAAAAGCACAGTGATGCCGCCAGCAAGAAGATGCGGCAGGTGGCTAAGGACGGTTTGCGACTTTCAGACACTTATTCCAGTATGCACGAGCAAGTCTTCGAGAGGCGTCTGAAAACCCGGGGACAGACCGCACCGCCCCGCGTGAGAGACTGCGATTCTTTCAGCGGATCCCGCCTGGGGCAGAGTGGTCTGTCCCCGGGTTTTCAGACGCCGGATTAGAAGAGCTGCAGCGTGTAGTTGAAGCGCACGCCGCGGCCGATTTCCGGTGCGTATTCCTTGATGAACGACAGATGGTTGCGGTAGAGCGTATCGCCCACGTTGTAAGCGGTCACACCGAAGATGTGCATCACGTGCTTGGTGGTGACCACGTAGGACGCAGTGAGATCGAATACCGCGTAACCGGCCGTGGCGGTCTCTGTCGGATACAGGCGATTCTGGCGATCGGCGAGCGTCAGCGACGGACGCAAGCGGAAGCCCTTGTATCCGGCATCGAAACCGATGCGTCCGCGCAACGGTGGAATGCGTGGTAGCGGAGTGTCGTTGCTGGTCAACGTGGCGCGCACCGCGTCCACGCCCAGGTTGAGCCAGATGTCGGGCGCGAGGCCGATGTCCAGCCGCGCCTCAGTGCCGCGATAGTGCGCGTCGCCCTGGCGGTACGCGGCCTCGATGAGTCCATTGTTGATGTTGCCGGTGGGCGCCAGGTGTACGTAGTCGCTCAACCAGTAGTTGAAGAAGTTCACTTCACCGCGTAGCCGCGACCAGTGCTGCCGCAGCGCGAAGTCCAGTCCTTCACCGCGTTCGCGCTTCAGGTTCAGATTGCCGATCTCGAAGGTTTGATTGCCGGCATGTGGGCCATAGGCGTACAGTTCCTCGAGCGCCGGCGCACGGAACGAGTGCGTGTAGTTGGCGACGGCCACCGCTCCTTTCCATAGATCCTTCTGTATGCCGGCCGATCCGGAGACACCGTCGAACGAGCGGCCTTCCATGCCCGTGGGATTGTAGCCGTTGTGCTCGAAGCGCCCGCCGAACTGCAAACGGAAATGCTCGAAATCGAGTTGTTCAAGTCCGAACACAGCGGCTGAGTTTTGAATCACCGCCGGTGTGGTGACTTCGTCGCCGATGGCGTTGTAGTCACGCCGCATACCCATGACGCCGAAGCTGCCTGACAGCCGTCCACGCTTGCGCTGATCGAACACACCGCGATAGGAGAACTGCTTGTTCCAGAACTCGTTATGCACGTCGCTTGTGGCCGAGTCCAGTTCCTTGTGGTTCCAGTCACTGTAATTGAGGTTGAGCGTGAACTTCTCGATCGAAGCACTTACATCCTTGATCCCCGCGCTGGCGTGCACGTTCTGACGGGTGAACTTGAGGTCGACGACTTCGGAATCGCCACTGTCGGGCGGCGGCGCGGGCACGCCATAGACTCCGTTCTGCGTGTTGTAGCTGACGCTGCCGAAAATCTTGGGGCCGAAGTGCCCGAAGCCGATGTTGGCCTGCCGGAGTTCGGTTTCCGAATTCGTAACGGTGCCGAGGGGCGTCGCATAGTCGCCGGTGCGTTGGCCTCCGCCGCCACCCCACAACATCCAGTGTTCGCGGCCGTATTCGAACCCACCGCTGCCGCCTCCCAGGGCATTATTGGAACCACCCTCGCCGGTCAGATGGCCGCGCAGCCCTTCGTGCGGATGCTGATGCTCCTGGTGGTGTGAGGTCACGGCGTTGACCACGCCGCCGATGGCGTTGCTGCCATAGAGTAGCGTGGCCGGGCCGCGCACGACTTCGACGCGATCAAGCGACGTCGCATCCACCGGCTCGCCGTGGTCGCCGCTTTGATACGACAGCGTGCCGCTCGGAATGCCGTCTTGAAGAATCAGCACCCGATCACCGTCGAAGCCGCGCACCACGGGCCGCGACGTGCCGGGACCACTGCTGCGCTTGGCGACGCCCGGCTGGCCGTCGAGAACTTCGCCGAGCGAGACAGCGCTCTTGTTGGTCAGTTCCATGTTCTCGATGGTGGCGACGCTTTGTATCGCGCCCAGCGTGGTTTCTTCCTGGCCCGAGGCGGTCACCGTAATCTGTTCGTGTACGGCCGCGATCTTCAACACGAAATCGAGCGAAGCCGCACCGCCGGCGCTCACCTGCACTTTGCGCCGTTCATCGGAGAACGGATGCATGTGCGCGAGCATGTCGTAGTTGCCCGGCGGAACGTCCTTAAACGAGTAATTACCCTGCTGATCGGTCTGCGCGGAGCGCCGTAGCTGCACGATCATCACCGTGGCGTGATGGATGACGTCACCGGTAGCTTCGAGCGTGACTTTTCCAGAGACGGTGCCGGTCTGCGCGAAAGCTTGCGAGACGAACAGGGACACAGCGAGCAGAAGTCGTTTCATCGGAACTAATCCCAGTATGCGGAGCGGCGCCCGAATCCTTGAGCGATATCCGATGAGCGGACCCGTCGCGGCGATGAGCGGGCCCATTCAGCCGGTAAGCGGGCCGCGGGCTACCACTTCAGATCGTGACGAATGGCGCTTGCCAGGCGTTTGCTGACGATGACGTCCATGCCGTTGGACATCTTCAATAGCCAGCGCTTGCTCGTGAGCGTTGCGACCTTGCGGATGTGGTCGGTGTTGACGATCGCATTGCGGCGCACACGGCGGAAGCGCGGGATTTCGAGTGTGGCTTCGAATTGCTTCAGTGTGTGCTGGCCCAGGTAGCGGCGCGACGCAGTGACAATGTGCACCAGTTCTCCTTCGGCGAGCAAGGCTATCACGTCTTCGGGTGCAAGCAGGTGAATCTCGCCGCCGCTTACACCGGCGATCTTGCGCGGCGCGGACGGCGCAGCGGGAGCGTTGCTCATACCCGCCAGTTGCGTGCGCGCCTTGGTGAGCGCCGCCTCCAGGCGTTCGCGGCGCACGGGTTTGAGCAGATAGTCGACCGCGCCGGCATCGAAGGCGGCCAACGCGTGTTGATCATAAGCGGTGACGAAAATGACCAGCGGCAGGCGTTCGCTGCGCAGTGCACGCACTACGCCGAAACCGTCGAGCCCTGGCATTTCGAAATCGAGCAAGACGACATCGGGCCGCAAACGCCCACTCATTTCGATAGCTTCGGTGCCGGAGGCGGCTTCTCCCGCTAGTTCGATGCCGTGCATCTCGTCGAGCAGGTCGCGCAGGATTTCGCGCGCGACGGGCTCGTCGTCGGCGATCAGAATTCTCATGCCGGTACCTCAAAGCGCGCCGAAGCGCCCTCGCTCGATTGTTCGAAAATCAGGCCAGCGCCGGAACCGTAGCAGAGCTTCAGACGCCGCGTCACGTTCTCCATGGCTACGCCACTATGTTCGGATTGACTGGGCGCCGCGCCAGTGCCCGCGCCCGAGTTGTCCACCACGATGCGCCACACGGCGCCGGCGCGGCTCACTATGAGACGTATGCGGCCACCTTCCGGGTTGCGCGCCACGCCGTGTTTGACGGCGTTTTCAACCAGCGGCTGTATGGAGAGCGACGGAATGCTCAGCGTGTGGGCTTCCGCGGGCACGTCGAAGTCGGCGTGCAAACGGTCGCCCAACCGTTCCTGTTCGATTTCGAGATACGCCTTCACGATCTTCAATTCATCTTCCAGCGGGACCATGGTGCGCTGCGATTGCAGGAAGTAGCGAAAGACGTCGGACAGGTTCAATACCAAGCGGCGTGCGGCTTGTGCGGACTTCGGAACCACGCCGTAGAGCGTGTTGAGCGCGTTGAAGAGAAAGTGCGGGTTGATTTGCGCGTGCAGGGCGCGCAGTTCAGCTTGCGCGACCAGATGTTCGCTTTCGGCGCGGCGTGCGCGGTCGAGTTGTTCGCCGGCCACACGCGCCAGGCGAGCCAATGCCGCGAGATCTTCACTCAGGTAGCGGCGCCCGCCGGGACGCCGTCCGAGCAGGAAGAAGCGCGCGTCTTCGCCGGAGATCGGTATTGGTACCACTGCTTCGACGCCGGCACGGTGTAATTCGTCGCGCAGGCCGGGAACGCTTGAAGAGAGTGCGGGCGTGGTAACGCCGCTTCGCGTCAGCCTATCGTGAAGCTCACCGGAGGCGATCGCGGACGGTTGAGCGCCCATGAATCGCGCCAGACAGACCAGGTAAGCGGCTTCGTCAGTGGCGGCGCGCAGCTCGGCCACGGCGCTCTCGATGTCGGGGCGGCGGAAAACCAGGCGCGTGAGCAGTTTCTGCAGCAAACCGCGCAACACCGCGAACAACACCAGCAGCAAGCTGCCTGCGACGAACAGCAATCCCTGATGAAGCGGGTTCTTGCCCGACAACGCAGTGGCGGCGAACGGCAGCGCGGCGGCTCCTACCGCGAACAAGTAAACGGCGGCCAGGCACACATTCGCCAGAAAACGCAGAAACGCATCAAGCAGCAAGAAACGGTGGTCCTGCAAAAGCACCAGAAGCGCGAGCGGAATACCCGCGTGATGAACAATCAGTTCACGAGACCAGACGTGTTCGGCGTGTGCCGGATCGAAGTGCACGAACGACAAAGCGAACAGCATCACGCAGAGTGCGGCCACCAGACGCTGCGCCAGCAAGCGTCGCGTGGGCGGTGGTGAGTGCAAGACACAGGCGGCGGAAATCAGCGGCAGGATGCCGAAGCCGGCTGTGGTGATGAACAGCGCGAATGAGTGCCGCTCCGCCGCCGGCGCCGCCAACTCGCTCACGTGCGCCGCGATTGACGCGACGCTCACCGCGTAGCCGGCGATCCGCAGCGCGCGGAAGCGCCCGCCGAGCGAGAGATGGAACAATACCGCCGGTAGCAAGCTAATGGCCGCAAAGCTGACCATCAGTTCGACGCCGGAAGAATCCGGCATGGCCAAAGCGATCAGCGAACCGGTGTTCCAGACCAAGGCGAGCAAGACAGCGAACATCGGTACGCGACCACCGCGGTCGCGCAGCAGCAGATAAAAAAAGATGCCGAAGATCAGCGCACCGGCCGCATGACCGAGGATATTGACCAGCAGCGGTTCGTGCGCATGCAAGCCCATGATCGGATGGTGTGGGGCGGCCTTTCCAGGCCGCCGGCCGGCTTTCCAGCCGGCCCTCTAAATGTCCATCACCGCGCCGGTGTCGGCGCTGGTGGCGTGCGCCAGGTAGCGCGCCAACCAACCGCGCTTCACCTTTGGCTCAAACGGCGGCACATCTTCCAGTCGCCGCGCGATCTCGTCTTCGCTCACCTTGAGTTCAATGCGGCGCGCGACGGCGTTGATGTAGATGCGGTCGCCCGCGCGCACCGCGGCGATCGGCCCGCCCGCGGCTGCTTCCGGCGCAACGTGTCCGATGCAGAGTCCGCGCGTGCCGCCGGAGAAGCGGCCGTCGGTGATGAGCGCGGCGCGAATGCCCGCTCCCACCATGGCGGCGGTCGGCGAGAGCATTTCCTGCATGCCGGGGCCGCCGCGCGGTCCTTCGTAACGAATGACGGCCACATCGCCGTCTTTCACCTCGCCTGCCAGGATGCCGCGCAGCGCGTCTTCTTGCGACTCGAAAATCACGGCGCTGCCTTCGTATTCGAGCATCTCCTGGGCCACGCCCGCGATCTTCACTACCGCGCCATTGGGAGCCAGATTGCCAAACAGCACCGCGAGCCCGCCGGTGGTCGAGAACGCATTGTCAAATTGCCGGATCACGTTTCCGTCGGGAGCGGGCGCCGCCGACACGTACTCGGACAGATTGCCGGCCACCGTGGGCGCGTCGGCATGGAGCGGCGTCTTGCCGTAGCGGGCGATCTCCTTTAGGATGGCGCCAACGCCGCCGACCGCGTGCAGATCCTCGATGTGCACATCGGGCCGGCTGGGCGAAACCTTGCAGATGTTGGGCGTCGCGTCCGAAATGCGATTGATGCGGTTCAGATCGTAAGGCACACCGGCCGAGTGCGCCAGCGCGAGCGTATGCAGCACGGTGTTGGTGGAGCCGCCCATGGCGACATCAAGCACCAACGCGTTGTCGAGCGAACGCTGGTTGACGATGTCGAGCGGCCGCAGATTGCGCTCCATCACGCTCTTCAGCGCGTGCGCCGAGCCGCGCACCAACTTCAAACGGTCCGGGTTGATTTCCCAGGTGCCGAGCGACATATCCACCCAGCGTGCCGCGGGCGTGGTGCCATTGCCGGGCAGCGCCATGCCAATCACCTCGGCCAGGCAGTTCATCGAATTCGCGGTGAACATGCCGGAACAACTGCCGCAGGTGGGGCAGGCCTTATCGGCCATCTTCTCGAGTTCGTCGTCGCTCATCTTGCCGGCGCTGGCCTTGCCGACGCCTTCAAACACACTGATGAGGTCCGTTCCGGCGCGGCCGGCGAGCATCGGACCGCCGCTCACATACACGGCCGGGATGTTGATGCGCACCATGGCGTTCAACATGGCGGGTACGATCTTGTCGCAATTGCCGATGCCGATCCATCCGTCGCAAGGATGCGCGCCGATGATGGTTTCGATTTGATCGGTGATCAACTCGCGCGACGGCAGCGAGTATTTCATGCCGAAATGCCCCATGGCGATGCCGTCGCACACCGCCGCGCCGATGTTGGCGTACCAGACATTGAAGCCCAGCGATTCGAGTTCCCGCTTCAACTCCGCGCCGATCTTATCCAGGTGCGCGTGGCCCGGGATCTGATTGGTGAAGGAGTTGATGATAGTCACGAACGGCTTGGACCGGTCCGAAAGGTGCTGAATCACACCTTCGGCCTTCATCAACGACGCGGCCGGTACCATATGCCGGCCTTCGGTGACGATGCGGCTGCCGCGCTTGCGGATTTCTTCAATGCCTGGATTCATGTTGAGTTACTCCTTGCCGGGACGGAAGCGTATGCAGTAAAAGCCGCCGAGTGCGAGCAACAGGATGCCCCACCACACGGCCGCATGCACATCCGCCATCACGACGTCTCGCTTAATTCCGTTGATTACATCCCAGAGCCCCGCGCCCAAGATGAGGACTCCGTAGACGCTAAGCAAAATGCCGATGAAAAACCAAATCGGAATTACGTGCTTGTGTTCGCTCATGAGCTTGTCCTACCAGAATATGACGTTAATCACCACCATGCCAATGCCTACCACGGCGGCCCAGAATGCGGGCCGGCGATACCAGGCGTAATGTCCTTCACTTGGAAGCGGCGTCAACCCGTAAACCAGATTCTTGAGATCGGCCTCCGCGCGCGGTTTGGTGTATAGGCTCACCACGACGGTGACCACCACGCAGATGATCAGCGTCCAGATGGCGCGATAGAAATTTTCGGCCAGTTCCTTGGCGTGGGGCGACAGCGCGATGATGCGCAGCGCGCCGGGGTCGTTCTTGGACCAGATCCACATGCCGATGCTCGACACGGTCCCGACGAGTAACCCCCAAAAGCCGCCCGCGGCAGTTGCGCGCTTCCACAGCATGCCGAGGATGACCACGCCGAACAGCGGCACGATGAAGAATCCGAATACTACCTGCGCGTAGACCATGATGCTCGAAAACAGCATCACCAGATACGCCGTGCCGATGCTGATGAACACGCCCAGCATGGTGCACCAGCGGCCCATCTTCACATAGTGCGCGTCGCTGGCGGTCTTGCGGATCAGCGGTTTGTAGATATCGTAGGTCCACACCGTGGCGAAGGCGCTGACGTTGCCGGCCATGCCGCTCATGAAGCCCGCGATGAGCGCCGTTACGCCGAGCCCCAGCAGGCCCGGACCGCAGTATCGCGCCAGCATCAGCGGCAACACTTCGTTGAAGCTGTGCGCGCCGTTCGCGATGGCTTCGCTTTCCGGCACCAGCTTCATCGGTAGAAGCGCCAGGCCGAGCAGGCCGGGAATGGTGACAATCAACGGAACCATCATCTTCAGCGCGGCGCCGATCACCGTGCCCATCTTGGCCGAGCGCAGGTCCTTGGCCGTGAGCACGCGCTGCACCACCAGGAAGTCCGTAGTCCAGTAGCCGAACGACATCGCCAGACCCCAGCCGAACACGATGCCGGTCCAGTGTATACCCATGGCATTGCCGTCGAAGGTGCCCAGCGTGCTCCACAGATGTGTGTAGCCCGGACCGAAGTTCGCCGTGATGCGCGCCATCATGCCGTCCCAGCCGCCGCATTCGACAAGCCCGAGAATCGGGATCAACAACGTCCCCAGCCAGATCAGGAAGAATTGCAGAACTTCATTGAAGATGGCCGAAAGCAACCCGCCCGCCGCCACATAGATGGCGACGGTGAGCGAGGAAACCCAGATGCTGAAGTGCAGATCCCAACCGAGGATGACTTTCATCACCACGGCCATCGAGTACATGTTCACGCCGCTCATCAGGATGGTCATCAGCGCGAACGAAATGCCCGAGACCGCGCGCGCCGGCTCGCCGTAACGCAGACTCAAATAGCCCGGCACCGAGTGCGTTTTGCAGATGTAGTAAAACGGCAGCATCACCACGGCCAGAAAAAGAATGGCGGGGATGGCGCCGACCAGGTAAGCGTGCGCGCCCAGGATGCCGTACTGATAGGTGGCCGCGGCCCAGCCCATCATTTCGAGCGAGCCGAGGTTGGCCGAGATGAAAGCGAGTCCGGCGATCCAAGCCGTCATTTCACGGCCGGCCATGAAGAAGCTCTCACCAGTATCGGCGTGGCGCTTCAGGTAGAACCCGATGGCGAGAACCAGAACGAAGTAGATGGCGACGATGGCCAGATCCACCGGAGCCATCGCAAGCAGACGAGTAGTATGCGTGCCCATGGGCAAATGTTTCATTGTACTGAACCAGGGGCACGCGGGTTGTCCGCGCTGTGTGCGTCAGGCGAAGACGTTCACCCGGCCGGAGCTTGTCGAGGAGGACGTCGCGGCGCCGGCGCGCGAGTAGGAAATCTGTCCGGCGGCCGCCACTTCGATGGTTTGCTCCGAGGCGGCTTCGATTTTTGCGAGTTCGGCCGCTAGTTGCGGATCCTCGGCAATCAGATCAACGTCCGGAGGCGGTGCGTAAGATTGGCCGGTCGCGCCGGCGGTGGAGGTTTTGTTTTGTTGACGTTGGACCCACTCTTGGCGGGCGTCGGAGATAAGCGTACTGCGATCTGCCCCGATGTTCAGGTTCATAAAGCGATCTCCTAAGAGACACTACATCTCATTCAGCTCATCGGCGGCGTTTGGTTTGGTTTGAGGATTTCTTTGAGGCCCACCACTTCCATTTCCCCACACGTAAACCGGCCAGACAGACCGTAGCAGGGACTTAGCGTCACACAAAGGCGTTCTCCTTGGTGGTCAACCGCCAAGGAGAAGATGACGTTCTGATGGTTGAAATCGACGAGTTCCACGTCGTCCACATTCCGGCAAAGAAAGGAGACGACGCACTGCTTCAGCAATTTGTGCGAGCCACGCTCGTCGGGTTCGGAAAACAGGTGGAAAACATGGACGTCCATCGCGAGAGCCGGTCCCGAGTCGGTTCTGGCCATTTCGACGCGCAATACCTCCGCATCGTGGAACCAGGGCCAAAAGCCGAAGTACGATGTCACGGCCTGGTAGTTCTTGATTCGAACAATGGCGTCTGACAGATTCTCATCCACGGCGAAGATGGCGGACAACTTTCCTGACCAAAGCCTCGGGCACGAACTCATGCGCTTCGGCCTGCTTCAAGTCTCGCCGAATATGCGCAATCTGCGGTTGGGGCGATTCGATGTAACTCGCCAAAGCTCCCTTGGTCACGCGGCTGCGGTCCCGATTCAACGACAAAGAGATCGCATCAAGTGCGCTTCGCGTCGTCGCGACCCTTTTCATGTAACACAGCGTATCATTACGTGTCGCGCTGCGGGCTCGTGTTGCTGCCAAAACCGAATCGAATACACGATCGAGGGCCTCGTGGCCAAGTCACATGGCAACGGTCGCCTGCCGCGCCGCTATTGCTGTATGCTCTGAGGTGCGGCGTGGGCGTCAACGAACTGCTAGCCGAAATGAGGTGCGAGATCCTCCGCATTGCCGACAAGTACGGCGCGGCCGACGTGTGCGTGATCGGCTCGTTCGCCCGTGGTCAGGCCAGACCGGACAGCGATCTGGACCTGCTCGTGTGTCGGAGACCCGAGGCCAGCCTGTTCGACCACGCTGGACTGGTCGTCGAAATGGAGCGTTTGCTCAAACGGAAGGTCGACATCGCCAGCGACGGTTGGATCAAGCCGGGTATTCAAGAGAACGTCTATTGCGATGCGGTGCCTCTGTGAGAAGCAATCAGCCGTGGCTCGCAGTCACCCGAGACCTTCCCGCCCTCGCCCGCTAAATCGAGAGTCTGTTGACGTCGCGTTGCGCTCTGCGGACTTGCCCAGCGCGGACGCCGGGAACTTGGTCTAGGACCACGGAGTCAAAAAGGTATCAAGGAGAGTTAACCGGATCACCATGCACTGCAATGCGATGATCATTCCGGTGTTAGCATTGGCGGCTGTGTTCTTTGCGGCGGGAAGCCGGCTGCAACGCAGAACCGGCCTCTCACGAGCGCGTAACTGGAGTCTGGTGACTCTGTTGGCACTAGCCATTCCGGGGTTGTTGATGGACCTCTACTATCTACACATTCTCGACAACGCCTCCTGGTTCTATGCAATGCGGGCGATGCCGTGGAGTGAACTGTCGCTCGCGGGACTCGGTTTGTTGGCCGGGTTCGTCCACGCTGGGAGAGAACCAGTCAGTGCCGGCGAGAAGGCGGTCGTCCCGGTGGCGCTTGCGGTCATGCTTCTCATTCCGTTCCTGAAGCCGATAGTTGATCCGCTCGACCTTGATCAACTCCAAGACAGATGCACAGACGGTGTTTGTCTGCAGAGCACGTTCTCTACCTGTGGCCCGGCGAGCGCCGCGACTCTGTTACGCGGGATGGGTCGTGGCGCCAGTGAGCGAGAGCTCGCGAGAGAGTGCTTCACGTCTCGCAGTGGAACCGAAATCTGGTATCTCATGCGCGCACTTCGACGTCGTGGGATTGAAGTACGGGTTGAGATCCAGCAGCCCGAACGGCTTGCACCACCAACTCCGTCCATCGCAGGTGTGCGGGTGCCAGGCGGTGCCGGGCACTTCATCGCGATTGTGAACCAGTCGCACGGACAGGTCACCATCGTGGATCCACTGAAAGGCCGGATGGTGATCCCGCAGACGGCTCTTGCCAATGCGTACCGTTTTACGGGGTTCTTCCTTGCGGTCTACCCGCGCGGCTGACCCAGCAGTCTAGCGAAA
This sequence comes from uncultured Solibacteraceae bacterium, assembly GCA_964505625.1. Lineage (GTDB taxonomy): Bacteria > Acidobacteriota > Terriglobia > Bryobacterales > Bryobacteraceae > JAJFUV01. The sequence goes on along the minus strand of CAZDIZ010000105.1, from coordinate 3,100 downwards.
CCGCTACCGGAACTGAATCGAATACAGGTCCGCGTCTTTCATGACGAAGCGCAGGCGGATGGTGGCTCCTTTGAGCGATTTCACGCTGATGGTTTCTTCGATCTTGTCGCCGAATAGAACTTTCGTGTCGTCAAGCGCGAAGGCGGGCATGGGGTTTCCCCGCTCATCTTGAATCTCGACACGAATACTGCCGGCGGCCGAGGTTGCGTAGTTCAGCACCAGCTTCGCGCCTTCGAAGGTGAACGGCTTGGTGATCATCTCGCCACCCGCCGCATCGGCGTGTACGCTCACCAGTCCGTCGGTGCGCCAGGAGTAACGCACCAGGCGGTTGGTGGGCCAGTTGTAGTCGCGGTCCACGTAGAGCGACATCTCATCGGCGGCGGTCGGCACCACGTTGGTGGCAGCCATGGTCGAACGATGGATCCAGTTGCGCGGATCGCGCCCAGGACGAATCAGCGCTTCCATGAAGCGGCGGTCCCAGTGGACGCCGTCACGGCTGGTCATGAAGACGGTCTCGGAGACGCCGCGTCCGGGTGCTTCCGCGAGTGGTGTACGCTGCCCGACGAAGCGTTTCGGGAACGACAGGTAGATATGCGGCGCGCGGAAGTACGGCGTGGTCGCGTTGGTGTAGAGCTGTTCGAGCGGTGCCGACCCGTAGTCGGCCCACGTGCCCGTAGTCCAGTTCAGGAAATCCTTCGACGTCGCAAACTTCACCGTGCGGATGCCATAGCGGAAATCCCGATAGACGGCGACGTACTCCTTACGCACCACGTCGTAGAATGCCACGTTGAGCGAATCGAAAGCGCCGTCGGTGATGACGGGTTCCGCGCGCGTTTTGGTCCAGCGCACGCCGTCGGCCGATTGATAGGCGAACAGCTTGCCGCTGCCGCCGACGGCCTTGTAACGAGCCTCCGGTGCGGCTGCGGGATTGGCGTCCTTGAATGGCGCGAAGTTGTGCACGGCGGTCTCGGCCAGAATGATGTTGTTCTTGCGAGAGCCTTGGAATTCCACCAGATTCAGTGACGGACGCGTCCAGACGATCCCGTCTTTCGACTCGGCGTAGCAAGTCACCTCTTCGTGCTTGGGAACAACGGTCTCACCCGGCCGCAGCAACGGCATCGGTGCGTAGGCGGGGTCGGATGAGCCGCGGTAATAGAGGCGATAGAGGGCGTCATCCTTGATGACCGTGCAATAGGTGCTGGTGTTACCTTCCCAAGGCTTGTCGAAGACGATGGCGGTCGATTCCTCGCGCGGCGCATGCATGCGCAACGAAACGCCCTTCATCGAATCGATGAGATATCCGTCGACAAACAACTCCAGGCGATTGCCAATGTCGACCGCAGGCCCGTTCGCGGCCACTAAGGCCGCAGTCATCACTAGCAGCATGTGCCAACGTACTCGCATCGTTGTCTCCCTTGATCCAAACCGCTGAGTCGCGGCGGACGTTTTCTCACGTCAGCAGATAGCCCAGCGGGACGGCCCAAATCCTCGATCCCAATGAGACCGCCGTCTCGCCATTGTACGCGAGAATTCCGGCGACGCACTGCGGCGTGCGGGCCAGAAACGCTCTCAGTCCGGACAGATCGGATTCCGACCAGCGGCTGGCAGCCTTGATCTCCATGGCCCAGACTTTGTTTTTCTCTTCAATCACAAAATCGACTTCGTGTCTGCCCTGCTCATGCCAGTAGGAGATCATCGCTTCCGGGCGATGTGCTTCGAGTATCGCGCTGATGTTTTGCAGAGCGTACGTCTCCATCAGGGCGCCACGCATCGAACCTGCCGACAACGGCGATAGGGATGTCGTCTGAGAGAGATAAGCGGCCAACCCGCTGTCGCTGAAATATAGCTTGGGCGATTTCACAAGGCGCAGAGAGCGGTTCTTGAGGAAAGGGGGAAGCCGCCGGACGAGAAACGACGTCTCCAGAAGATCGAGGTAGCGAGCCGCGGTGGTACTTGCCAGTTTCACGTCTCGTGCCAACACGCTCACATTGAGCACCTGGGAAGTGCGCATGGCCGCCAGATTGGCAAGCATGCGGAACGACACCAGGTCCGTCACCTGCGATAGCTGCCGCACGTCCCGCTCGACATAGGTTTGCACGTAGCCTCGCAACCACGCCTGAGTTCCTCGTCCTGAGTCGAGACACACCGGCGGCAACCCTCCGCGCAAGACTTCGTCGTCCTGAACAGGTTCAGCGAGAACGGGAGGCATGCTCGGTCCATCCATGAGGCGCAGCAGGCCGGGTTTGGCGCGAGTATGGCCGCGCACTTCCCGCCGTGTCATCGGCTGCAACGTGAAGTACGCAGCACGTCCGGCGAGTGTTTCCGACACTCGCGCCATGAGCGCCAGGTTGGCCGATCCCGTCAGAAGAAAACGGCCATTGCGGCGGTCGCGGTCGACGTTCCTCTTGATTGCCAGCAATAGTTCCGGGTAACGCTGGACTTCATCGAATGTGATAGGAATGCGGTCCCGCAGCAAATCCTCGGGATCATTGGTGGCGGCGGCCATGACCGCGAAGTCGTCCAGGGTGTGATACGCCCGCTTCGAAAAAGCTCGATCTCGCAGCAGTAGCGTGGATTTTCCGCACTGCCGCAGCCCGCTCACGACGACCACCGGGAGGTGCCGCAGCGCTCCGACGAGAATTCTCGAAATCTCGCGGGGAAGGTAGCCTGTCATAATTCACCACCTTATGGTGGCATTATGACAAGACTATGTTGGTGCGCGCAAGGTTCTTTGCTCAACGCGCGGCGGCGGAGCGCAGCATTAGCCAGATCTTTTCCCAGGCCGGCAGGCTTATGCGGCGGCCTAGCACGTCGAAGCCGGAGCTTTCGATGCGGTCGAGCAGGCGCGAATAGATCGCCACGATGGCGCGCATCATGGCGCGGCCCGAAGGGCTCACCATGCCCACCAGCGCGGCCGAGCGCGCGTAGTACTCGCGGGCCCGCGCGGCCTCGAAACGCATCAGGTCCAGAAACTCCGGCGTCCGTTGCGTGCCGCGCAGCACTTGTTCGGAAACGCAGAAGCGGGCGAGATCCTCTCGCGGCAGGTAGACGCGGCCGAGTCCGGCATCTTCGCTTACGTCGCGCAGGATGTTGGTGAGTT
>CAZDIZ010000104.1:17431-22119 GCA_964505625.1 uncultured Solibacteraceae bacterium | reverse complement strand
CGGCGCCGATGCCCTTGGTATCGTTGCGCAGGCCCATGTAGTAGCGGTTCTCACCGCTGATCCCATCGGCCACGAATGCCAGGAAGTCGAAATCATCCGCGCGGAGCGCATAGAAGCGCTTGACGAAGTCGGCCGGCACACTCTTGGTCAGGTACAGGTACTGATTGTCGTCGCGGATGTTCAACACGTGACGGGACATCTGCGCTTGCGTGGTGCTGTTGGAGATGTTGCGGATGGCCACGTCCGGCATGGTGTCGTCGCGGATGTTGGCGATCAGGTTGATGCGTCCGGCCAGAGTCGCGCCATCGTACTCCTCCAGATAGCCGTACAAGTTGTGCCCCACGCCGGCTTTGTAATCCTTGAATGCCGCTTGCGCGGGGAACTCGACCACCCAGACGCCGGGCGAGGTCTGCTGCGCCGGTATCGCGGCGCCACCCGTATTCAGCACCACCTGAACGGCCGATGGCTTGGGATCAAAAGTCGCCGTGATGCGTATGTTACCGGTCTGGCCGTTACGAAGCACTCGCGGCACAATCGTGGTTTTGTACTTCCAGTCGCAGTAATTGACAGCGGCGTGAGAAACAGTGAAAGAAAGTAACGCGGCAATGAGAACGTGGCGCACAACACCCTCCGGAGAAATTCCCAGGTCGCCCCATCATACTGCGAGATCGTCAATTCCGGTCCCAGGAAATTTCGCTTAGGAGCGCGCTGGAGTTTTAGCCTTCTTGCTGATCGAAAAGCTGTAGCTGGCTGTCGTCGCGGCGGCCGGCGGGTTCGGTGTCCACTCGCGACTGATTCAATCCCAGGACCTCGCCCGCCGACGAGAGACGGCCGCGTGGTGTCGCCGAACGCCCCACTTCGGTGATTCCACCGATGGCCTGCACGCCGAGGATACTGTCGTCTTCGACGCCGGCGACGTCGGGCAAACCGTGAGCGGTGGCCAGCACCTGCGTACGCTCCGAAGCTTCCTGCAGCGCCTCCGTCATCGCGACCGCCGCCGCCAAGTCCAGTGCGGCCATGGGCCCGTCGATGGCTGTGAGCGAGCCACGGGCAGACGGTTGAAACAATGCCGCGAGCGCACCGAGCGCGTGCAATGTCCCGTTGGACATGCTGGAAGCCAGGAAGCGCCAGGCATGCTCGGCTCCCGCCATCTCCTGGCGGAATTCCAGCGTCTCTTTCGCACCAACAGCGCGCACGTCCACGCCCTCGACACCGGGGACGATCCGCGACAGATACTCCTCCACGCGCCGTTTGGCGGCCGCGTCATGCGTCGCCATGCGGCGCAGCAGGCTGGTCACGTTGCCGCTATCGTAGGCAAGCAGGTCCCCGGTATCCGGAGCTTCCAGATCGCGGATCTTCTCCGGATCGGGCCGGTAGAAGCGCATGCGCGAAAGCGCTTCGTAGAGCGGCCGGAATTCATCGCGCCCGGCAACGGCGGCCAGATATAATCCATCGGACGAGGCGGCGGGCGCTGAGTCTAGGTCGCGCACTACGCCGCGATCCACGCGGAATCCGACGCGCGCCGGCGGCGTTGACGGGACAACGGTGGCGCATTCCTCGGTCTGCACCTCAAAGCCGCCCGGTTGCCGCGCGGCAATTTGGAATGCATAGTGGCCGTTGGCACCGCCCGGCAATGTGAAGTCCAGCCGAATGCCGAAGTGATTGGGATGACCGCCCGAGCGGCGGCGGACTTCCTGTATGCCGCCGCGCTCGCGCAAGGCGTGGTCCAGCGTGAAGCGCAAGGATTCGGCCGTGAATCGCAGCGCGTCCAGGAAGTTGCTCTTGCCGGCGCCGTTCGGCCCCACCAGGAAAGTTAGAGGCTTGAGCGCAACGTCGCAGGCGGCAATGCTCTTGTAGTTGCGAATACAGATGCGTTGGATGAACACGGAATCCGTAGCCACCTGGGGCACATCCTCCTTTACTCCGCTACCTGACAAAAGACCTTGATGGCGCCTTGCGGATTGTCCAGCCGGTCGAAAAGTTCGCGGTACTTATCGAGGCCGTCGATTCGGTGCGTGAGCAGGCGCGCGAGCCAGCCCGGATATTGTGCTTCGGCATGCGCCATGTCGCGAACGCCCATTTCCCAGTCCTCGCGGTGCGCGTTGGCGATGCCCACCATCACTTTGTTGCCCAGGACAAATGCCAGGTTGATGCGGTCAGCCGGCACTTCGAGCGTGCCGCCGGCTCCGGTGACGCTGGTGAGCACCAGCACGCCGTTCTTGGCCAGCGCGAGCGCACTTTCAAACGCCACGGCCGCCGAACTGCTGGCTTCGAAAATGTAATCGAAGGGGCCGAACTCGCGGGCAGCTTCGGCCATGGGCCGCACGCGCAGCGACTCGTAGTGCGCACCCAGCGCCTCAACCAGTTCAGCGTTTAGCGTGGGCTTCCGGCTGCGTGCGAAAGTCACCACTTCAAATCCGCGCAGGCGCAGGATCAGCGTCGCCAGCAGGCCGATGTTGCCCGCGCCCATTACCGCCGCACGCTTCGGCTGCCAGACTTTCAGACGGCGTTGAATCTCAAAGGCCTGGTGTAATCCTTTTTCGGCTACCGATAGCGGCTCGAGCAGCACACCCACCTGAACCAGCGCGTCCGGAATCCGTACGAGCAGCGAGGCATCCTCGACGTAGTATTCGGTGAGGAAGCCGTGCACGCAACTGATGCCGTGCTCGTAGTAGACGTCGTCGGTGGTCATGTCCTGCGCGCCGATGCGATCGTACAGCCCCGTACCGGGGCGGCGCACCACGGCCACCACGTAGTCGCCCAGCGAAAACTCGGTGACGTTCGCGCCCACGGCTTCGACGCGGCCCAGGCTTTCGTGGCCCAACACCAGGAAGTCGCATCCTTCGGGAGCGGCTCCGTATTCAGCGGCGACGATTTCCCGGTCGGTCCCATCCACGCCGACGCGCAGCACCTTCACCAGCACGCCGCGCGCGCCGGGGATTTCCTCAAGCCGGGGCATGGGCAACTCGCGCAAATGCACCGAGCCCGCCTTGCCCGGATAGACGGCGATCGCTTTCATGACGCCTCCGCCAATGAGCATACAGCATACAACACCGGCCCGCGCGGCATCGGCTACAATGGGACCGGAAAGGGGCACATGCACATGTCCGACGATGATGCTGGAAGAATCCTGTGGTTCGTGGCGGGTGCCGCTGTAGGCGCGAGCATCGCCTTGTTGTTCGCACCGGCGTCCGGGAAAGACACGCGACGCTACATTTCGAAGAAAGCAAATGAAAGCCGGGAAGCGTTGGCCGACACCGGCAAGGAAATCGTGGACAAGGGCCGCGATCTCTACGACAAAGGCCGCAAGCTAGCCGACGAAGCCGCCGACATGTTCGAGCGCGGCCGCAAGCTGGTTGAAGGCTGACCAAGCAGGCGCGTTATCCGAACGGAGAGCCCGACATGAGCGGTGTAAGCACTCCGCGAGGCCAGTCGTTGCCGTCGTTCCGCAACGAGCCGTACACCGATTTCTCCAACGCCGCGCATCGAGCCGCCATGCTCGATGCGCTGGCTCGCGTGCGCCGCGAATTTGGCCGTGAATACAAGGCGTGGATCGGCGGCGAAGGCGTCAAGACCGAAGCCAAGCTTAGCTCCTTAAACCCATCGCACCCGGACCAGGTGACCGGTGTGCATCAGAAAGCCACTCCGGAACTGGCGGCGAGGGCCGTCGAGTCGGCGTTTGCGTTTTTCCCCGAATGGCGGCGGACCGCTGCCGAACTGCGCGTGCACATGCTACTGCGCGCCGCGCGCATCCTCAGGCAGCGCAAGCTGGAATTCGATGCGTGGCTGGTCCATGAGGCGGGTAAGACCTGGCCGGAGGCCGAAGCGGACGTCAGCGAAGCTATCGATTTCTGCGAATACTACGCGCGCGAAATGATGCGCTACAATTCGCCTCCCGCGCTGGTGCAACTGGCGGGTGAGCGCGATGAGATGCGCTACTTGCCGCTTGGCGTGGGCGTGATCATTCCGCCGTGGAATTTCCCATTGGCCATTCTGGTGGGCATGACGACGGCGGCGCTGGTGGCCGGCAATACCGTGGTGATCAAGCCGTCCAGCGACACGCCGACCATCGCCGCGAAGTTCGTCGAAGTGTTGCTCGAAGCCGGCTTTCCGCCCAGAAGCTTCGCGTTTGTCACCGGCAGCGGCGCGGTGATGGGCGACGGGTTGGTCGAGCATCCGCTTACGCGCTTCATCAGCTTCACAGGATCGCGCGATGTCGGCCTGCACATCAACGAGTTGGCGGCCCGGCCGCAGCCCGGGCAGATCTGGATCAAACGCGTGGTCGCCGAGATGGGCGGCAAGGACGCCATCATCGTCGATGAGACGGCCGATCTGGATCGCGCGGTCGCGGGCGTCAGCGCGTCGGCTTACGGCTACCAGGGGCAAAAGTGCTCGGCATGTTCGCGCCTCATTCTGGATGAGCGCATTTACGACGAGTTTCTGGATAAGCTCCGCGCCAAAGTGGCGGCACTGCGCGTCGGCCCGAGCGAGGATCCGAACAACTACATGGGCCCCGTGATCAACTCCTCCGCTTTGAGGTCGATTCTCGAGTATGTCGAGATAGGGCGAGGCGAAGGGCGGCTCATCGCGGGTGGCGAACGCGCGCCGGGTGACGGCTATTTCATTCAGCCGACCATCATTGCCGATGTGGACCGAGCCGCGCGTATCTTCCAGGAAGAGATTTTCGG
>CAZDIZ010000104.1:6087-17331 GCA_964505625.1 uncultured Solibacteraceae bacterium | reverse complement strand
CCATCATTGCCGATGTGGACCGAGCCGCGCGTATCTTCCAGGAAGAGATTTTCGGCCCGGTGCTGGCGGTAACTTGCGCGCGTGATTTCGATCATGCGCTGGAGCTTGCCAACGGCACCGAGTACGGACTCACCGGAGCCGTGTTTGCGCGCGACCCGGCGAAGCTGGAGAAAGCTCGCGAAGCCTTCTTCGTGGGCAACCTCTACTTCAACCGCAAATGCACCGGAGCGATGGTCGGCGCGCATCCGTTCGGCGGCTTCAACATGTCGGGCACGGATTCGAAAGCCGGCGGACCCGACTACCTGCTGCAATTTCTGCAAGCGCAGTCGATCGCGGAAATGCCGTAACAACTCAGCGGCGCTCGTACACCAACTTGCCGCCCAAATACGTGCGCAGCACGCGCGTGTCCTTGATCTCTTCCACCGGGCAGCGCAGGATGTCGCGGTCGATCACAATCAGATCGGCCAGCTTGCCGGGTTCGATGGAGCCTTTCTCTTTCTCCTCGAAGGTGAGAAACGCGTTGTTGATTGTGTAGAGACGTATGGCCTGCTCGCGCGTGATGCTCTCTTCAGGTACTACCTGCTTCTCGCTCCACCGCGCGCGGCGCGCCAGTGTGATCCACATACCGAGGAACGGATTGTAGGGGTTGTTCGAGCGCAGGCTGCCGATCTTCTGCATGTGATCCGATCCGCCGCCCACCGTCACGCCACGATCGAACAACGTCCGGTACGGTTGGAAATACCGCAGCCGTTCAGTGCCGAAGTGCTTGGTGAGCGTGGCGCCGTCCAAACGCAGCCACGCCGGCTGCATGTCGGCCACGATGCCCACTCTCCGCATGCGCTCGATATCTTCCAGCGTCATGAAGTTCGCGTGGCTGATGCAGGGACGCTTCTCGCGCACGGAGAACTCACGGGAGACTTCCTCGTAAGCGGTTGCCAGCGTGCGCACCGCGCCGTCGCCCACCGTGTGCGCCGTCAGTTGCAGGTCGCGCGAAAGCACGGCGCGCGCGATGCGATAGAGTTTGCTCGGCTCAATGTAGAGCATGCCGCGATAGTTCGGATCAGTAATCGAATAGATCGGGCTGACACCCCACGGCTTGAGCATGTACGCACTGCCGGTGAGCATACCTCCATCCAGAAACACCTTCACGCCGCGCACCCACAGCATGTTGTCGTACTTGCGCAGCGGAGAAGCTGCGAGCCGGTCCAGTTGCTCCTCGATCTTCTCGATGGGCTGCTGCGGATCGACGCTGTAGGTGATGAACGTGCGGCAGTTCAACTCGCCTGATTCTTTGAGCGAACGAAACAGTTCCACGGTTTCGTCGGTCGCGGTGCGCTCAACAATGCTGGTGATGCCCGCCGAAGTGTAGTCGTCGAGCAGCATCTTGAGACGGCGGCGGCGGTCGTCCATGGTCGGCGTGCGCCCGGGCGCGCGAGCAGCCACCAATCGCGCCGCGCTGCGTACGATACCGGTAGGCTCGCCGGTTTTCGGATCGCGTTCGACTTTGCCGAGACGCCCTTCGTCGGGCAGCGGCTCACGGCCAATCCCGCTCAGCTTGAGCGCCATCGAGTTCAACGCCGCGTCCGGACCGGTGCGGAACAGCACGGGGTTGCGCGGCGCGGCCTCATCCAACTCCGCGCGGGTCGGATAACGCTGCTCGCGCAAGCGCGTGATGAACACCTGCGACAGCATGATCCATTCGCCGAGCTTGAGCGCCGCCGCGCGTGCGCGCACGTAAGACAGCACATCAGCGATGCTCTCCATGTCCGGAATCGGGTGATCGAATTCGTACATCGACGCGCCGGTCGAATGCACGTGGCTGTCGATGATTCCCGGCAACACCATCTTGCCGGCGAGATCGATGACGACGGTCTTCGCATCTTTCAAGCGAAGGATGTCAGCGTTCGAGCCGGCCGTGACGATCCGTCCATCCTTCACCGCCACAGCCTCGGCGATGGCGAACTTGTCATTCACCGTGACCACGCGGCCATGATGAAGGATCAAATCCGCGGCATTTAGAGACATTACGCAGAACAGCAGAGCCGAGGCGCGCAGCATGCATTCCATTTCATCACGTTCAGCGCACCGCTGAAAAACCGGGGACTGACCACTCTGCCCCGCGTTTTGTCGCGCGGGCAGAGCGGTCTGTCCCCGGTTTTTCAGCCACCGCTCAGAAGCTGTAGCGAATGGTAAGTGTGGCGTGCGAATTGCGGCGGTACTGGCCTAGGAAGTCGTCGCTGGCACCACGCACCAGCGCCGCGGCGGCCGTGGCTCGCCAGTGTTGCCCCAGCAGGTGCGAGTACTCGAAGCGCACCCAGGCGCCGTCGCCGGTCTGACGCACCGCAGCTTCGAAGGCCAGGCTGCGCCGCGCATCGATGGTGTAGCCGGCACGTCCAAGAAATGCGCGCGTGAGACCGCGATCCGGCGCAAAGCCCAGCGGGCGCCGCTGCTCAGTGATCGTCTCGCCCGCGTAGCCGCCTACCAGAAACCACTCGCCGGCCTGCCGCTCAAGCTGCACCACGTACTGCGCGTACTCGTCGGCGCGGTGGTCGGGATTGGCAAAGTAGGCGGCTTCTGCTTTGAGCGTCAGCCACCCCAGCGGAATCGCCGCGTCGGCGCCCACCATGCGCATTTTCGGATAGAAGCGCTCGGCGACGACGCGCGGCAGCGCCAATTTCACATCGAACAGAGGCAGATGATTGAAGCCCTCATAGAACGACAACGAGCACTCGTATCCGTTTCCCACGCGATTGAAACGCGCGCCGAATTGCCCGCCACCCGGATAACGCGGCGCAGTTTCGAAGATGTGCACTTCTTGCGGTAGCGATGCCCAACGCTGATTGAGCAACGGCAACCTGCTGGGTGTGAAGCGCGGCACCCAAACCAGATCGACGGTGTTGCCGTGCGTCTCGTAGGTGGCGCGCGCCGCGATGACGCCGAGAAAGTCGTTGTCCACCACGCTCAGATAGTCGCGCGGCGCGAAGCGGTCGGTGGGATTGAGCACGTCGGCCTTGCCCCAGCGTATGAACTGGCGTCCGGCCTCGAAGGTGAAGCCGCCTCGGCTCGCGACAGCGCTCAGACGCCGCACAGCGAACGCGGGCCGCTCACGTTCACGATCCTCGAGCGACGCATGCCATCGGCGCTCCACTTGATTGTGCGTGTCGGCGCGCGCGTCGAACGATCCGGCCAGCCGCAGCCACGGCGCCGGCTTGTAGGACGGCTCCCACCGCAGCAGCGCTTCGCCAATGAATCTTCCGCTGTCGCCAGGCGCGGTTTGCGGATACACGGTCGAACGGGTTTCGAGAAAACCCCGTTGCGTGAAGGTCTGCGCCGACGCGAGCGCGCAGCAGAGCAGCCATCCGCCAAGCAGTTTCATGATTCACGGCGCATCGCCTGCAGCGTGAAGTCGTCACTCTTCATCGGCAGGTTGTATTCGAGCTTGTCCAGTTTGAGCAGCGTGCGGCTGCCGCGCCGCAGATCGGTCATTTCCAGATTCCGCGCGGTCCAAATGCCCTGCACGCGAACCACGTCGGAGTAGATCAGCCGCCGCACCACCTGATCCTTGATGTAGCTGTCGATTCGCGCGGTGACGTAGTTGGCTTTACGAATCCACAATCGCGATGCGGTGTACTGCGACGACTTACCTTTGCGCGGACGCGCTTCCATGTACCAGCATGGTTCGCCGTTCACCGCTTCCTCGCCGAGCATCTTGTATTCGTATTGATCAACGTCGCGCTCTTCCAGGTCCTCGAAGCTGAAGTCGGTGCCGAAGAAACGGCTGGAGCGATCCTGCATGGCGATGCGCCGCTCGCGCTGGATCGCGGGCGTCCACATCCATTGGTCCGAGGCGCGGTCCGCGTGATTCACCACTAGCAGCGCCACGCCTTTCACTTCGGCGGGCTCGGTGAAACGCAGCACCGCTTTGCTCGCGCCGTGTGAGCCGAGGCGGTCGTAGCGCCAGCGCTTCTTGGTCACCTTGCTTCGCGCATCGATCACTTCGAGATAGCCTTCGTAACGCTGGCTCGAAGCCTCCGCGCGCCGCTGCGCCTCAGCAACAATCGAGCGCGCGTCCTGCGCCAACACCACCGGCGCGGCGGCCAACAACAGCCATGCGAGTCTATTCATATTCGAGTGCCTCAACCAGCGATCCGCGCACGGCGGATTCGGCCGGCCATAACGATGCAAGCAGCGCGGACCCCAGAATGACCGGCATCAGCAAGAGCGCCACTTTCACCGGGTACTGATATGCCATCTGCATGCCCGCGATATCGCGCCGGCCGATTTCAATCGAGTAGTGCAAATTCACCGCGCCCAGCGACAACCCCAGCACCAGCCCGATGAAGCCGACGCTCAGCGCCTCCATCCAGATGGTGTGCCGCACCTGCCGGCGCAGCGCGCCCACGGCCTGCAGTACGCCGAGTTCGCGGCGGCGGTCGGTAATCGAAACCGTGAGCGTGTTCACAATGCCGAGGATGGCTACCAGCACGGCCACGGCGATTTGCATGTAGCTCAACCCGAACCACTGCTCGGTAATGCCGAGAATGAAGCGCCGCACATCTTCGTTGGTCAGCACAAACAGGCGGCGTTGTCTTCCCAAACGGTTCAGAATGCGCGAGCGCGCATCGACCACGCTCACGCCTGGCTTGACGTACACGCGAAAGATGTTGACCGAATCGTCGTTCCAATACTTGATGAACACGCGGCGGTCGATCAGCACGCTTCCGCCTTGATCCGAGTAGTCGGTGAGAACGCCCACCACCGGCAGGCGCAGCGTTCCTTGGGGCGCCGGAATCTCCATGACGTCGCCGAGCCGCAACTTGGCCATCTCACTCAAATTCGCGCTGATAATCGCGCCCTGGCCCAGCGCGGCGAGGCGGTTCATCTCGCGCTCGTCTCCGGCCACCGGTTTGCGGCGAACCTTGGAGGCCAGACGTTCGATTTCGACAGCCGTCACCAGGATGGGCCGCCCACGATACTGCAATCGCACGCTGCGCACGCACTGCACCTGTTCGATCCCTTCGATGGACTCAAGCTCATGAGCCATCGACGCGGGAAAGCGGAAACTGCGGGTGGTGAGATTGTCGCTGGTGGCGACGTAGAGATCCGGATTCAACGTGGTGCGTACCCATTGTTCGATCGCATCGAAGTTCGCCACCGCGATGCCGCCGAGCCCCACCGCAAGCGCGAGCGAAAGCATGAGCGCGGCCACGGTTGCTGAAGTGCGCCGCGGCGCTTGTAGCAAACTGTCAGCAGCCAGCGCGCCCTCCACCGGACGAAACCACTTGAGCGCGGGACGTAGCGCACGCGCCAGACACATAGCGAGCGAAGGCGTCAGCAGCAGCGCCGCCGCGATCGACAGCACGTAGCCCGAGTAGAACAGTAACCTGGATTGGTCGAAGATGAAGCAGACCACGGCAGCGAGCGCAGCCAGCGCCGCCGTCAGACGCCGCCTTCGATTTTCGCCCGCCGCCAAAACCTGATACTTCCCTTTTTGCAGCGCTTGCACGGGATCGACGCGTGCCGCGTTGCGCGCGGGCAGGAACGCCGCCACCATGCTCGCCGCCACACCCAGCGCCACCGCGCCCAGCATCAAAGCGGGGTCGAGCGCGATGTCTTCCACCTTCTGCGGAACGCCGTAAACCTGTTCGAGGAAACCGCTGATGTATGACGACGATCCGCGCGCCAGCAGGATTCCGAATGCCAGCCCGATCACTGATCCGGCCAATCCGAGCACCGCACTTTCAATCAGAAACAGCCCGCGGATCTGCGCGCGCGTCGCGCCCAACGCCCGCAGCACACCGATTTCCGAACGCCGCTGTGTGACCGCGATCGCGAACGCGTTGTAGATGATGAAGACACCGATGAAGAGCGCGAACAGGCTGGCGAGATTCACCACCGCCGAATACACACGCACCAGCGATTCGAACTGTCGTCCTCGGCTGCCCGGCCGCTCCACCTGAAACGCCGGCCCGAGCATACGCTCCAAACGCTCGCGCAGATGGTCGATGGACGTGTCCGGTTGCGTTGCCAGATCGATGCGGTCGAACTTGCGGCCGCGCCCGAACACCTTCTGCGCCGCGTAGACATCCATGATGGCGAGGTTGCCGCCGAACGCGCTGGTAAGGCCGCCCGAGCGCATGATGCCGCGAATGGTGAACACGCGTTCGCCGTCGATGGTGTAAAGCGGCAGCTTGCTGCCCGTTACCAGGTGATTGCGTTCGGCGAATTCGCGCGTCACCATCAACGAATCCGGCTGCGCCAGAAACACCAGCGGGTCGTCGATCACCGCTTCTTCGCCGCTATCGAATTCGTAATCGCGCAGACTGCGGTCCCCAGTCATATCGACGCCTAGGATGAGCAGATTGCCCTGCCCTTCGATGCCGGTCGCGACCGCGGCTTCAACCACCGGCACCGCGACGCGCACGCCTTCCACGCCCTGCACACGCTCCAGCACTTCTTCATCGAAACCCGCCTCCCCCGCCGACACCTGCAACTCCGTCGAGCCGGCGATGCGGTTTACGGTCTTCTGGAACGCCTTGAGCACGGTGCCGTTCGATGTGTGCATGCCCACGAACACCGCCACGCCCAACGCGATGCCCACCAGTGTGAGAGCCGTACGCAGGCGGTGCTTGCGCACGTAGGGCAGCGTGATGAGGCGCAGTAACATCACCGGCGCTCGTCTCCCACGATGTGGCCGTCGCGCAAGGTCAGCATGCGCGGCGCGCTGTGGGCCACGGCCATGTCGTGCGTCACGATCAGAATCGTGGCGCCCAGACGTGCGTGCAGATCGCGTATGAGGTCGAGGATCTGCGCTCCGCTAGAGCTGTCCAGATTGCCCGTGGGTTCATCGGCGAGCAGAATCGGCGGATAGACGGAGAGTGCCCGCGCAATCGCCACGCGCTGCCGCTCTCCTCCGCTCAGTTCGTCCGGCAGGTGATCCACACGATGATCCAGGCCGACCAGCGCGAGCAGTTCGCGCGCGCGTTCCTGACTCTTCCGGCGCGCCCATCCGCGCAGGTGCAGAGGAAGGGCGACGTTCTCGATGCAGGAGAGCGTCGGCAGCAAGTTGAAGAACTGAAAGATGACGCCGATCTTGTCGCGCCGCACCAGCGTCAGTTCGTCGTCGGAGAGTTGGCTGAGCTGCGCGCCGTCGATTTCGATGGAGCCTCGCGTAGGCCGGTCCAGCGCGCCGATCAAGTTCAACAGCGTGGATTTTCCGGAGCCCGACGGTCCCACGATGGTCACCATCTCTCCGCGCTCGACATCGAGATCCACACCGTCCAGCGCCACAACTTTGCGCTTGCCGTCGAATTCCTTGGAAACCCCTTTGAGCCGGATCATATTTAACGCCGAATCAAAAGACGTTGCTGAAAAACCGGGACTGACTGCTCTGCCCCGCGTTTTGCCGCGTGGGCAGAGTGGTCTGTCCCTGGTTTTTCAGCAACGTCTCGGAATCCGGCACTACAGCGATTATCGAACTACCTCGCGCAGTACGTCGACTCCCATCCAGAAAGCCGCGGCTCCCGGCGGGACCATCGCTTCGGGCAGCAGGCCGCTTTGCGCGATCATGTCTTCGTCGCTTGCCAGGCGCACCCAGCCGTCGGCCGCTTCTTCCGCGGCGAATTCGTCATTGAGCTGCACGCCGCGCGCTCGTTCGAACCATTCAGGCTGGTCGATCACCAACATGGAGCAAATCTCCGGACGCAGGTTCAGAAGATCCATGGCGACTCCGGTAAGCAACAGTCGCGCTTCACCTCTATCGGTGAGCAGGTCCAGGTACTCGAGCGTTCCGCTCGCATTCCGGAACAACTCCTCGGCGTATTCCTCGCGGAGTTTGGCCGTGACGTTGTAGTGCGCGCGCGCATCGGTGAAATCGAACATGCCGGACGGGACCACGTGCAGCAGCCCGGCGGCGATGCCGAGTCCGCCTTCGCCGCGCCTGGCGAGCCGCATTTGGTAGACATCGCGAGTCCGGCAAGCAACCAGCATGGAGACTCCTAGCGCCGCATCGCGGCCCACGCCACATGAGATTGGATCGCCACCGGCTACGGTGTGCGCAGCGTTACGCCGCGCGAGTTTATCGTCCAGCTCCTGTGGCTCGCATTCACCGTCGCGAACGGCGGCACGTAATTCCACTTCAATGGCCGAGCATGTGTCGAGCATGCCGAAGTAGCGGCCCAGCCCGCAGTCGAAAATCGGCTGCGTGTCGAAGCTCGCGTGCCGCATTACGTACACATGCCCGTTAGTCAGCCGAGGGTCCGCCAACTGCGCCAGCCGGCTCACTACGCCATCGGTCGGCGCCGCGGGCGCCAGATCGAGCGTACCCAGAACGCTCTCGACGTCGTTCGACCGCGCGCGGCGGCACACCACCGGATAGTTTCTTCCGGCGCGCGCAAGCAGACGATCAGCACCGTACTTCCACGCGAGATAGCGCGGAAGCGACGGACGCAGATCCCTCCCGCGCAACGTGCGCAGCCACGCGCGGGCGCGTTCGGCATCCGTCTCGCGCAAATGTTCAGACAGCGAATCCACGGCGGCCTTCGAGCAATTCGACGATCAACGTCGCGGCGCGCGGAAGGTGGAACGGGTCCTTCACCGGCAGTGCGACCAGGCTGGTCATGCGGCTGCCATCGCGCTCCAAACGCTGCCACCACTCACCAACCTCCGGCATGGGAAAGCGCGCCCAACTCCACTCGTGCACTTTCTCATACCATTCCATGCACCACTTTTCGCCGGTCAGATGATGCGCCAGCAGCAACGCGTAGAGCGCTTCGGTGTGCGGCCACCACAGCTTCTTTTCTGGGTTGGCGATGTACGGCGCGTGGCCTTCGGCATCGATGCCAAGGAAGATGCCGCCGTACTGCGGATCCCAACCTGCCTCCAGATGCCAACGGACCACTTCGGCGGCGCGGCGCGCTAGCTCACGATCGCCGCGGCGCGCCGCGGCGTGCATCACAAACCACATGCACTCGATGGCGTGGCCCGGCATGACCGCGGTGCCTTCCGGCGGCGGCAACTCTTTCCAATCCTCGCTCAAAAACTCGAGCAGCAGTTTGCGGTCGGGCCGCAGGAAGCGCTCCATGATGCGCTCGACGTGACGGTCCAGAATCGGTTCCAGCGTCTTGTCGCCCGTGGTCACGATCAACTCGTTGGTCACTTCGGTCATGATCATGGACGCAGCCTGGAACTGGCGGTGCCTCGGCCACGGATACGGCGCCACTTCGTTGAAATCCGGATCTTCGAAGCGCGCGGCGACGCGGTCGTAAGTAGCGCGCGTCACCGCGAGCAACTTCTCATCCCGCACGGCGCGCAGATACTCGCTGAAGCCGTAAACAGCGAAGCAGTCGGCGTAGATGCTGATGTGGCCTTCCACCACCTGCCCTTCACGCGTGGTGTGATACACCCAACGGCTTTGATCGTCGCGGCCGTGTTCAAGCAGGAAGCGGATGGAATTCTCCGCCACACGCAGATACTCGGGATTCGGCTCAATGCGGTTGTAGAGCGCCGCGAATGTCCACACCGAACGCGCCTGCGACCAGATGTACTTGTCGCCGCTCCCTGGCGTGCCATCTTCGCTCATGCAGCTCAGCACGCCGCCGTGTTCCCAATCGATGCCGTGCTTGAGCCAGAACGGCGCGATGCCATCAACCAGAAGCGATCGATATTGATCGCGCAAACTTGCTAAGTTCATTTCTCTCCCATCCTGTTACGAAAGACGAAGAACTCACCGATCAGGAAGTTCGCCACCGCGGTGATGGCGATGCTGAGCAGATTCGCGGGCATCACGTTCATGCCCCAGCTTCCCACGAAGAATTTCATCAAAACGAGATTCGAAACAATGGACACCAAGCCGTTGCCCAAGTGAAAGCGCAGTAGGCGCCCGGCGATGGCGCGCCATCCATCGTGCTTCGAGCGGCGGTCGCGCCAGGTCCACAACTCGTGCCACACGTAGTTGTGCAGCACGGCCGTCTCTACAGCCATCGCCGTGGCGGGCAGATAGTGTATGCGCAGAAGCCTGGTGTAGGCCGCGAGCGCCACCAGTTGCACGCCGATGCCGATGAACCCGACGGTATTGAACTTCAACCAACGAAGAAACACGATTACGAGCGCGGCTCCTCATGATAGAGATGCATTGTGTGCCGTGCGGCCGCCCAGATGAACATGAGCGCCATGCCGAAGATTCCGATGGAACCGCCGACATCGAACAGCAAGAACTTGTGGCCGAATAAACCCACCACCGGCCTGTAGAAGAGCGCGACGTTACCGATCATCAACAGCAACCGAAGCTCGGTGGGACCCCATTTCCAAAACGAGATGTGAAACTTCCCGATGGTGTAAGTGGCCAGATACACTTCGATGGTCAACAAGAAATACGCGATGAGCAGACCCGTGGCAATGCGTTCGCTCATGTAACCGGATTGCCCCAGCCCTCCCAGCAGGAATAACGTGCCCGCGGCATCCACCACGTGGTCCACGTAGAACCCGTAGCGCGGACGTTGCTGATTGCGCACGCGCGCCAGCGTTCCGTCCAGACTATCGCCCACCCAATTCAGAATCAGAAACGCGATGACCCATATGAGCCCCGCGCGATCCCAACGCGCGTACCAGTAACTGAGCCCCGCGCCGGCCATCGACAGCAGACCCAATATGGTCAAGTGATCGGAGTTGATCCACCGCGGCGTCCGTTGGGCCATCCAGATCAGCGCCTGTTTCTCGATCGGCGCCAGAAAACTGGTGTGCTCGCGCGCGGCTTGCTGGAAGGATGCCTTCTGCTGTTGCACAATAGACATCGTAGATGAAACTGACACGGAGTTGGACGGCCCTTACCGGGTTAGTGTGCTTTTTTGGTTCCGTTGCGTGGACCGCGGAGTTATCCAGCAAGACGCTGGCGGCTTTCGACGACTACATGCGCCGCACCGAGCAGCAGCTTGCTTCGCGTCTCGGCGATCCCAACGCGGCGCTGTGGGGCGATGAATCTCCGGCGCGCTTCTCACAGATCAAGAGCGGTCAGATCCCCGTCGAAGCGCTGAACGGCGGTAAGCCGGTCGACATTCCCGATGGACTGGTACACGATTGGATCGGCGGCGTGTTCATTCCGGGCGCGAAGCTGCCGGAAACGCTGGCGCTATTGCAGGACTACAATCGCCACGCGCAGGTCTATCAGCCCGAGGTGCTGGCGTCCAAGCTGCTCAGCCGCGACGGCAACCACTTCCGCAGTTACCTTCGCCTGAAGAAGAAGAAAGT
>CAZDIZ010000104.1:0-5987 GCA_964505625.1 uncultured Solibacteraceae bacterium | reverse complement strand
GCGATGCCCGGCAGATCCCACAGCAAATCGAACGAAACGCCCGACTTGAAGCAGCGCTCAATCTCGGTGAAGAAGTTGCCCATCACCGTGCGATACTTCACACCCTTCGTGTTCGCACGCTCCAGGTTGAGTTCGCCGATGCCCCACAGTTCGCCGCGCCCCATCTTCACGTGGCCCAGGTTGTAACCCACCGGCAGCAGAATCGCCACCTCGGCGGATTTCTTCAATTGTTCGAAATCGCGCCGCGGATTTTGTTCGGCGTGCATCTTCAGGTGCCGCGCCAGCGCCAGATACTCGTGATAGGGCACGCAGGCCAGAGCCGCGTTGTCCCAGAAGAAGAAGCGCGTGGAGCCGAGATCGTAGGCGTGCGTCAGCCAGAACGGCGCGTCATTGCGCTGCACGCTGCCGTAGATGCTGACGCCCCAACTCTTGTTGGTGAGCCGCGCGGCGCCGCGCAAGAACCCGATGATGACGTCGATCAGCGCGCGCGGGTCGTCCGGCCGGATCTGGACGCCGTAGCTCATGTCCATCTCCGGAATCGTGCGGCGTGTGCCGATGCGCCCCGGCGGCTCGAATACCATGGCCTCCGGCACCCACTGATCGCGTGACAACTGATACGCCGCCGTCGCCGTCATGGTCTCCCAACTGTAGAGATTGCGCTGCGGGAAGCGCATTTGTCCCAGGTTCACGTCGGCGCGCGCGCTCAAGGCGCGCATCAGGACAAACGGCGGGCCTTCCTGTAAGGAATTGTCGTAATACTTGCTAAACGCTTCAAACGCAGCCTGCGGCGTGATGGCTTTGCGAAATGACGGTTCCTTGGCAAGCCTGGGACGAAGAACGTGATCCCGCGTACACACCGCCGGTTCGTCCAGAAACATGGTTGGACCCAGATACTGGCTGCGATAGAGAAACTCCGGATACGGAAGTTTCCCGCCGCCCCAGTAGAACAGATTCAAATCCTCGGCCCAGGCGGCTTGCTCAGCATCCACCGACACGCAGGTGATTCCAGCCGCGGCCATCTCGCGGTAGTCGTCGTGAGTGAAGCGCACGAGTTCGTAGTCGGATTCATCCCAACGCCGCGTTTCGTCCTTCTGACGCCCGTTGTGCGCGGGACCGATCAACAGATCCGGCCGCAGACGCACCTCGCGCGCATCGGCCGGCGGAGCGGCGTTCGCCGTTTGCGCCAAGCTTTCGCGCACATAGCCGTGGCCGAGATAGACAGTACGCTCGGGGAATTCGGCGGCGACGGGCCGCGGCAGCATGTGGTCCCATCCGCCGATCGATGGCAGCACCGGCTCGCCGGTGAGCGTGTTGCGATACTCGCGCGCCGCGGCCGTGCCTTCACGCAGAATGTAGCGCGTGATCTCTTTGCGCGCCGCCTCGATGCTGGTCGACGGATAACTCGCCGTTTTCATCCATACGTCGAACATCTGCCCACTCGCCTTCGTGGCGCTCAGGCGAATCCACCCGTCCGCGCGCGAGAGCGTGAAGTTCTTCACCACCGACGCGCGCAACGCGGCGGGATCCTCAATTCGATACGTGGCGGTTTCGGCCAAGGCGACACTCGCCATGGCCGCGGCAAGCAGTGCGATGGTTGTCTTCATACGGAACAGATCCCTTGCGCTTATCAGCGGTACAAGCCGTGTTCGTGAATGTACGCCGCCACGGCAACGGGCAAGTCCTCGGTTGTTTCTCCGCGCGCAAGCGCGGCTCGAATATCGGAAGAGGAGACAGGCAGCGCCAGCGTCTCCAAACGCAGCACTCGCGCGCCGGGCGGCATCGTGTAGCTGTGCCCGGGCCGCGTCACCACGATGAACTCGACCGCGGTGATCACATCCTGCCAACGGTACCAACTGCACAGCTCGGCGAAAGCGTCCGATCCAATCAGGAAGAACAACTCGTCGCCGGCTTCGAGACTCTGACGCACCTTTTCAATGGTCAGGATCGAGTAACTCTTCCGCGCGCCGGCTTCCAGGCGCGAAACCTTGAATCGCGGATCGGCCGCGCAGGCCAACTCGGCCATCTGCGCGCGGTCTTCGTAACTGGCGGTCACCAAGCCGCCTTTGTGCGGCGGATGCGCATTCGGGATGAACAACACGCGGTCGAGCGCAAACCGATCCGCCGCCTCGCGCGCCACGGTGAGATGCGCGGCATGAATCGGATCGAAGGTGCCGCCAAACAGTGCTAGTCTCAAGATCCGACTAGTCCAAGGTCTTGATGCGAATGTTGCGGAACGAAGCCTGCATGGGCGGGCCCGCGTGCAACTGCAACGCGATAATGCCGCTCGCGCTGATCTTGTCCCAAATGGTGGCCGTCACCAAGCCGTTGAGCGTCAACTGCATCATGTCGCCTTTGGCGTAGATCTCGTAATCGTTCCAGTCGTCGGCGCGCACAACCTTTTCGGCCTTGCCGGCCCATCCGTTCACCAGCACGCCGCGCTTGCCGCCTTCTTCGTAGATGGAGCCCCACCAGGCGTTCTCGGCGGCGTCAGCCTGATAGCCCTTCACCACCCAATCGGGAAACTTTTGGCTGCGAAACTGAATGCCGCTGTTGTGATTGCGCAGCGTTACCTGAAGGCGCAGGACGAAGTTCGAAAAGTTCTCTTTGTAGGCGAGAAAAGTATTGTGCTTCAGCTTCACGCCTTCGGTCGATCCCACGATGGCGCCATCGCGCACGCTCCACAGTTGCGGATCGCCGTCCCAACCATCCAGATTCTTGCCGTTGAAGATGAGACGGAACCCTTGCTTGGATTCCTCGGGAGTAAGTTGCGCGAACGCGCATGCCGAAAACAACAAGCCGGCGACAATGGCGAGTGCTGATAACCGCGTCATGCGTTCATTGTCACACGCCGTCCGGCCAACGTGCGAATCAGCTTGCGATCTGCTCGCGCGCGGCCCGCGTGGCCAGTTCGTCGCAGCGATTGTTTTCCGGATGATCCGCGTGGCCTTTGGTCCATCGCCAGCGTATGGTGTGCTGTTGAGTCAGCTCGTCGAGCGCTTTCCACAAATCCTGGTTCAGCACCGGCTTCTTCGCCGACGTTTTCCATCCGTTGCGTTTCCAGCCGTTGATCCAACTGGTGATGCCGTTCTTCAGATACTCGCTGTCGGTGGTGAGTTCCACTTCGCACGGTTGCTTGAGCAGCCGCAGGCTCTCGATGGCCGCCGAAAGCTCCATACGGTTGTTGGTGGTCTCCCGGGCGCAACCGTAGATCTCTTTCTCGCGATCCTGATAGCGCAGAATAGCCGCCCAACCGCCCGGCCCAGGGTTGCCCTGGCAGGCTCCGTCAGTGAAGATCTGTACGCGCTTCACGCCGCCTCCCGGCCCGCGAGGAAGAACTCCTCGACCTGTGCGACAATCTCGGCGGCTTCCTTGGAATGATGTATGCGCTCCCGCAGCTTCGCTCCGTCGCGAACGCCGTGCGTGAAGTAAGTAGCGAACTGTTTCATCCGTCCCACAACATCCGGCGCGCCGCGCTCCACCAGCATCGCGAAGTAAGTCCGTATCATCGCGTAGCGGTCCTGCTGATTCGGCGTCGTGTAGGCGCCCGTTGCGGCGTATTGCTGGATCTGCTGGAAAATCCACGGATTCGATAGCGCGGCGCGTCCCACCATGATGGCGTCGCAACCGGTCTCTTCGAGCATCCGCACGGCGTCTTCCGGCTTCACGATGTCGCCGTTGCCGATCACAGGGATCTTCACGGCGGCCTTCAACTCAGCGATATGCCTCCAGTTGGCCTGCCCCGAATAACCCTGCTTGCGCGTACGTGGATGCAGCGTGATGGCCTGTATGCCGTTGTCCTCAGCCATATGGCCCACGCGAACCGCCACGATGTCGTGCTCGTCCCAACCACTGCGGATCTTGATGGTGAGCGGAATGGTGATAGCCGCGCGCACTGTTTTGAGAATCTGCTCGACCAGCGGCAGATCGCGCAGCAGCCCCGAGCCGCCGTTGCACTTCACCACTTTGTTCACCGGGCAGCCGAAATTGATATCGACGATATCGAAGCCCTGCTGCTCGCACACCGCCGCCGCGCGAGCCATCACCTCCGGATTGGAGCCAAACAGTTGCGCTGAAATGGGATGCTCTGCGTCTTTGAACGCCAGGTAACGCATGGAGCGCGTGGGCTTGCGCGCGTTGATGCTGCTGGCGATCCCGTGCGAGCTGGTGAATTCGGTGACAATCAGGCCGCAGCCGCCCTGACGGCGTATGAGTTGGCGGAAGACGGTGTCGGTAACGCCCGCCATCGGTGCAAGTACCGTTGCTGGGCTCACTTCCACGCCGCCGATGCGCATGTGTGGCGGTAACTGAGGCATACTGGGGTCAGCCACTATTCTAGCAATGAAGAAACAGGGGCAGACCACTCTGCCCCAGGCAGGGAATGCTGAATACGTGCCTTTTGTCACGCGGGGCAGAGCAGTCTGTCGCTGTTTCTTCAGCAACCCGCTGGTGGCCGGCTTGAAACGTACCCGCCGCGCGGCGCGTTGAATCTATTGAGAGGAGGCAGAGACATGCGAATTCTGCTGGCGTTTGCGTTAGGCGCGGTCATAGCGACGGGAGTGGTGCTGTTTGTGGTGAAGCGTGAAAGCGCCCCACCTCAACCGGCCCCGGCCGCGGCGGCGCCGGTTGCCCCACCTGCACCGGCGGAAGTCGCTCCACCGCCGCAGCCGCCCGCACCAGTGGCCGAAGCCGCTCCGCCGGCCAAGCCCGCACCCATGCCTGCGAAGAAGGCCAAGCGGCCGCTCCCCTCCGTACCGACTGAGCCGGCCCAGGTTGCCTCCGCGCAGCCTGCACCCGCCGTCGAGCCACCGGCACCGGCCCCAACGCCCGCGCCGGCTCCAGCGGCTGAACCGGCACCCAGCATCGCGAATCAGGAAATTCCCCCGGCGCCGGCACCGCCACCTCCGCCTCCCGAGCCCAAGAAAGTGACTCTGACAGCCGGAACACTCTTGAGCGTGCGTTTGCTCGAAGCGCTTTCAAGCGATACGGCGGAGGCGGGCGATGCCTTCAGCGCAACGCTCGACCAACCGCTCATCGCCGACGGCTTTGTCATCGCCGAACGCGGCGCCCGCGTCCTGGGCAAGGTAATCTCAGCCGACAAAGCCGGGCGCGTGAAGGGCCTGGCCCAACTCACGGTTCAATTGACGCAAGTTAATAGCTCCGACGGACAGAAGATTCCCATTCAAACGGAAGAGTTTGTGCGGGAAGGTCCGAAATCCACGGGCAGTGACGCCGCCAAAGTGGGCGTCGCCGCGGGTCTCGGAGCAGCCATCGGCGCTATCTTCGGCGGTGGCAAGGGCGCGGCCATCGGCGCTGGCGCCGGCGGTGCAGCCGGCACGGGCACCGTGATGGCAACGCGCGGCAAGGCCGCCGTGCTGCCCGTCGAAACGCGGTTGAGTTTCCGGTTAAAGAATGCCGTGACGGTGACGGAGAAGCTCAAATGAGGAGGCCCGGCTGAGTCCAGCGCTCCTACTGGAAATCCTTTCGCGCGCCCGCCTGGAGCAGATTCTGGCAAATCCCGCCGCCGATCCGCTCGTGCTCGCGGGCGCGCTGCTTTCGGCATTCCTGTTGGGTGCGGCGCACGCGCTCACACCAGGGCACGGCAAAACCATCGTCGCCGCTTACCTGGTAGGCAGCCGAGGACGTGTCATGGATGCCGTGTTGCTCGGCGCGGTGGTCACGATCACGCATACGGCGAGCGTGTTCATACTGGGCCTGGCGACGCTCTACGCCTCTCGAAGCGTTTCGCTGGACCGCATCTATCCCGTGCTTGCGCTGCTAAGCGGAGCGTTGGTGGCGGGAATTGGCGTGTGGCTCCTGGCGGTGCGTTGGCGCGGTTCGACGGAGCATCACCATCACCACCACGACCACGATCATGACCACCACCACCATCATCATCACGATGAGCCTGGACGCGGCGGCCTGCTCTCGCTTGGCATTTCCGGCGGCCTGGTGCCGTGCCCGGAAGCCCTGGTGGTGTTGATGATCTC
>CAZDIZ010000103.1:20510-22336 GCA_964505625.1 uncultured Solibacteraceae bacterium | reverse complement strand
CGGATGGCGCGGCCGTCCTTGAGAAAGAAGAAACTCAAAATCGGCACCAGGATGAGGTAGCCGATGTTGCTCAACGCTCCGAGTGCCTGCAAGCCGGCGCGCCGCAGCATGGGCACTACTTCGTTGGCGCTCGCCTCAATCTGCGCGCGCACGGCGGCACGCAGTTGCTCCTCGAAGGGTTTCAAGGATGCGGGCACGGGCCATTCGTTCGGCGCATTCAGGTTCTTCAGGTATTCCGGCAATTTCCCGGCCAGCGCGCCGGCTTGGTCCACCATGCGCGAGATGGCGAGGCTTGCTCCGGTGATGACCAGTGCCAGCAGCGCGATGTAGACCACCGCCAGCGACAACGTGCGCGGAATGCGCCGCGCGGCCAGGCGATCCACCAGATCCACCAGCGGCGCCAGCAGATACGCCATCAACACCGCCGCGACGAACAATAGCAGTGTGCTGCGGATCAGATAGAGCAGTGCGGCCACGATCGCGATCAGAAGCACGGTCCACGCCGCACGCGCCGCGCTACGGTCCAGGCCAAGCATGGAGACTATCCTAACAGGAGACAGAAGACAGGAGGCAGGAGATAGAATGCCTCAGCTTTGTTCGTTGATCGCTTTGCGTACCCAGGCCAGGCTGCGTTGGAGTACCGGGCCTCCTTTGGCGTCGCATTCCAGGCAGAGCGTACCTTTGAAACCGCTCTTTGCGAGGATGCCGATGCACTTTCGAATGTTGTCGGCGTTCACTCCTTCTCCAATCGCCGCGGCGCTTAGCGCGATTCCGGTTAGCTCTCCTCTTAGGGCGGCGGCTAGTTCTTCGCTTACATCCTTGATATGTACGTGGTTTACTTTGTGCTTGAACTGATCGAGGAAGGCCACGGGGTCTCTTCCTGCTATGAAGGTGTTTCCGGTGTCGAAGTTCATTCCGAAGTAGGGCGAATCATAGAGATTCATGATCTCCTGCATCAGTTCCGGCTTCGTTGTGGAGTAGCCGTGCGGTTCCACGTTCACAATCACTTTGTGCGCTTCGGCCACCGGCATGATCATGTCGAACACTCGCTTGAGATGCGCGATGATGTCCTTGTCGCTCATGCCTTCGGGTTTGTGTTTGTCGTCGGTGGTGTCGACTCTGAGGCAGCCGGCTTGACCCGCCCAGCGAATGGTGTGCAGGATGTATTCGACGCCGATGGTCAGGCTCTCGGGAACCGTCAAGGGAAACGCCGCGTCGATCTCGGACATGGAAACACCGTACTTGTCCATCTTGCGGCGCATTAAGATAGGATCTTCATAGAGGGCAATGTGCGGCCAATAGCCCAAGGAATGAAGCATATAGACGCCGTCGATGGCAGCGCATTCGATCTGGTTGAGGCCGTGCGCCTGGGCCCAGCCGAGGCACTGTTCGAAGTTCCAGTTGGCGCTGTTGAAGTCGTCAGTATGGAAGCCAATTTGAATCATAGGTTTATACACTCCGCCGGGAGGATCATATCACAGAGGCGGGCCCCGGGTACGCGCAACCAAGCCACAATATGTTGTGGCCGATTTCGACTGACCCCAGAACTGGGTATATCTCCCGCTTGCCTTTTTCTCCGTCCCCGTTTACGATAGAGGCATCCCCCGAGTGACGGGGCTTTCACGCCCCGATTTCCAGCTTGTCGCGAGGTAAAGCTGCTTGCTGAAACTCAAGCGCGTTGAACTTCAAGGTTTTAAGTCGTTCTGCGACCGCAGTGAGATGCGGTTTACTGGCTCGGGGATCGCCGCCGTCGTCGGTCCTAACGGGTGCGGGAAGTCCAATCTGAGTGATGCCATCAGTTGGGTTCTCGGCGAACAGTCCGCCAA
>CAZDIZ010000103.1:17139-20410 GCA_964505625.1 uncultured Solibacteraceae bacterium | reverse complement strand
AGCGCCAAGCAGAACCTGACGCGCGTGTTCGACATTCTGGAAGAAGTCAGCCGGCAGGTGAATTCGCTGAAGCGTCAGGCTTCCAAGGCTCGCCGCTACGAAGAGTTGAAGGCGCAGGCCGTCGACGCTCTGCGCAAGAGCCTGGTGGGACGCTACCGCGCTATCGAACGCGACACCGCCAAGATCGCCCTGGACCTGAACGCGGCCACGGCCGAGGTGCAGAACCTCACGCACACGGTCGCCGAGAAGGACAAGGAACAGACCCGCTTCCGCGAACAGCTTTACCGCACGGAGAACGAACTCACCGATGCTCGCAAGCGGTTGGCCGACATGCGCCTGGAAGAGGAGCGCGCGCGCGGCCGTCTGGAATATCAGGCCAAGCAGATCGGCTCCATCGAGCAGCGCCTGACGCAGGGCGAAACCGAATCGCAGGACCTCGAAGGACGCACGGCCAAGCTGCAGGCCGAAGTGGAAGCGCACACCAAGGGCGTCGTCGAACTCGAGAAGCACACCGAAACCGCGCGTGCGCGTTTGGTGGCGAAGAATGAAGAACGCGAACGCGTGCAGGCGCAGTTGCGTGAGCGCGAGCAGTCCATCGAATCCGGCCGCCAGGGCGTGCTGCGTTTGTTGGGCGAAGCTTCCGCGCTGCGCAATCAACTGGCGCAGATTGAAGAGTACCTCGCCGGGATCGAGCGCAACCGCGAACGTGCGCGCAAGGACGAACAGCAGGCCACGAACGATCTGGAGTGGATCGAGGCCACCGGTAAAGAAATAACCGCGAAGATTGACGCGCGGCGCGACGAACTGGCCAAGGTCGTCACCGAAAGAAAACATGTGGAGGAGCTGCTCGCGGCGCGCAAGACCGAAGCCGGCCAGGCGCGCCGCGGGTTGGACGAACTGCGCGGCGAGGCATCGCGCATCAAGGCGCGGCGGGACTCGCTCGACGAGATCCTTTCGCATCGCGCTTACACCACCGAATCCGTCAAGCGGCTGTTTACCGCCATCGAGCAGGGGCAAGCCGCGGAACTGAAGGCGGTGGGCGTGCTGGCCGACTTTGTGGAAGTCGACTCAGCGTACGAAAAAGCAACTGAAGAATTCCTGCACGACGAACTCGAATACGTCGTGGTGGACAACTGGAGCCAGGCCGAGCGCGGCATCGATCTGATGCGCACCGACATGGAAGGCCGGGCGACGTTCCTGGTTCATCCGGACGGCGATTTGCGCAACGGGCGTCCGCATCCGGAAGATCCGGCGATTGGTCCGGAGACCGGCATCGTGGGCCGTTTGCGCGACATGCTGCGGTTCACCAACGGGCTGACGCGGACGCCGGCCGAAATCCTGCCGCGGCTCGCGCGCTGCTTTGTAGTGGAAGACCGCGCGGCGGCGCAGCGGTTGGCGCTTGAATATCCGGACGTGTATTTCCTGCTGCCGGACGGCGTCTGCTATCACGGTCACGCGGTGACGGGCGGGCGCAAATCGGCCAGCGGTCCGTTGGCGCTCAAGCGCGAACTGCGCGAACTGAAGGTGCTGGCCGACGCCAAGCTCAAGGAAGTGGACGCAACGGCCGAGCGGTTGGCGCAACTGGAACTCGAGATTTCGGAAGCGGAGACCGAACTCGAACGGCTGCGTGTGGCGCAGCAGGATCACGAAAAGCAGGCTGTGGCGCTCGATCACGAACGCCGCAAGCTGGATGAAGAGCGTAACCGCGCCGGAAGCCGTCTGAAAGTCGCCAAGACGGAACTGGCGCGTTTGGACGAAGAGAGCCGTCGTTCGGACGAGCAGCGCGAGCGCAACCAGCGCGTGGTGGAAGAGAAGGAACAGGCTCGCCGGGCGCAGGAAGAAGCGCTCTCGGCCGCGCGCGCCGACATCGAAAAGATGCAGGCCGAAGTGGCGCGCGCCGGGGAAGAGCATTCGGCGTTGCGCGCGGAGTTGGCGGGTCTGGATGAGCGCCGCCGCGCCGAGAAGGCCGCGCAGGCGCGTCTGGAAACGCAGTGGAAGGAAGTCTCCAACCGTAAACGCGAGATCACGGCGGAGATGGAGCGGCTGGGCGTTGAGCGTGCGCGGTTGCTCGCCGACAACATTGAACTTGACCGCCGCGCCACGACGCTGATCGAAGAGATCGGCAAGGTTGAAGCGGCGGTGGAGCGCCTGGCCGCGGCCGAGGCGAACGAACGCGAAAGCCTGGTTGCCATCGAAGAAGGTTTGAAGCAGTTGCGGCTGGATGTGCAGGCCGCGCACGACAAACGCAACCAGGTGGAAGTGGAACTGGTGAAGCGGCAGGCCGAGCTGAAGTATCTGGAAGAGACCAGCCGCAAGGAACTCAACACTGCCATCGCGGATCTGGCCGCCAGCGAGGAAACCATCCCGGACGAGCAGGCCATGGCCGAAGCTGAGCAGGCTTATCAGGAAGTGATGGCGCGCATCGAAGCGTTGGGTCCCGTGAATCCGCAAGCGCTCGAGGAATACAAGGAAGCGCAACAGCGCTACGACTTCCTCAACACGCAACGTCAGGATTTGATCGATTCGATCCGCGACACAGAGAAAGCCATTCACGATATCGACATCGAAACGCGCAAGCGTTTCACGGAAGCCTACGAACGCATCAACACGTATTTCCGTGAGATGTTCCAGGTGCTGTTCGGCGGCGGCAACGGCGAGATGCGGTTGACCGATGAGAACAACATTGCCGAATCGGGCATCGACATCGTCGCTTCGCCTCCGGGTAAGCGTTTGCAGAACGTGCTGCTGCTTTCCGGTGGTGAGAAGGCGCTGACCGCGCTGGCGCTGTTGATGGCCGTGTTCCGGTTCCAGCCGAGCCCGTTCTGTATCCTCGACGAAGTAGACGCGCCGCTGGACGAACCGAACATCATGCGGCTGACGCGTTTGATCAAGGAAATGTCGACGCACACGCAGTTCATCGTCATCACGCACGCCAAGCGCACCATGGAGGCCGCGCAAGCGCTCTATGGTGTCACCATGCAGGAGCCGGGCGTGTCCAAGCTGGTGAGTGTGCGCTTCCAGGAACCACCTCCCCAAACTCTGACCGCGCAAGCTGCCGGCAACGCCGTACAGGCGTAAGCTGGTAGCTCGCGCGGGCGGTTGGGACGCGCAGGAGGTGATCCGATGACACGCATGACTCGCCGGGAGTGTTTCGGCGCGGCGGCGGCCGTGCCAGTCGCGTTGACCGCGAAGCCGGGCGGCATCAAACTGTGCGAGGTCTTTGGACCCGGGCAGGCCGCGCGTATGCGGCTGGCGCGGCAGATGGGCGTGA
>CAZDIZ010000103.1:3916-17039 GCA_964505625.1 uncultured Solibacteraceae bacterium | reverse complement strand
GAATCCAACTCGACGCCCGGCTACGCCATGATGGGCAAGGTATTCGCCTTCGGTTACATGAAGGGCGTGATGGACGGCCTTCACATCGCCTACGAATAGTGTTCAGTCGGCCTGCTTCTGCGGCCCGACTTTGGTCTTGCCCGGCACCGGTTCGCCAAAGGGCAGCGTGTCGGGCGTGACGCGCACCGCGGTGGTGAACTTGAACGGGTGCTTGATGGAACTCGGGAAGGTCAGCTCGACAAAGTACGCCGTCCAACCTTGCGCGGGCTTGTCCACTTTAGCGACATAGACGCCCTTGCCGGCGGGTTGCAGATCTGTGGAGCGGAAGATCGGGCCCACCGCTTCCATGCGGAAGTCGCGATGTTTGGGATTGGTGCCCTGCCAGAGTTTGACCGCCGACGGCGTGTTCTTGGTGGTCACACGAATCGAGCCGTCCTTCTGGAACTTCCATGCGAATCGCGGGCGCGGTTGATTGTTCAGGATCGAATTGTAGAACGCCGTGAGCGTTTGCCAGACGTCGGCGCCGCGCAGCGAGTGATCCGTGTTGGGTACGTAGCGAAGGTACTTTTCACCTTTCAGATCGTCGAAGTAGAACTGCGAGGAGTCCGGTAGAAAGAACTGGTCGCCGGTGGAATTGATGATGTACTTGGGCATCACCAAGCGGTCGCGATAGGAGTACGGATCTTCGATGCGCATCAGATCCGCGTAGCGGGGATGATGCAGCGCGTCCATTAATCCCATTTCGAAATAGTCGTCGGTTGAGGGCGCCCAGAATCCGTAGACGCGGTAGTGGTGGACGAAGCTCTTGATGACGTTGAGCGTGTCGATGACGATGGGCGCCGCGGCTACCACGCGCTTGTCCACGGCGGCCGTGGTCCAGGTGGTCCAGCCGCGCTTGGATCCGCCGGCGACCATGTAGCGATCCACCTTGACGCCGGCGTCCTTCGCAAGAAAGGCAGTGACCGCGTCCATCGCGCGCACGGCGCTTTTGGTCATAGGCAGGCGCAAGGGCCAGTTGCCGTCGCCGGTCTTCAGAAATTTGTCCCAGGTGTAAGCGATGATGGCGTCCTCGGTTCGCGAGGCTTTCGTGTCGTTGGGAAACTGCACGGGTTCGTTCGGAACGCCGCGCAGTTCAGCCACCACGCTTCCAGTGAGCGTGGCGATTTCGATCGACCGCGAATCCGGCTTGGGCGGCTTACTGTTGATGTTTCCGCCGTTGATGGTCAGCAACGCGATGGAACTGGTCACCTTGACGGGCTTGTAGATGCTGAGCCAGTGTGTCCACACCGAATGGCTCACTTCGCGTTCGTTGCGCCACTGCTGCGAGGTCATCTCGAGCAGATAGTACGTTCCAGCCGGGGTGTCGGCTTTGCCCTTCAATTCCCAACGGAAGTTCGCGTCGGGGGCGGCTACGTATTCATCCAGCGCGGTGCGAGTTGCGGCCTTGGGCGCGGCACTGGCGTCGAAGCACACCATCACCGCTGCGGCTAGTACGAGGGTTTTCAATCGCATGTAGGTCACAGTATGTTTTTTAGTTGCGGCTCAGTCTTTAAAAGAAGTATCATGCTCTGTGGTTACATGTCAAGGAATGGTTCCAGCGTGACTGTTCACACCGCGACACCGGAATCGGTGCGCGAGGTGAATCGTTCGATTCTGCTCGACCTCGCGCGGCGCCACCAGCCGATCTCGCGCGCGGAGTTGAGCCGTCTGAGCGGCATCTTTCCCAGCAACGTCTCGCGCATCGTGGAAGGGCTCATCGAAGAGGGCTTGCTCACCGAAGAGCGCGCCAAGCCAGTGGGGCGGGGCAAGGTGCCGATGCTGCTGCGCCTGCGGGATGAGTACTTTCAGGTGGTTGGCATTTACGTGCAGCCGTCGGAAACCACGCTGGCCTTCGCGGGATTCAGTGGCGAGATCCAGAAGACATGGTCCATACGTACGCCGGCCGATCCGCGTGATTTCAGCCGGCAGGTCCGCGTCATGCTGGACAAAATCCGCGCGGAGAGGAACCTGCCGCCGAACGCCATACGGCACATCGGCGTGGGCGTGCCCGGTTTCGTCGACGCGGCGGCGGGCGTGATCACATGCGTCACCACGCTGCCGGCCTATTCCGGTTGCCCGCTGGCGAAGGAACTGGAAGCCGAGACGGGCATTCCGGTTTCCATCGACAACGACTGCAACCTGGGCGCACTTTCCGAACTGTGGCGCTTGGAAGCGCAGGCGGAAGCCGCGCGGGGCGATTTTCTGTTCCTATCGATCGGCGACTACGGTGTGGGCGCGGGATTGATTCTACGCAACGAACTCTATCGCGGGCACAATTCGTGCTTCGCGGCCGAGGTGGGGCACATCATCATGAATCCGGACGGGCCGCGCTGCTCCTGCGGCCGTAACGGATGTTTGGAGACGTACATTTCGAACGCTGCAACCTGGCGACGCTACAAACCCAGGACGCCGTTCGAGCGGGACCGGTTCCACGAACTGTTGGACGCGGCGGCGAACGAAGATCCACGCGCCGTCGAGGCCATTGAGGAAACCGCGCGTTACATCGCGCTCGCCGCGACGAATCTGACCACGGTGCTGAATCCGGCCGAAATCGTGCTGGCCGGCAAGATCACCGAGGCGTTTCCATTGATTCGTCGCGCGGTTGAAACGCAGTTTTTATCGCCGCATGCCAAGGTGACTCTACGGCGCTCCTGGTTTGCCCGTGAAGTCCCGTTGCTTCACGGAGCGGTGTGCCTGGCGGTGAACCACGCTGTGGCGACGCCGGTGTTCGGGCGTGAGTGAGTTTGGCAACTCGTAACTGAAAAAAGGGGGTCATGTGAGGAATTCAATTCGTTATGCGGTTCTTGCGCTGGTCTGCTTGGCTTTGGGAGCTCCAGCGCAAGAGTTTCGCGCCACCATTGACGGCATCGTCACCGATTCGAGCGGCGCTGTCGTGGCGGGGGCAACCATCAAAACAACGAACGTGGAGCGTGGTATTTCCGCCGAAGCTACGACCAACGCGGCGGGACGCTACACAGTACAGTTCCTGCTGCCGGGCAACTACAAGCTGGTAGCGGAGAAGTCCGGCTTCCGTTCCTATGTGCGGGACGGCATTGTGCTGGCTGCTTCCGACCGTCTCGGTCTGGACATACGGTTGGAAGTTGGCAGCTTGACTGACGCCATCACCGTGGTGGGCGAGGTGCCGCTGCTGCAAACCGAGAGCGCATCCCGCACCGCGATGATCGACAACCGCGTGGTAGAGAACGTGCCCGCCGGCACCCGCAACGTGTTCGCGCTTCAGTACACGCAGCCGGGCGTCATCAAGGCCAGCACGTATTGGGGCACCATGGGCATCACCGCGTTCGGCAACATCAACAGCGTATCCATCGGCGGCGGCGTGAAGGGTGAGAACGAAGCCGTGATGGATGGCGTCACCACCACGCAGTCCGACCGCGGCGTGGCGTATGTTCCGCCATTGAGTACCACGCAGGAAGTAACCATTCAGAATCACTCCTACGATGCGCAGTTCGGCCGCGTCGGCGGTGGCGTTACCCTCATCAACCTGAAAAGCGGCACCAACGCATTCCACGGGCAGATGTTCGAATACAACATGAACAAGGCGTTGATTGCGATGCCCTGGGAAGCAAACAAAGCGGGACTCAAGAAAGAGAACATCAAGTACAACGCCAACGAATTCGGCGCGCAGTTTGACGGTCCGGTTTACATCCCGAAGGTGTTCGACGGACGCAACCGTTTGTTCTTCCTGCTGTCCTATGAGGCCGAGCGTACACGTCAGACTGGCGGCCAGGTTCGCACGCTGCCTCAAACG
Source organism: uncultured Solibacteraceae bacterium (assembly GCA_964505625.1). GTDB lineage: Bacteria > Acidobacteriota > Terriglobia > Bryobacterales > Bryobacteraceae > JAJFUV01. The sequence continues at coordinate 13,231 of CAZDIZ010000103.1, read as the reverse complement.
GAAATGTTGACCGGCGATTTCTCGAAGCTGGTTACCGACAAAGGACAAGCCATCACTTTGTACGATCCGCTTACCACCAAGCTCGGTTCCGATGGTAAGTACACGCGCACGCCGTTCGCCGGCAATGCGATCCCCACTGCGCGCATCAATCCGGTCACGGCCAAGCTGATCACGTACTATCCGAAGCCGACGCGAGACGGCGACGGATTGAGCCGCGCAAACAACTACATGAACTTCATGCCCAACGAAGGCCGCCTGGATGCCTGGCTGGGCAAGATCGACTACCAGGTGTCGCAGAAGAGCCGCGTTTCGTTCCGCTACGGCCAAACCGACAACATCTACTTCCAGAAGCGCGTGTGGGGAACCAACGCCGCCGAGCCGAACACCGAATGGCCCGGTCAGCGCGTGCCGCGAAATTGGGGCGCGGACTGGACCTATACGCTTTCGCCCAAGATGGTGCTGAACCTGCGCGCTGGCTTGTCGCGTTACGAGTCGTTCGGCGGCAATTCGTTCGCGAAGGATTTCGATCCGCGCACGCTGGGCTTCCCGGATTCGCTGGTGCGCCAGTTCACTACGCTGCAATTCCCGCGGGTGAACGTGGAAGGCTACTCCGAACTGGGTGCCAACTTCGTGACGTCGTATCAAACGCACGATAGCTGGACACTGCAGCCTAATGTCAGCTACACCATGGGCCGCCACTTCTTTAAGTTCGGCGCGGAATTCCGCCGCTACAACGACAACAGTCTGCAGCCCGGAGCTGCGGCGGGTACCTACAGCTTCACACGCGGATGGACGCAGGCGAATCCTTTGCAGGCGGATGCTCTTTCGGGCAACGGCTTCGCGTCGTTCCTGCTCGGCAACCCCAACAGCGGCAGTGTGGATCGCAACATCGATCCTTCCTACAGCAACTTCTATTACGCGCTGTTTGTGCAGGACGATCTGAAACTCACCTCCAAGTTGACGTTGAACCTGGGCTTGCGGTGGGACTATGAGACTCCGCGCTGGGAGCGCTACGACCGCATGGTGCGCGGTTTCGCCTTCGATCAGGCGAGCCCGCTGGCGTCCAAGGTGCCGAGCCTGAATCTCCGCGGCGGTCTGAACTTCGCGGGTGTCAACGGTCAGAGCCGCTATGCGTTCGACAGCTTCCGGGCGAACTTCCAGCCACGCATCGGCATCGCCTACCAGTTCCTGCCGAAGTTCGTTTTCCGCGGTGGTTGGGCGCTGAGCTATCTGGGCCAGTCCAGCCAGGGCGATCCCACTGGATTCAGTCTGGCTACGCCGATTGTTGCGACGCTTGATGGCGGACTCACACCGGCGGCAAGCCTGAGCGATCCGTTTCCAACATCCATCTATCCGAACGGGTTGTTGAAGGCGCCCGGTTCGAGCGCCGGCATGTCGGCCAATCTTGGGCAGGCAATCGGCTTCCAATATGTGGGACGCAAGCTGCCCTACTCCCACCAGATCTCGTTCGGCTTCCAGTATGAGATGCATGGCTGGCTCTTGGATGCGTCCTACGTTGGCAACATGACCCGCCGGCGCCCGGTGGGCATGGGACTGAACTTCCTGTCGCTTTCGACGCTCAACGCCATCCCGGTCGACCAGCGCCAGGCATACTTCACCACCAAAGTGGATAACCCCATGGCGGGACAGCTCACGGGTTCGTCGCTCAATGTGGCGCAACTCACGCGGCAACAGTTGTTGTACGCCTACCCGCAGTACACCGGTGTGAGCATGAGCGACGTTCCGATTGGGCAGCAGCGCTACGATTCGTTGCAGTTGACGGCGCGGCACCGCTTCTCGAAGGGACTCACCATGACGGCGTCCTACACGCTGTCGAAGAACCTGGAGCAGGCCAACCTGCTCAACGCACAGGATGCGAATCTGGCGGATTTCCTCAGCAGCGGATTGGAGAAGCGCGTAGTGGACTTCGATGTTCCGCAGAAGTTCGCCGTGGTGGGCAGCTACGACCTGCCGTTCGGAAGAAAGCGGCCGTGGCTTGCGCACATGCATCCGGTGATCGACGGCGCGCTGGGCGGTTGGACGCTGGCGGGTGAAGGTGTCCTCCAGTCCGGCTTCCCCTTCACATTCCCCAACGCGGCGCCTCTGGCGGCGCAGAGCGCCAAACTGACCAACGCGCAACGTGACGAACGCGCCATCGCGGCCGGCCGCACGGGGTTCGATCCGTCGGTGGACAAATGGTTCGACACGAACCTGTTCCCCAAGACCGCCGGGCCGGCGCCGTACACCTTGCAGAACTTCCCGACGCGGTTCCCGGACGTACGATGCATGGCGTTCTACGTGACGGACTTCACGCTGTCCAAGGAATTCAGTGTGAAGGAACGCGCGCGCTTGCAGGTGCGGATGGAAGCACAGAACATCATGAACCATCCGTGGTTGTCCAAGCTGCAAAGCAACAACGTGACCAATTCGCGGTTCGGCCAACTGGCCATGGAGATGAGCAACGTTCCGCGCATGATCGCGCTGGGACTGAAACTCGTCTTCTGAGTGACGTTTGTTTCCCTCAAACTGGTGGGGCGGGTTTCCCGTTTCGGTGGGAACTCGCCCTACCGTTGTGTTGATGCGGCGCGCGCCAGCAGAACGTGGTGTGTGACGTAGCTGATGTCCACGGGAACCAGCGCACGGTAGCGGACCTTCAGCACCACCTGAAACTCGCTGGGCAGCACGCCGGGAGCAACCTGGATCTTTGATACGAGTTCCTGCGCATACTGCTTGCGCGTTACGTATTCGACAGCGGCGCGTGTGCCTTCGGTGGAAGTGGCGGCCAGCATCGTGATGTAACCCCGGCCGTGCAACCCTCTCACTCGGGAAATCAGCGCATGCCCGTCGCGCATCGTGGTGCCATCGGACTGGACGACGGCGTTTCCTTCGATGTAGGAAGCCGGTTCGCCCGGCTTGGGATGCAGGTTCCGGATGCCGGCATCGCGAATTATCAAATCGCGGTTTGCGGGCAGTTCGAAAATTCGGGGAATGAACTTCTCTGGCCCCAGATAGATCAGGTCGTTGCGCTCGATTGCCTCCCAACCGACTTCGCTGCTGCCGCGAACCGAGACTTCACGATGACGGGCACTGAATGCCAGAGCCAGGTTGAAGGCTCCGATGGCTTCTCCCACGCCCGTGTAAATGTAAGCGGGCGCCGCGGGTCCGCCTCCAAATTTCAACTCCAATTCCTTCGGCAGTCCCTCGGCTTGCGCGGTCTGCCAATCGTTGACTTGGGGGTTGCGGAAAAATCCACGGGGGAAGCGGACGAACATGGGAGTTCCGAAAGCAATCAGAACGGGTCTGCTTCCATCCAGATAGGGACGCCAGAAGGTCTCGCAGGCCGCGCCCCAATGTTCCTGCGTCCAAATCTCCGGAACCGCTTGTCCGGTGAACGATCCCGAATGCCCGATGAGCGCCGCCGCGAGCGTCGCTGTCAGTAGGAAAGCCAGCACCATCGTGGCTAGGCGCCAACGGCGCAGGGCGGCCTGATCTGGAGTGGTTGGGTGCGGTTTCCCGCCGCCGGTCCGTTCGCGGAACAGCAGGCGGAAACCACCCTTGGGCAGTTCGATGAGGACCGGATCGTCGGCGCCCTCGCCACGATAGTAATCATCCAGCTTCTTCCGCAAGTTGCTCAGAAGCACCCGGACCGATGAATCCGTCTTAGGGTCGTAGTCCGGCGGTTTTGCGAAAGCCTCGACGCCGACGGTGTATTCCTTGAGAGCCTCGGCACGTCCCGCCAGGGTTTGTTCCCCTAAATAGGCCAGCAAACGCCTTAGCGACTCAGCATTCTTTAGGGTAGTACTCCCCAAGATGCGGGTCAGTTGCTGCGATTGAACAGGATGAGCGCTTTCCACCTGTGACACGCAAGTTATTATAATTCATTGCCCTGGAAGGTGAGTAACCAGTTAAAGACCCCATGTTGACACCCTAACCGTTGACTAGGGTTTACATGTATTAACACACTGGGATGGAGGGAACGGTTTTTCCGCGACGTTCCGCTGGGAAACGGCACGTCGCTCATACAAGGCGCAGGTTCAACGCGCCGGGATTTCCGGACGGGTTTGGAACCCGTCCGGAAATCCGGTTTTGGAAACACCCTCAATCTCCCAGCATTAGTTTTTGTGTAAGTAACCTCCCACACCTTAAGGGGGACGCTTGAGGGCGCCCCCCCTTTTTTTGTCTCGGCCCCCCCCACGCCAACGTTGGAACCGTATCGTAAGACTCCTGTTAAACTTCTACTACCATGTCCAGATCGGCTCTACGAAGGCGTTTTTTGCAGGGATTGGCTGCCGGTGCTGGTGTCAGCCTTTACGCTAAGGACACACCCGCAAAAGGCAGTGGTGCTAAGGGTACGTTTCCGGTTCGCGACTTCGGCGCGGTAGGCGACGGAATGCGCCCGGACACGACGGCTATTCAAGCGGCGGTGGATGCCTGTGCCGCGGTCGGCGGCGGTACCGTCTACTTTGCGCCCGGCGTGTATCTGAGTGGCACGATCTTCCTGAGAAGCGGTGTGGCTCTTCACCTAGAAGCCGGCGCGACGTTGCTCGGAAGCAAGAACCTGAACGATTATCCGGCCACGGTGCCCAAGATCCGCTCCTACACCGACAACTACACCGACAAAAGCCTGATCTACGCCGAAGGACTGTCCAACATCGCCATCCTGGGCCGGGGCGTCATCGACGGCCAGGGCGCGGGCTTCGAGGGGCCGTACAAGGTTCGGCCCTACTTGCTCCGCATCGTGGGCTGTCTCAACGTGACGGTGGCGGACATCACCCTTCGCAACTCGGCCATGTGGGTGCAGCACTACCTGGCTTCGGACGAAATCGAGATCCGCAATGTCACCGTGCACAGCCGCGTCAACCAGAACAATGACGGCATCGACATCGACGGCTGCCAGCGCGTGCGCATCTCGGATTGTGAGATTGTCTCCGGCGACGACGCGATTGTGCTCAAAAGCACGCTGAACCGTTACTGCCGCGATATCGCCATCACCAACTGCGTATTGTCGACGCGATGCAACGCGATCAAACTCGGCACCGAATCCAACGGCGGGTTTGAGGACATAGTGGTTTCCAACTGCACGATCTACGAGACCAGCCTGGCCGGCATCGCCGTTGAAATGGTGGACGGCGGAGTGATCGATCGCGTGATGTTCAACAATATCGCCATCCAGAAGGCCGGAGCGCCCATCTTCATCCGGCTGGGCAACCGCGCACGTCCGTTCGAATCCAACGGGCCGCGACCGCCCATGGGCAAACTGCGCAACGTCACCATCAGCAATATCGAGGCGGTGGCGGGCGAGGAGATCGGTTGCAGCATCACGGGACTTGCCGGCCGGGAAGCCGAGAATATCACCCTCGACAACATTCACATGGTGTTTCCGGGTGGCGGCCGCGCCGATTACGCGACGCGTCAGGTGCCCGAGCAAGAGGAGCAGTATCCCGAATACAAGATGTTCGGCATGCTGCCGGCCTACGCGCTTTACTGCCGGCACGTCCGCAACCTGAAGCTGCGCAACATCGAAACCAGTTTCCAGGGACATGACATGCGTCCGGCGCTGGTGTGCGACGACGTCTGGGATCTGGAACTGGCTGGAAGCCGCTTCGCGGTCGAGGACGAAGTGAAGCCGGTGGTGCGCCTGCAAAACGTGCGCGACGGCTTCATCCACGGCTGCCGCTCCAAGCGCAAGGCCGCCGAATGGATCGAGATTATCGGCGAGAAGGAATCGGTAACGCTTGAAGCGAACAAGCTCGGGTAACCCGGCACCGCCGGCGCCCCAGCCTTTCAGCGAGTGCGGACGCTAAGCCACTCCGGCGCGGCAACGGCGATCTGAACTTCATTACTCATCCGGCCGGCCGAAACCAGCGCGAGGCTGTAGATACCTGTTTCGAAGTCCGGCGGGATGGTAAACGGTACCTGATACACGCCTGGCGCGTCTTGGCTCACAATCGCCGATCCGGCGGAAAAAAGAGAGCCCTGGAGTAGCACCTCCACCGGGCACGCCGTTTCGCCATGCACGGGAGCGCCTTCCGGCACGTACTTCAACCCTCCCAGACCCGTGGCATGAATCGTGACGGTCTCGCCGGCGGGAAGGGCGCTGGCCGCCGAGAGCGTTTCGCCGCTCGGACCGATGACTTTGACGATGCCGGGAGCCGTGGGGACAAAGTCGAAACCTGCTTCCACGCTTCCGTTCGGCGCATTCACCTTCATGTTGGCGCGGCCGGTCAACTCCATCGGCAGCAGGGCCCTGATCTCGACCGGTGAAACCGAAAGCAATCGCAGACGGTCCGGACCTACTTCCACCGATGCACCGCACAGTTCGGTGACTGGCGACGAATCGGCTGGCGCACCTTCGTCGGTGGCCAGGTGGCGCCCGCGGATCAGGACTATGCCGCCGGGAGCAACGTCGGGGGAAAGCGTGGTCGCGTTGACCAGCGGCGAATCGGCCAGTGCCGGCGGCGGCGCCAGCGTGAAGGTATCGATCTGTTCACCGTCGGTGGCTATGGCGCGCACCGTCAGTTTCGCGCCGTCCGCCGTCACGCGCAGGTAGTGGTGGCGGGCGCGTGCGACGGCAAGTGTGGGTGCCTGTCCCACTGGGTACATTAGGGAGCCGCCACCGGCCGTGGTCACGTACACCGTGCCTTTGTCTGGGGCGGCGGGTGTGCCCGCTCTCAGGGGCAGCGTGCGTTGATAGCTATGCTCGTGCCCGTTCAGCACCAGGTGCGCTCCATGACGTTCCAGGATGGGGACCACGAATTGGCGCACCCGGGCGCACTGCGGATCGTTGACATGCACGCTGGTGGGGTAGGGCGGGTGGTGGAAGTACGCGATCTTCCAGAACTTATTGGTCGTCGCCAAATCCTGGTTGAGCCAGTCGAGCATCCGGCCGCGGTCTTCTACCGCCCTGGACAGCGGGTAGTTGCTGTCCAGGCAGACAAAGTGCGCGTTACCCCAGTCGAATGAGTAATATCTTCCGCGTTCTTCGGCTGGCACGCCTTCGGTGGGCACATCGTGCATGGCGCGGAGCGCGAACGCGAAATTGGTGGCGTAGTCGTGATTGCCGGCCGTAGGGTAGAACGGCGTGCGGCGCATTAGATCCTGATAGATCGAAAAGTAGAAGTCCTCGTATTCGTAGAACGCGCCGCGATACTGCCCCACGTCACCGGTGTGCAGCACCAGCGCCGCCCTTTCGGTTACGATGCGAGCCGCTAGTTGCCGCTGGTAGTCACTGCCGGTACCGCTGTCTCCGAATGCGAGGAACGTGAAAGCGCCCGGGCCGTTGGTTTGAAAACTTGCGCCGTCGTCAGCTTGCGCCGAGGAGTCCGTCGCGTCCACGCCGTAGACGTACTCCGCGCCTTCGTCCAGATCCGGCAAATCTACCTTATGCCGGTATAGGGCGTAGGTCTTTTCAGTGTCGTTAGGCGCCAGTTCCGACGGGCATGACGCGCGACGCTCAACAGCGCCCTTTTTTCGTGCGTACCTTAGCTGCCAGGGGAACTGGTCGAAGGCAGTCCACAAAACGGACGCACTGTTACGCCGTACGTTTTGAATGTAGGGATATGCGGTGGGACTTGCCGAACGGAAAGCCGCGCGTGCCCATGTTGGCACTGCCGCGAGCGTAAATATACGCTTTAGAAACTCCCGACGGCCCTGCTTAAGCACCTCGCAGGCAACTCCTCGGGATAAGGATACAAGATTGTCAGGTTATTCGCAATTCCACCTGAGGGGAATTACCTGAGTGTTAAGAGTGCCAAGTTAGCGCCCTACGCACCCTAGGGTGCCTGCATCGCACGGATGAGAGGGCGACTGCCGGTCCACCAGCCTGGAAGACTGTTGGGCTCGGACTTTTCTGATCTGGTCCAGCACGTACGCCGGCCGGTAGCCGATGAAGAACCGCTGCCAGTTGATCTCCTGCTCGAACTCGGCGTCAGTGAAGTGCTTGACCGTATCCTCCTGGACCGACGAACGGATCAGGCTGTAATAGTTCTCGAGGTCCTGGGCCAGCCAGCAGCCGGAGCCGTTAATATCGGCAGCCAACTGCGCCAGCGTGCTCAGGTAGGCTTCCTTCACTTCCGGGATCTGCATCATCCTTCGCGTGAGTACGTTGTCCTCGATTCTGGTCATGATAGGAAACTCATTGACCTGGAACGTCAGGTCTTCGTCCCACGGGATGAATTCAAACTTCTTGGTGGCCTTCAGTTGGTAAATATAGAAGTTATTGAGCCCGGCGGTTCCGAGAATGCCGTCCCACTCAGCCACATAGTTTTCGACAGCCAAATACGCAGCGAATTTCTTCAGGTTCAGGTGCTCGCCCGCGCGCGAGGCGAAGTCATCGTCGGACGCCTCGTTGATGGTCCGGATCATGGCGACCAGTGCCGTATAGTCGGGCGCATCGTCGTGCGTGACCGGTTCGAACATCGCCGGACCATAGAGTGCCGGGTCGGCTCCCAAATACTCGAAGTAGTATTGCGTCGTCCAGTGATACTCGTAAAGCCAACCGTCGTTCTCGTTGTAATTCCTCTTCAGAAACTTCTTAACCACGTCCTCGACGATGACATAGAGGCCCGCATACTTGTCATTAATGTACAGGCGCGCGAACGACTCCCGCGGCGCGGCGAAGCCCAACTTACGGTAAATGCTCATTACCATGGCTTCGCGCGTGAACGATGGGTCCTGCCAGGCGTTGTCCAGGACGAGCGACGACAACCCCAAAAACTTCTGATCGTCCACAAACCGGTTGAAATCAATACGCAGGCACGGTTTCACCGGATTGCGCGTCATGCGCCCCCGGGAACGAATCCCCACGTTATCAACCGACATTCCGCGCCAGACCAATTGGGCCGGGTAGTAAGTGTTTTCGAGATAGTTGTCCTTGAGCGTCTGCCAATCCGTGGGACTAACATACAGACGCAGTTCGTGGAGGACTTGCGGGTCGAATAAGTCCGTGTCGGTGTAGGGATCGGCCGCGCCGGCCGGGCGGCCGGCGAGCAACACGAGCAAGAGTACGAGCGGTAATGAAAGAAATTTCATTATTGGGCCTGTTCGATTGCAATACTAAAGCGAACGCATCCCAATTATCGCGCCCATGGCTGGCACCATCAATCACATTAAAGATGTTTCCGGCGGAAATAAGGTTACTTTGATTGTTGGACATTTCCGGCACCCTAGTTGCACCGGCGTCGTCTGACTGGCGGGCGCGAGAAAGACTACACTGAAAGCTGGGTCCGCGTCCGATACCTTGAACCAGAACGAAAACAGCGTCGATCCCGTGGCGACTGCCGCCCCCGTGCGCACGCAGGACGTTTCTGAATCCGT
>CAZDIZ010000103.1:0-3816 GCA_964505625.1 uncultured Solibacteraceae bacterium | reverse complement strand
TCCGGCATCGCCGATCCGGTGCGCGGTCCCGACGGTCCGGTGAGTTGGCTGGGATACGCGTTTCGCTTCATGCAGCTTCCGCTGGGCCTGTTCGGCGTGGCCATCGCGTCGGCGACGCTGCCGTCGATTTCGCGCAACACGGCGCCGGAGAACTTGGACGAATTCCGCAGAACGCTGTCGCGCTCGCTCGGCACGGTGTTCTTCCTTACGGTGCCCAGTTCAGTCGGCCTGGTAGTGTTGGGACAATCCATCATCGGCGCCATCTACCAGCAGGGAAAGTTTCAGCTCTACGACACGCAGCAAACCGCGCTCGCGCTTTCTTATTACGCCATCGGCCTGGCCGGCTACTCGGCGGTGAAAGTATTGACGCCGGCATTTTACGCGTTGCACGATTCGCGCACGCCCATGGTGATCAGTCTGTGCTCGATCCTGATTAACTACCTGGCGGCGTCGAGCATGATTCAACTCGGTGGATTGCGGCATGCCGGGCTGGCGTTGTCCACGTCACTGGTGGCGCTGTTCAATTTCCTGGCGTTGTTCTGGCTGCTGCGAAAGCGCGTTTATGGTATTTACGGCCGGAATCTCGTTTCCAGTTTTCTGAAGATCGCGGCGGCATCGGCGGTGATGGGTGTCGCGGTGTGGTTGTCGAGTCATGCGGTCGCCACGTGGTTGGGAATCGGACGCCTGGCGAGGCTTGCCGATCTGTCCATCTCCATCCCGTTGGGGCTGGTGGTTTACTACGCGGCCGGAAGATGGATGCGCATATCGGAGTTGGAACTCGCCGCGCAAGCCGCGTCTGGTCCCATCGGACGATGGTTCGCGGCGCGGCGTGCTAGAATCGGTTAATTGATGATCCCCGACCTACAACTGGTCATCCAACTACAGAGTCTGGATCAGCGGGTCTCCCAAACGCAGCAGGAAGTTTCGGCCCTCCCCAAGCACCTTGCCCGCATCGAGAAAGCGCTGGATTCACACCTGCGCAAGCTCGAAGCAGATCGCGCCGCTCTCACCGCGAATCAGAAGGAACGCAAGAAAGTCGAAGGCGATATCCAGGCTGCGGAGGCGAAGATCTCCAAGCTAAAGACCCAGATGTTGGAGGCCAAAACCAACGAGCAGTACCGAGCCTTCCAAAATGAGATTGACTTCTGCCAGAAGGAAATCCGCAAGGCCGAAGACCGCACCCTCGATCTGATGACCGAAGCCGAGCCGCTGGACCGCAACGTCAAGCTGGCCGAATCGGCGCTGGCCGAGGAGCGCAAGCAGGTGGAGGCGGAAAAGCAGCGCGCACGCACGCGCACCGAAGCCAGTCAGAAACTGCTGGACGAACTCAAGGCCGAGCGGCGCACCATCGTCGCGGGCGTTACTCCGCAGGTTCTGAATACCTACGAGCGGTTGCGCAAGCGCCACAAAGGCCCCGTGGTTTCCGAGGCCGTTGAGGACCGCTGCAAAGCCTGCAACATGACCATGCGGCCGCAGTTCTTTCAGGATCTGAAGAAGGGCGACAGCGTCATGCTGTGCGAATGCTGCCACAGTATCCTCTATTACGTTCCACCGGCCGTGGTCGAGGAGAACAATACTCCGGCGCCCGTGGCTGGGGACGATGCACGCCCGGCCGAAATATAGGAAACTGTTCTAAGGTTTTGAATCCGGCACCGATGCCGAACCGGCTCGCGCGGCGACCGTGTGGGCCCCAAGCGGAGTGATCAATCGTGAGAGTTTATCAGAGCAACGAGATTCGCAATGTGGGATTGGTCGGTCATGGCAACTGTGGGAAGACCACGTTGGCGGCGGCCTGTCTGTTTGCCGCGGGGGCGACCAACCGCCTGACCCGCGTCGATGAAGGAACCACCATCACGGACTTCGACGAAGAGGAAATCCAGCGCAAGATCAGTATCGCGACCGCGCTGACCTACGTCGAGTGGAAAAAGCAGAAGATCAATCTTCTGGATACGCCCGGCTTCAACATTTTCATCAACGATACGAACGCCGCGCTGGTGGCGGCCGATGCATCGCTGGTGGTGGTGGATGGCGTGGCCGGCGTTGAAGTGCAGACCGAAAAAGTTTGGAGCTTCTCCGACGGGTTCAAACTGCCGCGCGCCATCGTCATCAACAAGCTCGACCGCGAGCGGTCGAGTTTCGAGCGCGCCCTGGAGAGCATCCACGAGAACTTCGGCCGCGCCGCTGTTCCCGTGCAGATCCCCATCGGCGCCGAGAAGGACTTCGTCGGCGTGGTGGACCTGATCCACATGAAGGCCTACACCTACGAGCCCGACGGCAGCGGCAAGGGCAAGGAAGGCCCTATTCCGGATTCAGTGGCCGACGCCGCGCAGAAGGCGCACGAAGCTCTGGTCGAGATGGTGGCTGAAGGCAACGACGCCCTGATGGAAGAGTTTTTCGAACAGGGCACGCTGGCGCCCGAACGCATCCTGGAAGGTCTGAAAGCCGGCTTGCGCGAGCTGCGCCTGTTCCCGGTGATGGCCGCGTCCGCGCTCCGCAACATCGGCACGGACCTCATCATGGACTTCATGCTGGAAAACTTCCCGGCGCCAACTGAACGTCCCGCCGTCGCCGCCAAGCAGGGGAATCAGGACGTCGAACGTCCCATGTCGGCGACCGATCCGCTGGCCGTGTTCGTGTTCAAAACCATTGCCGACGCTTTCGCGGGCCGCGTTTCGTATTTCAAGGTCATGTCCGGTGTGCTCAAAAACGACGCCAACCTGCAGAACGTCCGCAACGGAGCTGGCGAGCGTTTTGCGCACCTGGGCTGCCTGATGGGCAAGACCATCACGCCGGTCACCGAGCTATGCGCGGGCGACATCGGCGGCGTGGCCAAGCTGAAGGAAACCCTGAGCGGCGACACGCTGGGCGAGAAGAACTCGCAGATCAGCTATCCGGCTGTGAAGCTGCCCGAACCGTCCATCGCCTACGCCATCGAAACCAAGTCGCGGCAGGATGAAGACCGTTTGGGCAACGCCGTGCAGCGCATCCTGGAAGAAGATCAGTCGCTGCGCTTTTACCGCGATCCGCAGACCAAGGAGTTCCTGCTGGCCGGAAGCGGCCAACAGCACGTCGAGGTCATTGTCAGCCGCCTGAAGAAGCGCTACAGCGTGGACGTCACGTTGAAGGCGCCGAAGATCCCCTATCGCGAGACCATCCGCGGTACCGCCGATGTGCAGGGCCGCCACAAAAAGCAGACCGGCGGCCATGGCCAGTTCGGCGACTGCTGGATCAAGATGGAGCCTCTGCCGCGCGGTGGCGGATTCGAGTTCGTCAACGACATCTTCGGCGGCTCGATCCCGAAGAACTTCATTCCGGCCGTGGAAAAGGGCCTGGTCGAAACGTCCGCCAAGGGCTACTTGGCCGGTTATCCGGTGGTGGACTTCAGGGTCAGCCTCTACGACGGTTCCTATCACGATGTGGACTCGTCGGAACTATCCTTCAAGCTCGCGGCCCGCAAGGCGTTCAAGGCCGCCATGGAAGTGGCCAAGCCGGCGCTGCTCGAGCCCATCATGAACGTCGAAGTGCAGGCCCCGGTGGAATACGCCGGCGACCTGATGGGCGACATGAACGGCCGCCGCGGCCGCATCTCCGGCATGGACACGCGCGGCAACACGCAGATCGTCCGCGCGCAGGTTCCCATGTCCGAGATGTTGAACTACCAGAACGACCTCATCTCGATGACGCAAGGCCGCGCGACGTTCACCATGGAGTTCAGCCACTACGACTTCGTGCCGCAACTCCAGGCCGAGAAGATCATCGCCGCCGCCAAGGCCGCCAAAGCCGGCGAAGAGGAAGAAGAAGAATAGCGGCAGTCAC
>CAZDIZ010000102.1:20700-22589 GCA_964505625.1 uncultured Solibacteraceae bacterium | reverse complement strand
CGGACGGCGACGATTCGGACGGCGACGATTCGGACGGCGACGATTCGGACGACGAACTTGATTCAGACGACGAACTACTACTGCCGGGCGTGCCTTCCATCCACCAGCGGATTCCGCGCCGCGTAGGGACCGGCCACACCTTGACCGGCGAGCCCTCCGGCAGATATTCCGTTTTGTCGTCCGCGTTCCAGATTCGGGCCACGACGTACTGAGCCCAGCTGATCTTACTGATCTCCTGTTGGCCAGGCTCTTCGGTGAAATGCCACTCCTGCAGACAGACGCAATAGGTGTCCGGATTCGCTTGCTCTTCCGGATAGGTCGGAAACTCTTGGCACGTCGACGTCGTGCCGAACATTTGAGCGCGGTTCAGATAGCCCGGCCATTGGCGATCGCGGCCCGGATCGTTGCGAGGCTCGGCCAGCAATCGCCGCACGACGGAGGCGATCTTCGTCATGCTGGCCTGGTCGAAGGTGAGGATTTCCGCTGCCATCAGCTACTACTTTCGCTTCCTATCAGGTCCGTCAGAATCGCCCACGCTCCGAAATCTTCCTCCGTGTAATACTGCCACTCGGAATATACCGGCGTCACGGCGCCCGTAGTCTTGGTGAAGTCCAACAGCGGTTGGCCGTCGCCGTTCAGCAGCTGCGGCTCGCTACACGGCATCCCCTCGGAGTCGGTCAATCGCCGCTGCGGAGCGAGGTCTGTCACAAACGCCCGGCTGTCGTTGTAGATCGCCCCGCCGTGCCCGTCCGGATCGCCGATCATAGCGCGGGCCGAGAAACCACGGTCCTGCACTTTGATCCGCCACGTTTCATCGGAGGGCAACACGTCGATGTAAAACTGAACTTGGACGTACCAGCCGATGACTGGATGCTTGACAGGCGTCGCGGTTATGTCACGCGTTTTTCCGCCCAGGGCGTGAATCGTTTTGGAGATTCCGCGATAGCTGATCGACACCGCCGAACTGTTGACCACGTTGCAGCGGATGGTATCGCAATCGAGCGTAGCGACGTTCTTTTTGATTCGGATCACGAAGCGATGGTCGTCCACTTCCGGAGGCGGGTCGTAGACGCACAGCGCGGAATTGACGATTGGCCGCTTGGTACTGTCGTTGACCTTCGTCTTGGCGATTCCGGAAAACCCACTTTTGTACAGCGCCTTCGTGGCGAACTTCTGCAGTTGTACCGTGCTGATCTCAACCTCAGCCGCGAACTCTGTCGGGTCCCCGGTGTTGCTGCCATCCGGCTTCTCGCCGTCGCCGCCACCCTCCGGCTCTTCGTAGGTGAGCGTGGCCAGCCAGACCCACGGGTCCGCGCTGCCCTTCTCGCGATCGACCTTGACCGTCTTCAGCTCGGCCCGGCTGTTGGAGTCCACGCTGCCGCTCGGACTGCTTGACGTGGGCGTCGCTTCCAGCGCGTAGGTGTCCTTGCGCTGCGCGATGTTGGCCTCCACGTAATCGAGCGCCGCGTCCGGCCCGTCGGTGCCCAGCGAGGCGAAGAGTCGCCAAACGACGGTGAAAGAATACTGGCCGTCTTCCTGCTGGCCGCTCGGACCGGCCGCCGCCAATTCGTGCGAAGTGAAAGCCATCTCAGATTGTCGCCTCCGTCACCTTGGTTTTTTCCTTCGTGTTCTTTTCGATCGCCTCCAACGTCGCCGCCTGTCGCGCTTGGATTTTCAGCAGTTCCTGCTGGGCTTGCGTCATCTCTTGCATCCGTTTGCCGGCGTCTTGGATCTGTTGCAGCCTCCCGGCCAGGTCCGATGCGGCCGGCTCCGGCTGCGGCGGCTCGATGTCCTCCACGTATGGCTCCAGCTTGCGGGGCTGCGGCGGCTCGATGTCCTCCACGTATGGCTCCAGCTGCTGGCCTTCCAGCGCCCCCATCATGCTCTCG
>CAZDIZ010000102.1:0-20600 GCA_964505625.1 uncultured Solibacteraceae bacterium | reverse complement strand
TTTTCGCAAGCCACGTATCGCGGCCAACGCAGGCGCTGTATTCGGCGCCGGAATCTGCGGCGGCTCGACGATCGTCGCGACTTCCACGGGCGGAATCTCGGCTGCGGCTTTCAGCTTCTGCAACTGGGCCTGCAGGCGCCTGATCGCCATGTCCGCCTGTATCATGCCTTCCCAGGACATGCCCTGTGACTGGGCTTCGCGGATGCGACCGATTGCCGCGTCGATCTTTTCGGCTTCCAACTCCGCTTGCCGTCCAAACGGAACGGTTCCGAGGTCAATCCCGGCTTCTTTTCGCAAGCCACGTATCGCGGCCAACGCAGGCGCTGTATTCGGCGCCGGAATCGTCGGCGGTTCAATCTCGCCGACGTCCGGCGTGATAGCTTCACCTTTCGCCTGGCGGGCCTCCATCACCGCGCGGCGTGCCCGGTCGATCATCGCCAGGTCTTCGACGCTGCCCTTCAGAATCGCCGGCGTACCCTCGATGCGGTCGAGAGTCCGTTCGACTTCCTTTGCCGATTCAAATGCGGCTTCGTAGTCAGCCCGGATCTTCGCATTGCCGCGCTCGAAAACGTCTTCCGAAATCAGCCGCTGATTCCACAGCCCCTGCAACTCTTTCAGTTGCCGCGCCAGCTTCTCGCCCGGCGACTCGACTTCCTTCGACCAGCGCTCCGCCGACCTCTGGGCTTCGGCCAGCTTGTCCGCGCCGCGATCATGCTTCTCCCAGAAATCTTCGGCCGCCTTCGCTGCGGCTCGCAGCGCCGCTTCGGTTTCCTTTGCAAATTGCGTTGCGTCGTCGAGTCCGCCGGCGCCAACGTCTTCTAAGGCCGTGGCGGTCCGCCTGGCGAGGATGTCCGTTTCTCGCAACCCTGAATGTAGCCCGTCGAAGCTCTGCTGATTCACGGCCTGTAGCGCGTCACGAGCCCGATAGATTTGCTCCTGACCGTTGATCGTGATCCGGTATGCCGTCGGGGCAATGCTGCCGTCGCTCAGCCGGCGAGCCGCCCGATCCGTCCGGCCGAGAGCATCACCGGCCCCGTCGGCAGCAGCGGCCAACTCGTTCAACGGTTCGGAATTTATCCCAGCCACGGAATCAGCAACGCGGACCGCCGCGCCGGAGGCTTGCCCCGCCTGGTCGTTCAGTCCGGCGAACGCTTCGGAGACCATCCCCACAGCACCGGCCGCCACGCCCGCGGCGACCGCCAGCCGTGCCCAGCCGGCAGGGCCAGATAGCGCGGTCGTGATCGCTTGCGCGGTAGCCATCGCCTGCAGGGCAGAAACAACGGCCCGCACGCCGGCAATGATCTTGGGAATTAGCCATAGCACCGTTCCGAAGGCCACAGCGAAGGCAGTCATTTCCGCGGCCGCTTTGACGGCGCCGGCGTCGAGCCCGTTGAGCCAGGCGATTAGATTTGTGAGCTTGTCCGCCATGCCCTCAATCGCCGGCGCCAGTTTGATCGTCAACTCCGCCCACAGCACGGACACGGCCGCCTTGGTCCTCGTCATCGCGTCTTGGGCTTCTTCGACCTTGGCCGCGTCGAGCCGACTGATCGCCCCTCCCATTCTCTCGATGTCCTGCGCCGCGCTGGAGATTGCATCCGGCTTCAGCGTCAGCATCTGAGTTCCCGTGCGGCCGAACAATTCCATTGCCAGCCGCGTGCGGTCCGTCTGATCGGTGACTCGTTGCAATGCCGTAACGATCGCCTGGAACTGCTCCGCAGCCCCCATCTGCCGCAGTGCGGCGGTGCTCAGCCCCAGCGCGGCGAAACTGTCGGCGTATTCCTTCGTGCCACTAGCCGCCTCTGACAGCGCCCGCTGCGAAAAACGAAAGGCCGTCGTCAGCGACTCGGCCGAGATTCCAGCCAGATCGGCCGCCAGCCGAAACGTCTGCAGCTCTTCCGTCGCCACGCCCATGCGATCAGCGCTCTTGGCGAGGTCATCAATCGCGTTGATCGAATCGTTCACGGCGCCGGTAATTTTTGAAACGGCAAACACGCCGGCCAGAGCACCGGCGATTTTCATGGCGACTCCGGAGACCTTGTCCGCGTAGCCTTGCACGGCGCCGCCGGCTTTGGACAGGTCCTGTTGCAGCGTCGCCGAAGATGCGGTGAGCTTGATTGCCAGCGTCGAAATTGTCTTAGCCATCGGTCCGCTTCTCCCTTCGCTGTCGCTGTCGCTCGGCTTCCCAATCCGCCCACCGCTGCCGCTCGGCCGCGGCGGCGGCCTGCATCTCTTCGTCGCTCACTTCAGCCGCCTCGTCGAAATACGGCCAGCAGAGACCAGGCAACGGCCGCCCGGCCGGCAGGTACGGCGCCAACTGGTACGCCAGGGCCACACTCTGCCGCAGGTCCGCCCGCAGCTCGCCCCACGGTTCGACCTCCCACCAGGCCCGCCACTCAATCCACTCGTCCCAGCCGATCCGGCCCGGCAGCTCGCCCAGCGTGCAGCCCAGCAGCGCCGCCATGCGATGCGCGAACTGCAACCGTTCGGACCGGCTCAGTCTTTTTTTGCCGCGTCGATCTCCTCCTGCTCAACGGCCGCCGATACCATGCCGTTCAGCCGCAGGGCGTGGGCTACTAGTTCGCTGATCGCGGAAATTTCGGATCCCAACCAGGTCCGCGCCTCGTCGCCGTCGAACTGCAACGCCCCGTCCTCGCCCACGATCGAAGCCGCCAGCAGATCGACGGCATACGTCCAGTTGGCCGGCTCCGTCATTTGCACCCGGCCGGCGTCGTCTCGGATCAGCCGATCAGCCCCCAGCGCAAACCGCAGCTTCTGCGGACCGTCAAGCCGTCGCAGCCGGACCATTCCGTCCCATGCGGAACACGACACGTCGACCGTAGCCGGAGATCGCCCCATCAATTCGGCCGCAGTCAGAATCCGTTTCTCGCTCATGCCCTACCCTTTTCGGTTTCAGATTTCCATGAATTGCACCGCCGCGGCGGCGATCTCTCGCCGGCGATCGGCGGACCACGTCAACACCACCTGCAGCCCAGCCTGGCCAGGGAAAGCAAGGATGTCTTCCTCTTCGACCACCAGGCACCGCTGCAGGAACTTCGACAACTCCAGCAGTTGGCCGGCCGTCCTAGCCGCCTGCCACTCTCCGGACTCGCTCAGCATCCCCAACGCGCGGAAATTATGGATCGTCGTGAACAGCTGCGGCGACGGCATACGTCGGATCCGCCGCACCCCGGCCGGCGTAGCGATCCACAAAAAACGCGGCCGCGTGTCCACAGGGACAGCGGCCGGTTCGGAGAGGACGCGATCTTCGGTTTTCGTTTTGCTCACGATTCGCCCCTTGAATCGTTCGGTCTGCGGTGATCAGTCGTTACGCAATCGAGCTGGACGAGCCCTCCGTGCGCGTAATCGCCCCGGTACGAACGAGGGTCACCTTCCGCTTGAACGCCCCGCCAACGGTCAGCTCCTCCGGTTCGAGCTTCGTCACTTTCGCGGTGAACTCGTCGGTCACAGGGACCGCATGCGGTGTAACGATCTGCAGCGTGAGACTCGTTTTCGCGTCAAACGCAGCATCGAGCGCGTGGTGATTCAAGTCGCCTGGATCCCAGAATTGGTTGACGACGATCTCGCTCTTCTGCTCGATTCCCAACAGCGGAACTTCGAGCGTGTCAGCAAGGGCCGTGCCGTCGATTTCCTGCCGGATGCGCGGCGGCGGCGTGATACCGATCACAAGCTGTTGAGCGGTACTGCCGACGTTGAGAATGGTTCCGTGAGCGATCTGTTTGACTGCGGTCATGTTTCGCGTCCCGTTTCAAAATTGGGGCTGTTGCTTCACAGCCCCAAGATTGCCCAGCGAAACGGGTAGCGCGCTCTGTTACGGCGACGAGGAGGAAGTCCCGGCCGAGTACATCAGGATCTGGATTTGAAACGCGGCTAGATCGTAGCCCTCGTCGCCGAAGTTACCCTTCGGCACGTAATCGTCGGCGTGGTCTTCGACGATCAGCAGCTGAATCGTGCCGTCGCCGAATGCACCCTTGGCACAATCCAAGGCCCGGATCAGCTCCGCGATGTCCTGCACCTCGCCGACGTCGTCGCTCCAGACTTCGAGATCCCATCGCTCTTCGTCTGGCGCCGTGCCTTGGGCTTGGTCGAGAGTCCGCTCCGACGATACGCCGGCCCGGCCAATCCAGATGTAGGGCGGTGCGGTTGGCTGCGGAACAGACCCAACGTGGATGTGCGTCCCCACGGCCGCGGCGATCGCAGTCTGGTCGAGCAGGAACGAGCGGAAATCAGAAGCGAATTGCGACACTGTTATCCTCCCACGGCCAGCTTGGCGACTTCGGCGTCAACTTCAATCGCCAGTTTCTTGGCGAACTCCTGCGCGGCCGCTCCCGCCTGTGAGTCGGCCGCCCGGCGGATCGGATGCTGGCCACGAGTACCAGGATGATGGACCACAGAATAGACCAACACTCTACCTCCGCTGCGATTCCGAAGGATCAGCATTCCGCGTCCTTCCTTCGGGATCCGGTGCGGCTTCGTGTTCTCTTCGACGAAATGGATCGGCACCAGGTCCCCGCGGCCGGAGATCCCGCCCCGCCCGCGGCGGAGCTTGCGGCGATTCTTGACCGTGTTCTGCTGGCCGGTGATCGACACGACTACCTTGCCGGCCTGGTACGACTTCACCCTCTGAGCCAACGACCGCTTGAACAACCCCGTCAATCGCGGTGCGTTCCGCTTGGCGGCCTTCACGAACAACGCCCCACCGGCCCGGACCGCTTTCGACATGCACCGCTTCTGAATCCGATCCGGCAACTGAAGAATCCGCTGGCGCGTTTCGGCGAGTCCCTCCAATTCGATCGTTGCCGCAGGTCCCGCCACGTCACACCTCTTCCTTGCAGAGCAATTCCAACTCCACTCCCACATTCTCGCTGTCGATCACAGCCCCGATGTGCAACTTCCGCGTGCCGAACATCAGATAGTGTTTCGACGTGACACCGTGCGAAGGATAGAGCGTCAGGTATACGCGGTGCGTGGCCTCCGGGAAGATCTGCCGTGCTCGGATCAGCTCCAGCGCCGTCAGCTGTTCGATCGCCGCTGGCACAGCAGCAAGGACCAGCGTATCGGTTCCACTGCGGCGCCCGTAATCGTCGAGCCCCGTCGTCGGCAGGTACACGTCGACCTGGTGCCGCACTCTTCCTGGCTTGATTTTCAGCACGGCCAATCCTCCTACGGTCCCGGAGAAGACGACGAGCTACCCCACGTCGTGCGAAGGTTCTTATAGACTTGAAACACTCGCTCTTCGCTGTGTCCCTCGAATCCAGTCATCAACACGTAAGCCTGCACCTTCCACTGGCCGGCCATGTCGATATTTCCGGCAACGGTGTCGTAGTACAGAATCCCATCGCTGCCGTCTGTGAAAAACGTCGCGTCAACTTCCAACGTTGTGCCGTCCGGCTTGCGAAACACAAACTGCTTGACCGTGGCTGTTGAAATATCGACGACCGTTCCGTCACCGTCTTCCAGCGTCAGCTTGAAGCGCGTCCCAACATCGTCAACGTGTACTTCGGCATTCGCAAAGTCGGTCATCGTTCCACCGTGCCAGTAATTAGAGTGTCCAACTGACTGTTGCCTGCGATCGGGATGTCCAGTTGCAGGATGCTTGTCAACAACGTGTCCAGCTGAGCCGTCAACTGGATTATGTCGTTTCCAGTTGTAGTGGCGGCGCCCCCAGCAGCCCAATCCAACAGCAACAGAATCTGCGGCAGCATCAGGCCACCTCAATGTACGTGCCGAAAAACAATGCCCCGGTGCCGCTTGCATACTGTACCCGAAGCGATTTGTTGGCCGTCGCCGTCTGGAACCAGCCATGCGGATTGTGAGGCAGTACGAATCCTGGCGGAGCCGCCCCACTGTCTTCCTCTAGCGCGATGCCTGTGGCGCTTCCTAAGACTACCGCAGCGTCAGCGTCGTCCAGCCAAAAACGTGCGATTGTACCGCTGAGGGAAATTGCTGCGAACGAGAGCACCCGGAACTTCTTCGAGGCGACGGCAGCGATCAGACTGTCCCCGTCCCCACACACGGCCATAAACCGCTTCACTGTGCAAAGCGTCGTACCGTCGTAGACGGCGCCGCTGATCTCGGTTGCGTTGGCGTGCAGCCGGCCGATCGCGTCAACCTCCAGAGGCGCATAGTCCGCGTCGGTCCCAGCCAGCGCGGCAGCCGCGTCTTGACGCACTGCCAGCGCCATCACGCCCACGTCGCCGCTCGTGTGGCCGGCGTCCTCGGCCTTGCCTAAGTTCGTTGCGGCCGTGCCGGGCACCACGCTGGTCACGTCCACGTCGCCGATGTCCACGCCGGAGTTTGCCGCCAGCTTCCCAATCGCATTTGTGCCGGCCGGCAAAGCGTTCGTAATCGCCGTAACGGCCGTGACAGTCGTCACCGTGCCAACATTCCAAGTTCCGGACTGCGTAGCCGCCACGGTGCCGTCAACTGTCAGAGCACCGCCCCCGTCATCAACACTCAGGGTCCCCGTGGAATCCGTAGCGATCGTCACCCGGACCGCTGCCGCTTCCGTGCCTGCCCCGATCGGCACCGCAGCGCCGGCCAACTGCGTGATGTTGAACCCAGCCCCGCTCACGGCGTTGTCGATCAACTGCACAGACGTTTTGACGTCCGCCAGCGTGGCTTCCGTCGCCGCCCCGGTGGGCAGCGGCAGGCTGGCCGCAGACACCGCCACAGCCGAGGCTCGCAGTTGGGTGTCCGTCAGCGGGCCGGTCACAGCCACGCTGCCGGTGATGGACACGCTTCCCGACACGATGTCCACCTGGACCTTGGTGCCGGCGACGCAGCCGGCCAGGGCCGACGTGTCCGCGTCGATCGTGCCCAGGAGGCTGACCGCAGATGCGATTTCCGTATCGAGGTAGCTGGCGATCGTCACCAGTGTCGCGTCCGTCGCCGCGCCGGCTGGCAACGGCACGCTGGCCAAGCTGACCGGCTGGGTGGCCTGCCAGAAAGTGCCAGACACCGGCAGGGCCGAGGCCCGCAGCTGAGTGTCTGTCAACGGACCGGTCACCGGCATCGGATTAGCCGAAGACACGTCGCCGTCGTTCGTGCCGTCCGCTCCGATCACGATCTTGGTTCGCGGGTAGTAGACGCTGCTGATCTCGTCCGCAGCGAAGATCGCGCCGTCGGTTGTGCGTTCGTTCACCTGTACGTTGTCTGCCATGTCAGATTACTCCACCGCCGACGATCCGCTTATACAGTCCGCCCGACGTCAGGCCGTCCGTCGCGTAAAAATCATCCGAGGTCTGATCCTGCACGCTCGCGAGCACGCCGCAGTACAGATAGCCGCTGTGCGTCGTGTCGGTGCGAGAATCCTTCTCCACCCCGTCGTAGTACGACTTGAGCGTGGATCCGTTGATGGAACTTTTGGCGACCTTTCCGGACGAATACGAAATCGCGGGAAAGGCCAGCGCGGAATGCGAGCCCGACGTTACCTTATCCACAACAAGAAGATTGCCAAAGCTGTACGCCCGGCACCCGTAGCCGTTCCACGCCGCCGCGTCGAGTCGGGTAGCCCCGCCGTGGAGCGTGCCGTACACCGCGCACTGCGAATAGTGGTCCGCGCTGCTAAGTGCGGTCGTGTGGCGACACCGCTCCACCGTTCCGCCGCTGTACGTGTTCTTGAGCCGGCTCGATTCGATCGTCCACGTCTTGCTGTGCTGGTCCCAGGCGGCGAGCGTGCCGCTGAAATCGTCCGTAATTGTCGTGGTCGCTCGGCCGCGTTTTACCTGCTGGCTGATCTCCCGCGGATCGCAGTGATGCTTCCGACAGATCGCGTCCAATGCCCGTTCAGCGAGTCGTGGGTCCGCAGCGGCGCACGACTTCAGATCGCGCCGCAACACGTCTCGCACCGCGTTGCAGTACCGATCCGATCCCGGCCGCCAAGCGAACCGCCGCGACCGCACCAGCGAGTGCAGCGGCAGCCACAGTTCCGAATTTCCCTCGCGCGTCGGCAGGATCGGTTTCAACGGCGTGTCACCGGTGGGATCGGCCTGATCGGTAGCCAGCGACCAAACCCAATCGAGCAGCGTGTCCCCGATCGGCTGCTGCCCCGTACACCGCCGCCATGCGTCGCGCGTGCTTTGGCCGCTCGGCCGCACTTCGTCCACTCGCCCGCTGCCCAGCGGAATCAAATCGTCTCCAGCCTGCGGCGTCTCGCTCAGCACGTAAGCCCACGGCCAATCCCCGTAGCTTCCTGCCAGCCCCTGGTCCGCCAGCGATCGCAGGTCCAGCCCCAGTACGCACCCGTCCGGCGCTCGCCAGCAGCCGCCCGGCTCAGCCGTGTCCCAGGTCAACGGAGATAGGTAGTGGCTAACCATTTCTTATTCCAGCCGCACGTGCAACGTGTTCCTCCACCTTCGCGTCGTGATCGCGAATCGACATCTCCAGCTGCAGCACGCCGTTGCTGAATCGTTCCATCTGAGCAGAAAGCCCTGTCAAGACTTCGTTGATCTTCCAAAGCGAATCGCTGTTGTGATTGATCGCGTCGCTACTTTTGTCCAACGTGGTCAGCAGACGATCCGTGATTTTGTCTTCCAGCGTGGTTACTCTCTGCGACAACCTATCCTCTCTCACAGCCGCTTGGACGATCCAGCATCGCACCGCCCAGGTGAACAGGCCAAACGTGGTTAGGACGATCAGCACCAGAACTACCGCCTCGTAACTCGACTCGGCCGCCCGTTGGATCGCGACCGTTGCATCCGGGAAATCAGCCGCAGCAACAGCGGCTCCGATCGCGCCGATCGCAGATCCACAAACGAGAATCGTCGGAATCAGAGGGTGGATAAACGATTTCATGCTGTTTCGTTTTCTTCCGTTTCCTCCGGAACGATGCGCAAACTCAACGGCAACGTGTCCGTCTTGCCGTTGAAGAAATCCATCAGATTGCCGGTCTTCTTCACTTCGATCGTCACGCCATCCTGCAACTCTTCGAGCAGCCCCAGGGCCGCTTCCCGAATCGCCGCCAGCGTGAATTGGGCTTGGCCCATCGTCGCGTGGGCGTTGCCCTCCAGCCGATCCAACCGCCCCCGCAACCCGCCCCCTCGTCGTCGTGCCATGTCACTTCATCTCCCACGGCGGCACAATTACTGAGCAGGCACAATGGGCGCCGTACCGCTGTGCCCCGGTCCCGTAGGCAGATGGCGAATCGAGTCCGTAGGCACGAATGCCATTCAACTCCTCACCCCACGCGCCCCACGAATTAAGATAGACCACGTAGATCGTCCCCGATTTGATCGCCAGCCGAACGCCAAGAATCGAATGCCCGGACCGGCCATAGTGAACAGGCCAGCCGCGACACAGAGCCGTCTTGAATCCCGCCGCAGAGTCGATCTGATAGAACTCGTGAACTTTGAACCAGTCGGCGGTCGTTTCCCAGCCGTCTTTGTAAAGCCTCCGATCGTACCCAACAGCCCGCATGAAGTGAGCACCACTGGCGTACTCGCCCATGATCGCACGAGCTTCCGGCGTGTCGATAGGAAGCGAGCCCGTCTTCCGCTGCTGGTCGAGACAATCGCCAACGGCCGAGCCCGTGTTTGGCCCGCTGGCGATTTTCATATAGATGCTGATCGGTGATTGCGGAATCACGCGATCGCGGCCGAACTGCCGCGCCGCCAGGATGTTGTACTTCGCCGCCCCGGCGTTACAGGTGCAAGTCCCCTCACCGTTTTGGTCATACCGATGAGTGACGAGTCGGTCGAGGTTCCCTCCGTGCTGATCCTGATCCTCGATAAAGTCCTTGACCTCAGCATCAGTCATCAGCGGAAACGACTCTTCGAACTGCGAACCGCGAAACGTGTCATCGCTCTGCGGCACCGCTCCGAGGCTCATTCCCTCCGGCACGTTGGCGCGGAAATCCACGTCGAGCCAACGATCAGACCAGCTATCGAAGATGGGGCTGGTGTAACTCACAGTCCGGCCTCCTTCAGTACGGCCACCACGGCGGCAACGGTGTCCGGCAGATCAACGACAGATGCGACCGAACCAGCCTCGTCGAACAGGACGAGGAGTGGAAGCGGCTTGCCTGCCGACGCTTTGAGTGCGGCTTGAACTTTCGGCACCTGACTGCCCTTCGGTCCCAGGGCGTTCTGGTCGAGGATCTGGAGTTTCTTTTGCTTCAGGTACTGGTCGTTGCGTAGGTCTGACAACAAGAGGTTTTGGACTGGGGTTAGCTGCTGGGCTTCGTACAGGATGAACGCCCGTGCTGCTGTTGGCACTGGCGGCGGAACGGGAGGGGGGATAGGCGTGCCTCCCACGGTCACGCGATGCAAGGCCAGACCGAAGGGAGGCTCGTTCCAGTCACAGACAATGACGTAAGCACCGGCGACCTGACAGGTAAGCGTTAGCCTGAGCTTCCACTGCCACGGGCTGACCGACATCACCAACTCTTTTTCGAGCACGGCAGGCTTGGCGTCGTCTGGACAACTCACGTCGAACCGTAGCAACTCGACCCACTTGACCTGATCCCCGATGGTCTTTGTCAGGTCAACATCGGGAAGCCCTGTCACAACGATCGTCACCGGCTTGTCGATGTCAGCCGTCGTCGGCCCGATCATCTTCAGATCGGCGGGGCTGCTGTCCGCGGTCTGAATTCGGATCGTAGTTTCGCCCGCGTGCGCGATCGTTGCGGCCAGCAACAGAACCGCCACGGAATAAATTGGTCGTCGCATGGCCCCACCTGTCACACTGAGAAAATGGAAATGATCTGGAGGATCAGCGGCAACAGCTGCTTGATGAACTCCAGCAACGCCGCCCAATCGAAACCGTCCGCTTCTGCCGCTTCGGCGGACTGCGGCGCCATCTTGCCTGCCCGGCAAGCCTCGTCGATCACGCATCCTTGCACTTCCGCCAACGCCCGCGGGCGAAACGCGATCGCCAACCGCACGCGAGCCAATTCCCAGCGGCTGATCTCGCCAGCCTGGCAGGCATCTTCCGCCGCCTGTTGCAACGCCGCCTTGAAGTTTCGCGACACTCTCATTTGTTATTCCTCCCCATATTGAAAGAAATCGTCCCCACACCGATGAGCTTCCAAAATTTGATCGACCCGCTCGAAAATCTTGCCGTTCACCTGGCCGAAGTCTCGCAGCCATAACGCTTGCACCAGGAGCAGGATCGCTTCCTTGATCCATTCGTCCTTGTCGCCCAGCTCGGCCGTCGTGTCGGCGATCCCCGCCAGGTAGTTGATCGTCACGGCCTGCGGTTCGTCGTAGGTCGAAGGCCACGTCTGGCCGTATCGAAGGATGATCTCGCCCGGCTCCCGGTCCGTCAGCACGCGGTAATAGGTCGTGGCCAGCGTTTGCGAAACGCCGTTGCTGTCCAAATACGCAATCGACGACACCGATTGCAACGGTGGCATGGGGACGAGGATCCGGCTGTCAGATTCGGCGGGGAAAGCGTCGATCGTCAGCCGATAGGTGGCCGTCAGGATCTGCCGGCCGGCCCGCACTTGCGCCGCTTCGGTGGCGGACTTGATAAGTCGCAACAGGTGGTCGTCGTGATACTCGACGGATGTTGCGATCTCGACCTGCTTCTTGGCTTCGTCGAGCGTAACCGGCTGCTCAGTCGGCGGCGTGACGAGTTTTAGCGCGTAGCCCACGGCTCACCTCGTTTCAGTTGGGAGCCAGCTTACGCGGCCGCCCCGGTCTGCGGCTGGCCGTTTCAACCTCGCTGCGATTGGCCGGCGTCATCTCCTGGTCGTCGTCGGGTAGCCGCTCTGCCCGGCCGCGGCGGATCAATTCGTTTGCCGATCCCTCGTGAAGGTCCGTAAAGATTCTGCCGGGCTTGAAGTTCCGCCAGTGCTTCAGAAGTCTTACCTTTGCCATACGTTTTCATTCCGCCCCCAGAATGACAGGATTCAAAAAAACCGGGCGGCCGGTTGACGACCGCCCGGCTCCGCAAGGAGAACTGCACCGCCACTCACACCCGAAGGATTTCGTCACACCCGCGCTCGCTGGCACTGACCGGGATGTCCTTCGCGCGGTACAGGATCCCGATCGCTGCGGCGTAGCTGCCCGCGGTGCCGTTGCCAGCCGTCGCCGACAGGTCGATGTACCGCTTACGCTTCGTCAAGTCGATTTCGAACGCGGTGATCTTGTTGTCGTCCGTGGCCGACATCAGCGCCGACTTGGCCCCGTCGATCGTCGTGGACGTGCCGCAGATCAAGCCCGTCACATCGGCGAAGCCGCTCCCTGACGTGTCGGACTCTTGGACCTTCAGCGCGGCGAGTGCGATGTCCGTCGCCCCCAGGGCGAAGACGATCACCAGATAATCCCAGCCCTTGCAGTCGATTTCGGTTGTCGTCCAGGCCTCGTTGTCCTTGATCGCCACGGGCGGCAGGACGTTGATGAATTTGCATTGCTGCAGCGGGTTGCCAAGCATCTTTCTTTTCCCCTAATGATCTGGTTTTCAGTTAGTGAACAGGTGAACCAAAGCAATCGTCGGGGTTAGCTGCCCGGCGTTTCGAGTCCGATGATCCCGCCGGCCACGGTGCTCGTGCCGACGTCATGCACGTTCACGTCGTGCCGCACGAACGCGGTGAAGCCGATCTGATCGCTGGCCGCGTAGAGTTCGCCCAGCGTCCGCATCCGGATGTCGCGGCGCATGCCCAGTACCACACCGCCGCGGAGATCGCCCAGATAGCAGAGCCCTTCCGTACTGGTCTGCGCGGTGAGGGTCGAATTCATGACCTGCGTATGAACGACCGGGTAGCCCAAGAAGGTCCGCACCGAAGGACCACCGGCAACGTGATCGACCGTGTTGCCGCCGGCCGCGTCCGCCAGCCGCATCATGCTGGCCGCCCAGCCGGCCTTGCTGATGTACCACTTGGCGTTCCGCTCGGCCCACGTCGCCAGCTTGCCGATCATGCTTTCGAAGTCGGCCATATCGAGCGTCGAGAATGCCGTGTTGCCGGTGATCGCCGTATACTCGCTGCCGTCCTGCAACGCGTTCTTGAGGCCGACGATCCCGTGATAAGTGCTCGTGCCGTCACCCAGGAAGACGCACTGGTCGAGTTTGTACGCCCAAGCTTCGGCAACTTTCCGCGCCAGGAAATCGGCGATGCTGATGACGGCCGATTCGTTCAACTCGCTGGAGTACTTGACCAGCGCGCCCCACTTGCGGGCGACCAGCCCGATGCCATCGAACGACGGCGTCGATTCGGTGGGCGTGTCCGCCTCGCCGATCGCGTACAGCGTCACGCCGCCGGTCACCCGCGGCCAGTTGACCACGTCGGCGGCCATCTGGACGATCTCGCACTCGGCCGCGGCCACGCCGTATTGCTCGACGAGGTCGATAATCGTGTCCCGAAACGCATCCGGGACCAGGGCGCCTCCCGTGCCGAAGCCGCCCACAGCCATTGCCCGGTGCTCTTCAGGCAGATGATCGCGGCACCACTGCATCGCGTCTTGACGGCCGCACAGCACGCCCAGCACCCACTGGCCGGCCTCGTAGGCGTCGCGGGCCGCATCGGGACCTTGGAAGACGGACCGCTCTGCCTGGCGGCGAAAACGATAGGGAACTTCGATCCGCCCATCGGCCGTATCGCGACTCGCCGGCCGCGTCTGGCGATCGCTGCCGCGAGCCATCGCGCGGGAGGCTTCCAGCTGCAACGCGGTTTCCTCTTCGGCGATGCGGGCCTGCACGATTTCTTTGTCAGCCTTCAGCCCGTTGAATCGGGCCTCTTCGCCGTCCGCCCACAGCGGCGCATCCTCGCCGGCGTCTCGCTTCGACTTTCGCTCATTGAAGGACTTGTTGAGTTCTTCGAATCCCGCCTCAATCTGCCCCAGCTTTTCGCGAAGCTCCTTGATGCTCGCGGGAGAAAATTCGCCGTCACTGAGAATGAGCTTCCGCATTTTTCAGTCCCCGTTGGATGGTTGATTTCCGCGGGGACCGCAATCCGATCTCCGCCGTTACAACGGATATTGGATTGCTGGCGGCTCGGCGCGCTCTGTTGCTTGCGGCGAATTAGCTTCTCGCTGTCGCAAGATCGCGTCAGCCAAAGCGAGGTCATTCGGCGTGTCGATGTCGATTGTCTCAGCCACGAAAAAGGGAATAGTGTCGGCTGAGAAGGTGTAGCCGCGGTAGCGGAAAGATTCGATTTCGATTGCTACGACGGAACCGGCCAGCCGGTAGCGCGGCGGCAGGATCTGCCGGCGTTTCGACTTCTCGCCGCACAGCACGTAGCCCAGCCCCTGCAGCCGATCGCCGATGATCGCAACCTGCCACTCGTGCGCCGGAGCAATGGCCGCAACCACATCGGCCCGCTGCGATTCCCGCCGCTCAATCACCAGGTCTAGCTCGGCCGCAGTCAGCAGCGGCGCGGTGCATTGCACAGACACCAGCGTCGTCAGATCGTCCGGGAGAAAGTCCAATGCGTGTAATAGCACGTCGTCACTCGACGCCTCGTCTGTCGCCAACTCAGCCGGCCGATGAATCACCCCCGCACCCCAGGCCCGAGCCACGGCGGCAATTTCGTCGTCCTCCGTGGAAACCCAGACCCCGCGCAGCAACCGGGACTGCTGACACGTTGCGATCGCCCTGACCAGGAGTGGCTTCCCGGCACACAGAGCTAGATTCTTTCTCGGAATCCCCTTGCTTCCGCCACGGGCAGGAATCACGGCTGCGGCGGTACGACGTGCCAGTTCTGACTGTTGACTTGGTAACATGGCTCCCCCACCTGAATGAATTCGATTTCCGGATACTTCAACGCGATTCGATTTGTGAGCGGTTCGACGACGGTCTTCGTGAGATCCTTCTGCAGACCGTCATTCGGCTCGTAGTGATACGCCCCTAGAAAGTAATCCTGGCCGGGACAGTCTGGCCGGTAGCCGTCCATGCCGCACAGCACCACGCGGCGGGCCAACCCCACGCGGATCGCATACTCGACGCACCAGATCCCCGATGTCTGGAACGGCTCGAACGGATACCCCTCGCGATAGACGATCTCGAAATCGTCGACCGTCCGCATCTTCATGGCCTGCGGATCGCGGCGGAGCGTAATCCGTTTCGTCTTGCCTCGCTTCGACGCGGTCTTGCCGCCTTCGGCGAAAAGTTTGCACGCGAGCTGATCGGACAGAAAAAAGAAATCCGGGTTCGGTTCGATCTGCAAACCCCGATTGCAGGTGATGACAGGCGCCCCAGGAAAGTCCCGCCGCGCCGTAGCGTAAGCCTCGCGTGCCAGCGGCGAACATCCCAACACAATCCACGTCCAGTCGGCAAACCGATCCACGCCCCTACCTTTCACGCCGTCACAGCCGCGCCATGGTCAACGCGACTTCTGCCTCCATCTCGCGAATCTTCCGCTGCCGCGCCGCTTCCTGTTGCAAGTCGATCTGCCGCTGCTCTCGCCACTCCCGCCGCTCGGATTCGATCGCTGCCCGCTCCGTAGACCGGACGCCCGTCGAGGTCGCTTCGTAGGCTGGGAAGGTGACCGGGCCCACTTCGAACAGTTCCACCGCGTGCAATTCGCGCACGTCCACCGTCCGGCCGTCGCGGTCTTCTTCCACCCAAACGACCTTCGTCGGGCGGAACATGAATGAGGATCCGGACACGTCGCCGCGGCGGATCGGCTCTAGCACCTGGTCGCGGATCAATGCCGTCTGCGGCGGCTCGACGGAATACCGCAGCCCGGTCGAGTCCAACGTCAATCGCAGCGTGGCCGCGTTGCCGCGATTGCGGCCCAGGATGATGTTCGGATCGTGGTTGAAGAGCGATCGCACATCAGCCTTGACCGCCTCGTCGAACGCACCGGGCATGATCCGCTCGTAGGTGTCCGCCCATAGCCGGTATTCCGTCCCCGGATCGCCGGCTCGGAAGTAGACCGCGCCGTAGCCCTCGATGCGTGGCGGCTGGCCGTCCTCGCGAATCTCCAGCCGGGACAACTCACTGCTGATCGTTCGCCGTTCCATCTCCATCGGTATCCCCTTCGTCTTCGGTTTCTTCTTCTTCGTCGTCGTCTTCCGGCTCCGGCATAGGCTCCGGCTCAGGCTCCGGCTCCGGCTCTTCGCCCAGCAGTTGCATGTTCATCGGCTGGAACGGTTTCTCCCCGATCCCGCCCGGCCAGGCCGAGTAATTGAACCAGCGCCGTACTTCGTCCGGTGACCAAATGCCATTCGTCACCCCTTGCACGCCGACGCTAATCAGCGTCTGGGTATCGGCCCAATTCAAAGCGTGGATGTTGTGCTCGATGAAGTGCGTGTCCCGCTCATACTGGACTGCGGTCAGCAGTTTGAGCGTGCATTCGGTGGCGATTTGCTTCAGCCAGAACGATAGCGTCTCGTCGTGGTACGCCCGGCGGGCCGCCTCTTCGCTGTTGTACGAGATGGATTCCTTGACGCCCAATCGCGACGGGGACATTCGGTAGAACCGCGCCACGTTGCGGACCTCCGCCTCGTCGAGTTCCGCAGACTGGGCCTCGCCAGGAGAAACCATCGTGCTGTGCCACTTGAACCCATCGCGCAACACCAAAGCCCGGAACCAGTTCTCCGGCTCGCTCTTCTTCTTCAGCCCCTCTTCCATCTTCTGCCGCGCCTTGTCGCTCGCACCTGGCGGGACTTCGAGCCAGCCGCCGGCGTGGCAGCCCTGCGAGTAGAATTTGCCGCCGAACTTCCGCTTGGCGAGTTGCATCCCGATATTTTCTTTGGCGGCCTTCAGCGGCCCGAACGAATCGCACTCGCCAGAATCAAAGGCGATGTTCTCGACCATGATTACGTCGGTCGGAGCGAATGCGTAATAGCGGCTGTCGATCTGCGAAACGACCACCAGCCGGCCGCTCTCCGTGGTCTTCAACTCCGTGCGGTCCGGAAGCAAATTGGACAGCCCGATCGGCGTCCCCCGCTCGTCCCGGTCGATCAGCACATAGCCGCGCGGCCAGATCAGCGCGTGAATCATCAACCGCCGCCAGACGGTGAGCGAAGATAGCTCGTGCTCGGGCCCGGCCCAGCAGTCCGGCCGGATGATCCAGCTGGCCGGATGATCGCGGTCCTCTTCGCGGTCCTTGCCACGCCGGCGGAAGACGCCCAGCGGCAGCTTGGACACATCGCCGGCAATCATTCCAACCGCCTGCCAGACGGCCGCCACGCCCACCATCTTTTCGGCTGTCACCTGCTCGCCGGCATCGGTCGATTGCCCCACGAAAAACGTGTCCCACGATCGCGGGTCCGTGATGTAGAACGGCCCCTTGTTGTCGCTCAGCGAACGCTGCAACAGATTCCGAAGCCATCCAAACATCAGAGGAACTCCACTTCGTTCTTGTCGTCGTCGTACCAGGTCGGCTTGTCCGCCGTCTGCGAATCGAGCATCAGCCCCAGCCCCATGATCGCTGCCACCGGCCCGTCAATCGTCCGGCAGTCGCCTTGCTTCTGCCGCACCGGCCGTTGGTTGCCGTTGCAATCCTCGTAGCACGCCAGATGCCCAATCTGCCAAGTGAAAATCGGGTGCCCGTTGTGCCGAACTTTCCTTTCCGCGATCAGTCTCGCCAGCGTTTTCATCGGCGGCGAGAACTGAGTAATCACCTGTCGGAACTCGTGCCGATCCGCGCCCGTCTCGGCCGAGATTTCCTGCGTCAGTTGCTCCGACTGAAACAGCGGATCGAAGGCGATCCCCTGTAGCTTCAGCCCATCACAAATCGTCAGGATGTCCGCCTTCACCTGCGAATAATCGACCGCGTCACCGGAGGTCAATCGGATGTGTCCAGCGTCCGCCCAAAACTGGTACGGGACCTTCGCGCCCAGCCGCATCGCCTCCGCTTCCGGAAGCCAATAGTACGGAACAATGCGAACTATCTCGCTTTGTTCCGCCACCTGCTCCGCCGTCGCGTCGGCCGGCACCGGCTCCGCGGACGGATCTGAGAACACGAGCACAAAGGCCGTCGTGTCGTGATGCGTGGCCCCGTCGAATCCCGCCCAGCATGCGAGCCCCCGCTCGCGCAGCCCAGCCAGGGTAAAAGACTCGTGGCAGTCGATTCGTTTCGCCCGGTCCTTGCGGGCCGACGCCCCAGCGTCCCAGGCCGAGATGCCGCCCACCTGCGAGAGCCAAGCCGCCTCGGCCGTCTTCCAGACCCCCAGCCGCAGCCGCTTCCACTCGTCCCACTGAGTCAGGTCCTGCGTGGCCGCGTGATAGTCGCCACGGAAATCAGACAACTTCAGAATAGACGACCTGGTCTTGCCCAAGCTCGGATTGGCCTTGAACCAGGTCCGCTGGTCGTGCGGGTCGTCCTTGGGCCCGGCGGCGAAAATCTTCCCCAAGAACTGGTCGTCCTGCATCCGGCCTTCATTGACCGCAAGCGTCTTCTCGTACTGAGTCCGGCAGATGCTTTGCATGTCCGCCCCTGCCGTCGTGATCGCGGCGAAGAGCCCCTCCGGTTGCGCGGCCAGCATCCATCGCAATGTGTTCCAGAATTCCCAATCCGTCCAACGGTGAAGCTCGTCCGCCAGGCAATGCCCGTTGACCCCGTCCGCCGTCTTCGCGTCGGCCGCGGCGATGCTCCACTTGCCGCCCGTCTTCGGACACTCGACGACCAGGTAGCCATCCTGAGTCCGCACCCGCGAAACAGAGGACAGTTCCGGCGACGCCCGGACCATATCGACTGCCGCCCCGTGGACGATCTGGGCTTGCTTCTTCGACGTGGCGACGGAATAGATGCGGGCCGAGTGACACCCGTCGCCGAACAGCAGGTAAGCCCCGATCGCCGCCAGCATCGGGCTCTTGCCGTTCTTCTTTGGCACCTCCAAGTACAGCCAGCGGAACCGCCGGACGTGCCGCTCCCATTCGGTTGACCACCGCACCCAACCGAAGAGCCGCATCAGAAGATCCCACTGCCAATCGAGCAGCCGGAAATCATGCCCCCGCCAAGCCCCCTCGACGAGCTTGCAGTACCGCTCAATCCACTTGACCGCATGTTCCCCGCGCTGCGGATTGAACCAGTGCCCAGACAACAGCGCCCGCTCGTCCGCCTCTTCCCCCTCGCCACGCCGCAACCACGATGACCACCCCCGCCGGCGCGCCCACCGCTTCAACTCCAGCAGCTTCGTCGATTGCCGCGCCATCAATCCGCCCGCCTGATCTCCTGGTCTGGAAACGCATCCGCGAAACGCTATTTAATCGTGTCCGTAATAGGCAAATCCGAACGCTGGTACGCCAACAGAGCGTAATGCCTTCAATGCTCCGCGTAGCGTATTTCCAGTCGTTGCCATGTCGTCGATGATTAGGCATACGTCATGTGGAACCTTCACTGCATTGAATATTTGTTCGCGTGTCGCATTGCGGCTTCCTCGCCATTTTCGCTCTCCGACACGCTCCAACATCTCCGCATAGTCCAGCCCCAAAACATTAGCAACTTGCTTCGCGAGCAAACCGGCAGCGTGCGGCTTGTCACCCGAAGAGCAACCGCGCGGAGGATTCGTCACTGTCCAAGTTTGCCTAAACACTGGACACCACTCTTTGATGACATCGCTGATCGCATCCGCTAATCGCTCTGTTTCAATCGGGTCTTGCGTCGCTTTCCAGACCACAACGCGCTGATATTCAACGCCACAACTTCTTTTGGCAACAAACACACCTAACCCAGCGTGTTTGTAATGCTTCCCAATCGTTTCCTGCGGCTCCGCGTCCTGGTGCTCGGCCGGCTCCGTGCCCGCGATCGCGTCGGCCTGAACGTCATCCCAAAGATCGGTGAGCATGTCCCGCAGATCGTCGCACCCGGTATGCACGCCCTTGAGCAGGTCGTCCAGGATCACAGGATCGGCCCCCGCCATCCCGGCCAGCGGGTCGAGCGTCGCCAGGATCTTCGCCTCTTGATCCTCCGTCCAAGTCCCCACGAGGACCGGCACCAGGTCGCACCCCTGCGCCTGAGCCACCTTCCGCCGCAAGTGCCCGTCAATCAGCCGTCCCGTAGCCTCGTTGAACAGGCACGCCCCGGCCCAGCCGACTTCCGTCATCGCCCCGGCCAGGGCCGCCTGCTGATTCTCAGGATGCGTCCGCCAGTTGCGCGGGTTCTCGGCCAGCTCCGCCGGGCTCCGCCACTCCAACCTCAGCGGAAATTTCTCGGCTTTTTGATCCGGTTGCTTCCGTTTTCGTGCCATCTTCGCCCCATTTCCCTCAGACCGGCGGCCGATTTTCTTCATCCCCGCGACCCTTCTGAGCCGCCACGTCGAACACGCTCCCAACGTCCTGAGTCCCCGCCTTCTCCGGCGTCAACCGCAACAGCTTCCACAGCTTGTTACACTCGTTCAGCGCGTCCTTGCAAAACCGCACCTGCGGCGATTCCATCTCGTAGCCGCTGGGCGCCTTTGTCGTCCAACGATCCCAATTCGCCTGCAGCCACCACTTCCACCGGCAGTAGATTTCCCACTGCCCACACAGCGCCTCGATCGGCACCAGCATCTGCGCCGTCAAGCTCTTCGTCTCGACCAGCGACGTCGTCAGCCGCTGCCAATACTCCTGCCCTACCTGCCCCAACCCCTTGGGCGGCGGCGGCGCAACAGTCAACAGCTGCCCCGTCTCACGATCCGCTGCCCTCTCCGGCTTCGCCTTCGGCCGCCGCCCCATCGAATATCCCCTGCCTACACGCCCCCAAAAATATGCAACAT
>CAZDIZ010000101.1:0-22818 GCA_964505625.1 uncultured Solibacteraceae bacterium | reverse complement strand
CGAGCTTTCCAGCTCGCCAAGCCCACTTTCCAGTGGGCTTAAGCCGGCTGGAAAGGCGGCCCCACTGAAATGACACACAAACCACGTTTGACCGTGTTGCCCGGCCGTTACGCCGTCTGCCGTCTGGCGCCGAACGAGGCCATCCCGGCTTGGGCGCTTGCCGGCGGTGGATTCGTTTCCATCACCCGAACCGCCAGCGAGTTGAGTATCGTGTGCGCCGAAACGGCCGTCGCTGAAGACGCCAAGCGCGAAGCCGGCTGGCGCCTGTTCAAGCTGGAAGGGCCTTTCGACTTCGCGTTGACCGGGATTCTGCTTTCGGCGATCGAACCGCTCAACGCCGCCGGCGTGAGCATCCTGGCCATCTCCACCTACGACACCGATTACCTGCTGGTGAAGGACGAGCTAGTGGAAACAGCCAAGGATACACTGCGCGCATCGGGTCACACGGTCGACGTCGAATGACGGTCGAGGAACGCCGTGATGCGCGCCCGCGTGAGTTCCCGGTGCGTGAAGATGGCCACGTGCTCGCCGCCCTCGATCGCGAGCAACTCCGCGCGCGGGATTCTCGCGGCCATTGAGCGAGCCTGCTCGAACGGCACCAGGCGATCCGCCGTGCCATACACCAGCAGCGTGGGAGCCTGGATGCTTTCAAACGGGTAAGGCGGAAGCGAGCGCGTCTGCGCGATGTCGTTGTCGGTTCCCGGCAACCTCCGCGCCATTGAGCGCATGGTGCTCGTCTGTAGCTCCATCATCAGGCCCGCCGCTTCCGGATCACGCAAGGTCCGCTCGCGCACGCGGGCAGCGCGCCGCTGCATGACTTCGGCGACTCCGGGAATGCGCGCGGCGAGCTTCATGATCTGGTAGGCGAATGGCGGGCCTTCGGTGAGGCGTTCGCCGCATCCGGCCACCATCACCAGCGCGCGGCAACGCCCGGCGTGGCGTAGCGCGAATTGCAGCGCGCAGGGTCCGCCTCCGGACACCGCGATCACCGCCGCGTCCCGAATACCGAGCGCGTCGAGCGTTTCGGCGCAGACGTCGGCCTGCTCTTCAGGCGTGCGCCCCAATTCGAGTGGCGTGCCCAGGTAGCCGGGCCGCGAAAGCGCGACGAACCGGAACCCGCCATGCGCGATGGTGGTGCGTATCAGCAGCAGGCCCTGATCGTAACCGCCCATCGCACCGTGTAACGAGAGCACGGCTGGACCCGAGCCCGTAACCGCGCACTCGACCGTGCCGCGCCGCGTCGCAACGCACACAGGAGACACTTCCAGTGAGGATTTCATTGTGTATGTTCTCCTTGTCCGCTCAGGCCGCGCGACGTTCGCTCAGGTGCCGTATCAGAGCTAACGCTTCGGGCGTCGGGTGCCGTTCGACGCGGCGGTACTCGCGCCCATCGGCGGTGCGCTCGACCATGCCGTGATCGCAGAGCAAGCGCCTGAGCAGCGCATGATCCTTGAACGAATGCCGCGCCTGGATGATGCGGTTGATGGCGTTTTCGCTCAGGCTCTCGCGCGCCGGGAGCTTCGACCAGATCACCCACAAGCACGGCTCGCGATGGCTGAACTTGCCCGGCCAACGCTGTAGGCACCCGTTCGAATCGAAGTAGCGCTCAAGTTGCCGCAGCAGCACGTAGTCGACCGGCGGTTCAGGTGGACGCGGGTGGCTCAGCAGGTCGCGCGCCGCAAGCTGCGCGCGCAGACTCTGGAAATTCCGGTGCCCGGCCGATCGAGCCAACATGTTCAAAAGCTCAAGGTGGCTGGGTGTGTGATCGCACTGGCCAAGCTGCTGCCGCAAGGCGCGCGCGAAGTTAGAGAGATCTTCCGTTTGGAAGGGAATCGTAGTTCTGGACATCACTTATCCTTTCGGACGTGCCCATCCAGATGATGGATTGCCGGTGGCCGCTGTCTTCCGACTGGGCACGGGATAAGGTGTCAGTCGATGTTGTTACGCGGCAGGTTTAGCTCCCCAAAGGGCAGCGGCGCCTAGGTGAACTGCCGACCAAATCCTATGATAGCGGATTGAGGGGAAGGACGGCAGGTGGATGACGGTTCCAGGCCAAGATAGGCCTTTCGGAAATTCTCTAGAACCCGGCAACAGACGGAAAGCCAGGCTCTCGACGGTCCGGAGGGCCCTTGGTTTCCGGAGACGCCCCCTTAGAGAAAGGGCCACCCTCGCAGCAATTCGTGTGAGCACCACCGCTGCGTTACCGGTCATTTCGAAACGTGCTGATGGTTAGAGCACGGTCGAACCTGTCGATCGATTGCTGGTCACTTGCCTCACCTTCATCAACCGTCGCGACCCAGAAGAAATAGTCATATAGCAGCATTATCCATGCGGAGTGCCGATCGCCAAACCCAACGAAGTAGCTGAACGCCGTACCAGCTGATCCGTCGCGGTGGTCCGGCAACTGCTGTAAGAGACGCGCGATGACAAGCATGTCGGGGTGGTCAGCCGTCAACCCTGCTTTAGAGCCAATTCGAACTACTGCACGGGAGGATAGAGACTTGTGACTTTCCCGAAAGTAAAGGCCTCGCATAATGTGCATACCCGTGCGATTAATCCTTCCTGTGTCTGCCCTAATTGCCTGGATCTCAGCACCGCTTGGAGTCACAATTCTCGCTGCAACGCACTGTCGAGCCAGATAGTTGACGAAATCTTTCGCGCTCGGTCTTTTCAACGATCTGATGATCCTCGGAAGATTGCACTGAGCCGCGTAGTTCCATGTCGCGCGGAGGTCCAGAGCCAATATCGTTCGCGTATATTCGTCATCTGCCTTAAAAGACTGGTTGCAGACGGCGCATGCCGGGACAACCCAAAGATCCGGTGGGAATGGCTGCTCAAGGAGTAGCCTCGGCGGAACATGGTCCGCAGTGAGCTTCCTCCGTTGACCGCAATACGCGCACACTCCTCGCTTGTTCCGAGTACTCATAGAATCGCTTTCTCATTCTGAACGTGTCCGAAATCCGCTCAGAACCGACAAGCTCATCCCGCCATCAGATAAACCAAGAAGTTGGGCCTTCGTTCCGACTTTTCCCGCTCCCCTCAGAAGTTAATCTTCAGCCCAAACTGAAACTGCCGGGCGTCGAAGGCTGAGGTGAAGGCTAGGGCTTCGGTTGGTATTCCTCGTGTGCCTACCAGTGGGTTCGGTAACTGGCTTGCCGGGATGTTGCCTACCGTGTTGTTGATGCTCTTGAAATTTGTCCGGTTCAGTAGGTTGAAGCCTTCCGCCGTGAACTCGATGTTGCGTACTCCGTCGGCGCCCAGGTTGAACTTTCGGGTCAGGCGCGTGTCGAAGCTGAAGTAACTCGGACCTTGACCGACGTTACGGCCCAGACCCAGCGGGCGGTGCGTGGTCGAGTGGCGGTCGCCCAGGTTATCTACTCCCGCCAGGACGTTGAAGGGGCGGCCGGAGTTGGCGCTTGCCACGGGCGAGAGGATGAAGTCGCCGAGCAGACGATTGATGAAGGTCGTCCCGTTGCCGCTGTGCCAGGGCGACATGAGCACGGCGCTCGCTACCATGCGGTGCTTTTGGTGGAACGCGCTCAGCGCGCGCTCGGCGCGGGCGTTTAGCTGGTCGTGCGGCTGGAAGTCCGTGTTGAAATCGGTCACTTCGTCCATCGCCTTGCTGAAGGTGTAGTGTGCCATGAAGGCGTGGCGGCCGCGCATGCGTCGCGATACCTGCCCGGTGAGAGCGTGGTAGAAGGAATTCGCCGTCGATTCGAAAATGTTCAACTGCGAAATCAGCGGATTGTAGAAACCGTAAGTGGGCGTGCCGTCCGAGAGCTTGCCGGAGTAATACAAGTTACGATCCAAAATGCGGACGATGTGCGCCGCCCGGTTGAAGTTATAAGCCACCGAGAACGCAGTATCTTCCACGGCGCGCTCGATTTCGAAACTCGCCTGGTGCGCCCAAGGATTCACGAAGCCGGGCGCGATGCCGAACACCACCGAAAGCGGCGTGTTCGGTCCCGGGTTCAAGCCGAACTGCGCGATGTCGGCCCGCGTGATGCCGCGCTTACCGATGACGCCTTGCGCGAGCAGCGTGCGATAGACGTCGGCCGAGGTGAGCGTCTTGCCGGTCAGCGGGTTGTTCAGTCCGGTCAGACCCGTGAGCGGCACGAACACCTGTCCGATCTGCTTGCCGGCCAGCGTGTCGGCCACGTTCGCCACCTGCAGGTTGTTCTGCGAATAATACATGCCGTAGCCGCCGCGAATGACGGTGCGGCTGTCGGAGGTGGGCGTCCACGCGAAGCCGAAGCGCGGCGCGATGTTGTTGGGGTCGGTACCTACGATCTTCTCGTTCACTTCCAGCTCATAGCGCGCGCCGAAGTTCAACGTCAGGCGCGGATGCAGGCGGTAGGAATCCTGAATGAAGAAGTTGTAGCGCTTGCTCCAGCCCACCCAATTCGGATCGCCGAACCCTTGTTGATAGAACTCCGGCAGTCCCAGGTTGTAAGCCTGCAGTGCGGTGATGCCGGTGGAGAGGTTCGCAATCAGATTGCTCTTGCCGAGCGAACCGAGCGTCGACGCAAGACCGGTGGCGAAGTTCGGATTGCCGGTGGCCTGGTTGAGCACTTCGCCCAACGGCACGCGCGAGCCGAAACTGAAACGCCCGCTGAAGAAGGTGGCCGAACTGACCACGTCCTTCACCGGCGCGATCTCGCCGCCGAATTTCAGGTTGTGCTTGCTGCCCAGGTAATTCAGGTTCTGCTTCAGGTGCACCTGGCGCTCGTAGGTGCGCGAAGGCAGGAAAATCTCGCGGCCGAACAGGCCGAAGCCGGTGATGTTGATCTCGGGGCCGAACTCGTCGGTGGGGAGCACCGCCACGCGGTTATAAGAGAAGGATGCGCGCGTCTCGCTCACCCACTTCTGATTAATGAGCCAGGTGTCGGTGAGCATCCAGGTGCCGTCCAGCACGTTGACGCTGCGGCCGCGGTTGAACGCCAGCAACGCGCCGAACTGCGCGTTCTCGCTGGGATTATTGGTCAGGTTGCCGCGCAGAAACAGGCTGTGGTTATTGCTGAAGCGATGGTCCAGCCGCAGCGACGCCTGGTTGCTGGTTTCGCTGAACGGGAAGTTCCCGCTGTTGGAATCGAACAGCTTCAGCGTGCCCGGATAGTTGTTGGTCACCAGCGCCTTGCTCATGGTGGCGCCCAACGATTGCAGGCTGGCCACGCCGCTAGCGTTGAAGAAGTCCGCCAGTTGCTGCTGCGAGGTGGTGAGCTTGCCGAACACCGAACGGTCCTGATAGATGGGCACGAAGCTGGTCTCGTGGCGGTCCAGGCGTTCGAAGGCCAGGAAGAAATGCGTCCGGTCCTTCACGATGGGGCCGCCCAGCGTGGCGCCCGATTGCTGGCGTGTGTAGGCGGATTTTTCGGGATCGAAGTAATTGCGGGCCTGTATGGCGCGCTGGCGCAGGAAGCCGAACGCGTTGCCGTGATACTTATTGGTACCCGATTTCGACACCACGTTGATGGCGCCGCCGAAGCCGCCGCCGATTTCGGCCGAGAAACTGTTGCGGTTGACCTGGAACTCCTCCACCGCCTCCTGGCTCAGCGCGGGACGCACGCCGCCGGAGTTAATGAAGTTCTCGACGCCATCGATGGAGAAGACGTTGCCGCGCCCGTTGCTGCCGCCGAAGCTCAGTCCGGATTGCGGCGCCTGGGCCACGCGGAAATCGGAACCGTCCACCATATCGTTGGTTTCGACCACGCCGGGGGTGAGCAGCGCCATGTCCAGATAGTTGCGCCGGTTGATGGGAAGCGTGCGGATCTGTTCGAACTGTATGGTGCTGGCCTGTTGCGTGCGTTGTGTCTCGACGACAGGCGCGTCGGCCACCACGTTCACTTCCGTGGAGATGGGGCTCAGGTCCAGGGTGACCGGCAGATTGATGGTCTCGCCGATGTGCAGCTCGATGCGCTCCATGACCTTGGTGTTGAAGCCCGGTGCTTCAATGCGCACGCGATACTTGCCCGGCTGCAGGGCCGGGGCCAGAAACTCACCGTCCGAATTCGACTGCACGGTGCGCGATGAGCCGCGGTCGGGATCGGTGATCGTAATGGTGGCCTTGGAGATGGCTAAACCGGTTACGTCCAGGATTTTGCCTTTCAGGTCGGCGGCGGCCACTTGGGCTTGGCCATAGGCCATGCCGGCGGCAAGAAAGAGCAGGCAGAACAGCAGAGACATGTCACGCTCCCTCTCCGGATGCGGTCTGTGGAAAACGTTCGTCTATAGTATCATTGAACCCGAGGTAAAGTAAGAGGTCATGCGGACGCTCGTAGTACTTTTATTGGCAGCCGGATTGCTTCCGGCCGCTGGGTTCCGGGCTGGAGTTGGGCGGGTCAAGATCACGCCCGACACCCCCATCTGGCTTTCCGGCTACGCTTCCCGCAACCATCCTTCGGAAGGTGTCCTGCACGACATTTGGGCCAAGGCGCTGGCGGTGGAAGACGCCAAAGGCTCGCGGGCCGTGCTGGTCACCATCGATCTGGTTGGGTTGCCGCCATCGTTGTCGAACACAGTGGCGGCGCGAGTT
This sequence comes from uncultured Solibacteraceae bacterium, assembly GCA_964505625.1. Lineage (GTDB taxonomy): Bacteria > Acidobacteriota > Terriglobia > Bryobacterales > Bryobacteraceae > JAJFUV01. The sequence continues at coordinate 16,286 of CAZDIZ010000101.1, read as the reverse complement.
TCGAAGGAATACGGCCTGGAGCGTTCGCGGCTGGTGATGAACTGCTCGCACACGCACACGGCGCCCGTGGTGCGACCGAACCTGTTGTCGATGTATGACATCGACGACGCGCAAGGCCAGCTCCTGGTCGAGTACGCCAAGACGCTGGAAAACAAACTGGTCAGCGTCGTTGGCGCGGCGCTGGGCGATCTGGCTCCGGCGAAACTATCGAGCGGCCACGGCCAGGCCGTGATCGGCATCAACCGCCGCCAGGTGACTCCGAAGGGCGTCATCATCGGCGTGAATCCGGAAGGCCCCACGGATCGTGATGTACCTGTGCTGAAGGTGGAAACCGCCGACGGCAAGTTGAAAGCCGTGTTGTTCGGCTACTCCTGCCACAACACCACACTCACCGGTGAACACTACGTGGTCAGCGGCGACTACGCCGGCTTCGCGCAGATCGGCGTCGAAAAGGCCCATCCGGGCGCGACGGCCATGTTCATGCAGCTCTGCGGCGCCGACCAGAATCCCAACCCGCGCAGCAAAACAGAATACGCCGAGCAGCACGGCAAGACACTGTCCAACGCGGTTGAGGGCGTGCTGAACGGCGCTATGAAACCGGTGCGCGGCAATGTGCGCACGGCGTTCATGTCCATCGACCTCGCCTTCAAGCCGCACACGCGCGAGCAGTTCGTCGAGGAAGCCAAGAGCAAGGACAAATTCCGCGTCCGCCGCGCGCAGGCCATGCTGCGCGCCTATGACGAAGGCCGTCCGATGCGCAAAGTTGCCTACCCGGTGCAGGCCATCCGTTTCGGCAAGGATTTCACGCTGGTGACGTTGGGCGGCGAGGTAGTGGTAGAGTACGCGCTACGCGCCAAGAAGGAATTCCCGAAAGAGAATCTGGTGGTGGCCGGCTACACGGGCGATGTTTCCAGCTACGTCCCTTCCACGGCGGTTCTGAAAGGCGGCGGTTACGAGCCGGACTTCAGCATGGTGTTCTACGGCTATCCCGGTCCGTTCACCGATGACGTGGAAGAGACCATCTTCACCGCCATACACCAAGTGCTGGCGCGCGTGGGTGTGAAGTAACGTCTACGCGATGCGGCACTCGCCGCCGATGCGGTTGATGGCCACGCGGTCTGGGTGCTTTCCGGCGGCGCCGTAGAAACGTTCGATGGGTTCGTGGAACGGCTCGCGGCTCAACGGGAACGTCTGGTGATGAACGGGGATGAAGAACTCCGCGTACGCATCGCTGCCCATCTTCCAGGCCTGCTCCGGCGTGCAGTGATAGCGCACCCAAGGATCGTAAGCGCCGATGGGCATGATGGCCAGATCGAACGGCTTCGATCCGCGCACGCTGCGAAAAGCGTCTGTTGCCGCCGTGTCGCCGCCGAATAGAATGCGGTAGCGTCCGGCTTCGATGGTGTAGGCGTTGTAGCCGCGATAGGTATCCGAGCGCATGCGCGCGCCCCAGTGGTTTACGCGAAACGCCTTCAGCGTGAGCGGGCCCACCTGCGTGTGCTCCTCCCAACCCACCTCGCGCGTTTGCTTGTAACGGTCGGCGCGGAACAGATCGCTGGTGGCCATGGCCGTCACCACGGTAGTGGATTTGCTCTCGAGTTCTTTGAGCGACGGAATGTCGAGGTGATCCATGTGCGCGTGCGACAGCAGGATAATGTCGATCGGCGGCAGGTCAGAAACCGCGAGCGCCGGTTCCACCAAACGCTTCACGCCCAAGGTGAACAGGCCCAGGTTCAAACCGGCGCGGCGGCTGAAAACGGGGTCGGTGAGAATGGTGAAGCCGTCAACTTTGACTAGAACGGTAGCGTGCCCCAGCCAGGCTGCGTGTATGCCGGTGTCGGGCCACGCCTTGGGATTCGGCCGCGCGGGCGGAGGCGCCACGGGACGCTGCAAGTCCTTGGCGAACTGGCGCCAGAAACTGGGAGCCGTGCGGTAGAGCGCAACGCCCGCACCGGCCAGTCCGGCGATGCCAGCGCCGCCCACTATGAGCCGCCGCGATATGCGTCCACTTTCGGACGTTCGTCCCATATTTCCAACCTACCAATTTTTTGATGCGACGCCATTTCGCCAGGAAGCGGAGATAATGGTTCTATATGCACCGCTGTGCAGTTTGTGGTTTAGTTCTTACAACTTCCATCCTCTTTTCGATAGGCTGTCAGGGTTCCGGCGTGAAACCTGGCAGCGGCATCAGTGATTCGAAGCCCGTGGATGTCCGGGTTCGCAAAGCACTTAGCGTGAAGCGTCCGGCCGCTGTGTTGGCCAGCGGCTCGGTGGAAGCGCGCGAGACTTCGAATGTCGCTTTCCAGGTGCCGGGCAAAGTGGCGCGCGTTTTGGTGGAAGAAGGCGCCGCCGTGCGCCAAGGGCAATTACTGGCGGAACTGGACGCGACTGACTACCAATATGGCGTTGAAGCCGCCACGGGTCAGGCCGGGATGGCCGAAGCCGCATTGCAGAAGGCGCAGGCCGGCGCGCGGGCGCAGGAACTCGAGCGTGCCCGCATCGCTTTTCAGCGCGCCGAAGACGAATACCGGCGCATGAAACAGCTTTACGACGCCAAGGCTCTGGCGCCGAACGATTTCCAGAAAGTCGAAGCCGTGTATCTGGCGGCGCGCGAACAGTATTCGGAAGCGCGCGAAGGCGCGCGGCGCGAAGACAAGGCCGCGGCGCGATCCGCCGTCGAGCAAGCCAGCGCCGCGGCAGCCGTGGCACGCAAGCGTTTGGCCGATACCCGGCTCCTGGCGCCCATCTCCGGCATGATCGCGCGTCGCGCGGTGAATCCTGGCGAAACCGTGGGCGCGGGCATGCCGGTGTTCACGATCGTCGATCTGAATCCCGTGAAGGTGCGCGTGGGCGTGCCGGAAAGCGACATTGCGCGCGTGCGCGCGGGACAACCGGCAACCATCCTGATTCCCGCCATGGCGGAGCGCAGTTTTGAAGGCCGCGTCGAACTGGTGGGCGTGGCGGCCGAACCGGCCTCGCGCACTTACACCGTCAAGATCCTGGTGCCGAATCCGAATCTCATCCTGCGCGCCGGCATGATTGCCGAGGCGCGGATACGCACTGATGTCACCGTGGAGGCGCTGACGCTGCCGGGCGAAGCGGTCACGCGCGATCCGCAGGGCGCCACGCTGGTCTACGTCTACTTCCCAGAGCGCAAGCGTGTTTACGCGCGCCGCGTGCAGGTGGGCACGGTGGAAGGGCGCGAAGTTGAGATACAAAGCGGCTTGAAGGGCGATGAGTTGGTGGTGGTGGCCGGGCAGCAACTGGTGCGCGAGGGCGCGCTGGTCGAGGCGGTTGAGGCAGGGAAATGAACCCCGTACGCGCCTCGTTGCGCCACCCACAGGTCACGCTTGTGCTCACGGCGATGTTGTTCGCCGTGGGGCTGCATGCGCTGCTGACCATGCCGCGCCGGGAAGATCCCAAGATCACCATTCGCACCGGCCTGGTTAGCGCCATCTATCCGGGCGCCACCGCCGAACAGGTCGAAAAGCAAGTCACGCACAAGATTGAGGAACGTCTGTTCCGCTTCGAGGAAGTCCGCAAGGCCAAGACCTACTCGACCAGCCGCAACGACGCCGTCATCATCAACGTCGAGTTGGAAGACTGGGTACGCGACGCCGACAAGTTCTGGGCCAAGCTCCGGCATGACATGAACGAACTGCGCGCCAAGGAACTGCCGCCGGGTGTGCGCGGGCCCATCGTCAATTCCGATTTCGGCGACACGGTGGCCGTCCTCATGGCCGTGCGTGGCAACGGTTACGGCTATCGCGAATTGAAAGATTACTCGACGCGCATCGAAGATGAGTTGCGCACCATTCGCGCGGTTTCGAAAATCAAACGCTACGGCGAGCAGAAGGAAGAGATCGTCATCAGCAGTTCGCTCGAGCGCATCTCGCAGTACGGCATCAACCCGCTCAGTGTGATCAACGCGCTACAGCAGCGCAACCTGATCGAGTACGGCGGCAAGTTCGATGCCGGGCAAGCCGCTGTTCCCATCCGGACCGCCAACCTGTTCCAGACCGAGGATCAGATCCGCCGCGTGATGATCGGCGCTTCGCCAACGGGCCAGCCCATCTACATCGGCGACCTGGGCCAAGTGGAGCGGCGCTACCAGGATCCCGAATTCCTGACACGCTTCAACGGCGAACACTGCCTGATGGTCTCCGTCGAGATGCAGGAAGGCAACAACATCGTCGATTTCGGCAAAGCCATTCGCGAAAAGATCGAACACGTACGCACGCTGCTGCCGCCGGATTTGAAGCTGGACCTGCTGGCCGATCAGCCTCGCGTGGTGGACGAGCGAATCAGCAGCTTCATACACGAATTCGGTATCGCCATTGCCGCCGTGATTCTGGTGACGGTGCTGCTGCTGCCGTTCCGCGTGGCGGTGATCGCCGCCCTGGCCATTCCCGTCACCGTGGCCATCACCTTCGGCGTGATGAACGCGTTGCGCATTGAGCTGCACCAGGTTTCGATCAGCGCGCTCATTGTGGTGCTGGGCATGGTGGTGGACGACGCCATCGTTATTGCCGACAACTACGTCGAGTTGCTCGACCGTGGCGCCAGCCGCGAGGATGCCGCCTGGCGTTCGGCCACCGAACTGGCCGTGCCCGTGCTCACCGCAACGCTCACCATCATCGCCAGTTTCCTGCCGCTGTTGATGCTGTCGGGTTCGGTGGGCGAATTCATTTCGGCGCTGCCGATCGCGGTGGCCGTCAGCCTGGGCTCGTCGTTCTTTGTGGCCATGCTGCTGACGCCGCTGCTGTGCCGGTTCTTCATTCATCAGGGTCTGCACTCACACGAAGAAGACGATGACAGCCCCAAGAAGAAGTTCAGCGTGTTGGACGTAATGCAGTCGGTCTACAACTGGGCGATCACTTACGCTATGCGGCACAAATCGTCGGCCGTGGTGCTGGGTGTGCTCGCGGTGCTGGGCGGCGTAGGAGCGATGCGCCTGGTGCCGGAGCAGTTCTTCCCGTCGGCTGAGCGCGATCAGTTCGTCGTCGATGTTTGGATGCCGGAAGGTTCGCGCATTGAAGCCACCGACGGCGTGCTCAAGCGCATTGAAGGCAACCTCGGCACTGATAAGTTCGTGACCAGCTACGCATCGTTTCTTGGATCGAGTGCGCCGCGGTTCTACTACAACGTCAACCCGGAACCGACCACGGCCAACTACGGTCAGCTTCTGGTGAACACCAACGCGGTCAAGGGTACGCCGGAGTTCGTCGAAGAGCTTCGGCACCGTCTGGCGCGGCTGTGTCCGGAAGCGCGCGTGATCGTCAAGGAACTGCAGCAGGGTAACATCGTGCAGGCGCCCGTGGAAGTGCGCCTGGCGGGCGACGACCTGGTGGAACTAAAAAGCAAGGGCCGTCAGGTGGAAGACATTCTGCGCGGCATCCCCGGCTCGACGTTCGTGCATAACGACTATCGCGAGGATTCCTATCAACTCAAGGTGAACCTCAACGAAGAAGTCGCCAACCGTTTGGGGCTCACCAACGTGATGATTTCGAAACTGCTCGCCGGCAGTTTCAAGGGCGCTCCGGTGACCACCTTCTGGGAAGGCGACCGCGGTGTGGATGTGACCTTGCGCCTGGACCCCAGCCGCCGCCAGAGCTACGACAACGTGCGCAACGCCTATGTGACCTCGCTGATCACCGGCGCGCACGTGCCGCTGCGGCAGGTGGCTGAACTTGCGCCGGATTGGGAGCCCAGCCGCATCGTGCGCCGCAACGGCATACGCACGCTCACAGTGCGCAGCTTCGCTGACCACGGCGTGCTGGCCTCATCGATTTTGAAAGCCGCCAAGCCGCGCATCGAGGCGCTGCCGCTGCAGCCCGGCTATCGCATCCTGTACGGCGGCGAAGCTGAAAACCAGCAGGAAACGTTCGGCGAAATGGTGAAAGCGCTGCAGGTGAGTCTGCTCGCCATCTACCTGATCCTGCTGTTCCAGTTCCGCTCCACCTGGGAGCCGCTGATTGTGATGGCGTCGATTCCGCTGGCGCTGTTGGGCGCGGCGGTCGGCTTGATCGTCACACGCAATCCGTTCGGGTTCACCGCGTTTGTGGGCGTGGCGAGCTTGTCGGGCGTGGTGGTGCGCAACGCCATCATCCTGGTGGACTACATCAACGACCGCCTTAAGCACGGTGTCGAACTGGAGCAGGCGGCGCTCGAGGCCGGTGAACGCCGGTTGCGGCCCATCTTCCTCACCACCATGGCCGCCGCGGTGGGCGTGGTGCCGATGATCCTATCGGGATCGAGTTTGTGGAGCCCGCTGGCGAGCGTCATCGCCGTCGGACTGCTGTTCTCCATGTTCTTCACGCTGGTGGTGGTGCCGGTCCTATTCGTGTTGGCCAAGAAGGCCACGGCGAAGTCCGAGGCCTGAGGCGAGAGACACATTTTATGCGAAGCATGAAGTTCTTATTTGTTCTGATCCCCTTCGCGCTCGGCGCGCAAACGCCGGCCCGCCAGATGACCATCGAGCAGGCCGTCGCCTCGGCGCTCGAAAACAACGCTTATCTGAAGATCGCGCGGGCCAAGGTGCGGGAGCGGGAAAAGCAGGCCGCCGCCGCGCACAAGGATTTCTTCCCGCAGCTCACCGCCGACGCCAACTACATGAAACTGGCCGAGGCGCAGCACATCGAGATTCCGCGCGGCGCTTTTGGTGTGTTCAAGGATATCGGCCCGGTGCCAACAACGTCGCTGGCGCTGATTCAGGGCGCCAACCAGTTCTTCTATTCCACCAGCACGCTGGCGCAGCCGCTCACGCAGATGATCAAGATCCGCCAGGGCCACCGGATCGCGCAACTCGACGTCGCCATCGCATCCAGCGACGTGAGAAAAGCTGAAAACGAAATCGCCGTGCGCGTCCACGAAGCGTTCTTCGGCTTGCTGATCGCGCAGCGGCAGAAGCGCGCTTCGGAACTGGAAGTGGCCGCGGCCGAAGAGAAACTGCGCGAAGCGCGCAAGGCCGTCGATTCCGGCAACACGCTGCCGGTCACCGCCACTGGCGCACGCGCCGCGCTGCTTGCCGCGCGCCACGCCAAGCTTTCGCTTGAAAACCAGATCTCCGACGTCGCGATTGAATTCAACGATCTGGTGGGACTGCCGCTGGAAACCGAAGTCGAACTCGTGGCGCCCGAACCGCCCGCGACCTCCGCGCTCACTCGCGAAGAGTGCCTGAAAACCGCGCTTGCATCGAGCGAGGAAGTGCGCGCCGCCACGCAGACGGTTTCCAAGGCGCGCCGCGCCATCACCGCCGCGCGCGCCGACTTCATTCCCGAAATTGGAGCTTACGGGCAGTACATCTATCAGAACGGTGCGCCGTTCGTAGCCAAGAACAACGGCATCTTCGGTTTGAAGATGACCTGGAAAGTCTTCGACTTCGGCAAGCGCAACAACGTGATCGGAGAGCGCCGCGCACTGCTGGAGCAGGCCGAGGAGAACCTGCGCCGGATCAAGAACCGCACCACCGTCGAAGTGGAGAAGAGTTACCGCAAGCTGCTGCGTTCGAAAGAAATGATCGAAGTGGCGCGCGAAGCGCTCGATCTGCGCCGTGAAACCGAGCGCCTGTCGGGCGAGCAGTTGAAAGCCGGCGTGACGGTGCTGAGCGGCCAACTATCGTCGCAAGCCGCATTGGCCAAAGCCGAAGCCGACCTGCTCGCCGCGAATCTGGGCTACCGCCTGGCGGAAGCCGAACTGCAACGCGCGATGGGCAAGACAGCTCACTGATTACAAATCAGCCAGACGTCGGATACGATCGTTCCCCACCCCGCGGTGCGTTTCCACTGGTTCACCAGCGGTGTTGGAGCATTGGCTACATTCGCCGACTTCTCCAGCCAAAGAGTCAGTTTCCCATCGGCGGTCAGCTCGCGCGGAATGGGGTACTCAAACAGATCGGCTTCCCACTCGGGCACTTCCACGTCCGCTGCGAGCAGTTTGCCGTCCGCGTAGATGGACTGTTTTGATTCCGGATGCAGCTTGGCGTAGCGCGGGAGAAAGCGGGGCCGCACGAACGCGAAGCGCGCCGTGTAGCGAGCTTTCGGATTCAGTCCCGAGTATTGGAAGGTGACTCCGCGGGAGTCGGAGTCAGTGTAAGCAATGGTCCGCTGGGACGGCAGATTGGTGTTTGCGATGGCCGCCATCAGGTAATTGTTGGCGCTATACTCGCGGCCGTGAATCAAGTGGGGCGAGCGGGCCGGATCGCCGGCGTCGTCATAATAACCGCCCTCGCCCGGATCTTCGTAGCGCGCCACCGCGCGGAGCAGACGGCGTCTTCCCGGACCGGAGGTTGCGCTCGCCTTCTGAATCTGCCGTTCCATCCAGCCCAGACCGGCAAGATCCTGATCCAGTTTGAAGTACACTTCGCTGCGAACTCCAAACAGACGATCGCTTTCCTCACCCAGTCTGCCGGCCTCTTCACGCAGGGTCTTCATCTCGTTCGACTCCGGCGATTCTTTCAAACGCGCTTTCACTCCAGCCAGGGACTCTTCCGTGTCTGCTCCGGCCAGAACCGATTCGAGACGTTGCTCGATGTCGTGTTTCAGGGCTGTCTGGCGCAGCAAACGTAGCTGGACATACTTGTCGAGGCATGCCTTCTGCATGTGCTGCCGCCAGAGATAACTCCCGGCGCGCTGTTTCACCGGCATGCGGCTTCCGGCCTCTTTCACCAGCCGGTAGTAACGGTCGATCCCGTCGTTTGTGGCAAGCGGGGCCGTGAGATTCTGCTCGAGTTGCAGGATGGCTTCCACCATCAACGGCGCGGCTTCAGGCCCAAACCACGTCTCCGAGTATTCTTTCAGAACGTCCTTAAGCGGCATGTTAGGCGACCACAGAAGCCGCTGCCAGATCCATTGATTCAACTGGTCGTGGTGGCCTTCCGAATACGTGATGTCTCCTTCCGCATATCGCATGGTGGCCTGAAAGATGGCGTAGTAGGCTCGCGGCCTCGCGAAAAACGTCCGGCGGTTGTAGACCTTTTGGAACGCCTGATCGGGCTTTTGGTAGAACCAAGCGTCGCGGCTGGGCGGCATGTTGCCGTTGAAATCGGGCATGGGAGCCGAGGCCAGCATGCCGTATTGCGAAGAGATCCAATGCGTGAGATCGGTGAACAATTGTATCGACTGCCGGCGTGGAAACTCGTGGAGGATCTCGCGAAGGTAGCCGTCAAGTACGCCAAAGCCTGGGTATTCGAGCAGGTCCAAACGGTGATCCGGACGTTTGGTGCCGTTCCAAGACAGTGCGTTCGATCCGGGCCCGTAGTAGAGACCCGCCAACCAGGTTCTCGGCGTCTGATTGAGATAGTCGAAGATGAACTGGTCGCCGGCGTTGCTCAATTCCTGGTTTGTTACGTAGACGCGCGTACGCGGCAGGTACTTGTGGATGATCCTGGCCATGTCCTCGCACATCAGGATGTATGTCTTCCCCCAAGGAGAGCACTTCTCGCACCAGCATCCACCCGGGTCGCCTGACGGAATTCGCACGAAGTCGTAGGGGAGGGAGTGCTTCATGTCGCGCTCGACATCAGCGAGAACCGCTCTGCGCGCTTCCGGGATGGACAGGCACACGTAGTCGTCGCGGCCAATCGGTTCCACCGCTTTCCATTCCGGATGCCCGGGCAGCCGGTTCGGCTGCGTTCCGCCGTGAACCAGCAGGCCGAAGGACTTGAGAAACGCGAAGTCCTCCCCGCCCCCGCCAAATGTATTGGCGCCCGCCAGAGCGTAATCCAGCACCACACGCCGCCACTCGTCGCGCGTCCAAGAGCGCGCGTGTGTCAACTCGCGCATGGTTGCTCCCTGGCTCACTTCGGTGCCGCGTATGCGAAACGCCGGCGCGGTCCGCACGTGGAGATTAACCGGAAACTCGAAACCACCGGCGCAGGCATGCACCCGGCGCAGGATTTCGCCCGCCGCGTAGAGCACACCGCGCTCGTCGGTGCCCACGGCCAGCAAGCGCGAGCCGGAAGCCGCCGTTTGCAGGACAAACCCTTCCGGTCCGGGATCGCGAGAACTGGGCGGCGCAATCCGCTGTTCGTCAAGCAGCCGGCGCAGGAGCCCGGAATTGGCGGACACACCAAGAAGAATCACAAGTCCGTGTTCGGGGACGGTCTCGCGGACAATCTCGACGGGCACACCCGTCTGCTCGTGGAGGCGTTCGCTGAGTAACGTGCCGGCGTTGCGTTCAATGGTGCCGGCTGCCTCGGACATCACGATGGTTGCGCGGTTGAACGTATTAGCTTGAAGCGTGGAAGCTAGGAAGATGGATGAGAGACACCAAACAACGCGTCGCGGCAAGACAGCCTCCGTTGTGAAGATGTGTGCTCCACCGATTATATAGAGTGAGCATTGATGCGGAGGGCATTCGCGCGCTTCGGTGCGCATGCCAAGATGAACCCGGACCCGCTCACATGCAAAAATGGATATAGATGATCGAATGCATCCACCCCGGAGTCACCGCCGGGAAAACCAAAGTTGTCCTTTTTGATTTTGACGGTACGCTGTCGCTGGTTCGCGCAGGCTGGTTCGACGTGATGGTCCCCATGATGGTCGAAATCCTGGCCGAGTGCAAAAGCGGTGAAAGCGAAGAAGAGATCACCGCTGTCGTGAAGGAGTTCGTCTCCCGTCTTACCGGCAAGCAGACCATTTATCAGGCCATCGAGCTCGCCGAGCAGGTCAAGAAGCGCGGCGGCACGCCCAAAGAGCCTCTGGTCTACAAGCACATGTACCTGGACCGGCTGCACGAGCGCATCAAGGACCGTCTGAGTGAATTGCGCAGCGGCAGTTGTTCGCCCGACAAGTACCTGGTACCCGGCACGCGCGCGATGCTCGAAGATCTCCGCGAACGCGGCCTCACCATCTACCTGGCCAGCGGCACCGACGAGCCATACATGAAAGAGGAAGCCCGTCTGACGGACGTCGAAAAGTACTGCAATGGCGGCGTCTTCGGCGCGCTCGACGACTACAAGACGTTTTCGAAGGCCATCCTGATTCAACGCATCATCAGCCAGGCCGAGTGCAAGGGCGATGAATTCCTGGGCTTCGGCGACGGCTACGTGGAAATCCAGAACGTGAAGCAGGTTGGCGGCGTGGCCATTGGCGTGGCCACCGACGAACCGCATTGCCTGAAGATCGACGAATGGAAACGCCAGCGCCTGATCGGCGTCGGCGCGGACTACATTATTCCGAACTTCCTCGAACACAAGGAACTGTTCCAGACCATATTCCCGTCGTAGAACATGACCGTCAAAGAGATCCTGGCTCAATTTCCCAAGCTCAGCGTGTTGGTGGTCGGCGACATCTGCCTGGACCGCTGGTGTACTTACGATCCGGCGACCGCCGAACCTTCGCGCGAAACCAACATCCCGCGCATCGGCGTGATCAACGTGGAAGTGACGCCGGGCGCCGGCGGAACCATCAGTAACAACCTGGCGGCGTTGGGCACGGGCCGCATCGCCGTGCTTGGCGTGGTGGGCGACGACGGCTTCGGCTTCGAATTGGGCCGCGCGCTCGAAGAACGCGGCGTCGAATCCAGCCTGCTTGTGAGAACCTCGCAGATGCGGACGTTCACCTACACCAAGGTGATCAATTGCATTGACGGCGTGGAAGACATGCCGCGGTTGGACTTCATCAACAACGAGCCCATGCCGGAAGGCGTCGAGCGCGAAGTGGTGGCCCGTTTGCGCGCCAATTTCGAAGCCTTCGACGTGGTCTTGGTGGGCGATCAGGCCGAAACCAATGCCGGCGGTGTGGTTACGCCCGCCGTGCGCGAAGCACTGGCCGAACTCGCCGCCGCGCATCCCGGCAAGCCTGTGCTGGTGGATTCCCGCATGCGCGTACCGCTGTTCCGCAACGTGGCGGTGAAGCCCAATCAGCAGGAAGCCGAGCAAGCCTGTCGTGAACTGCTCGGCAAGATCGACTATCCGGCGCTGCGCAAGCACGCCGGCGCGCCGTTCCTCTATGTGACGCACGGTCCCAAGGGCGTGCTGGTGGTGGACGACAACGGCGAGACCTGGGTGCCCACGCGCGCCATCGAAAAGCCGGTGGACATCTGCGGCGCCGGCGACAGCTTCCATGCCGGCTCGGGACTGGCATACGCCGTGACGCGTTCGGCCGCGGTGGCCGCGCGCTTCGGCAACCTGGTGGCGTCCATCACCGTGATGAAGAAGGGAACCGGTACCGCTTCCCCCGCCGAGGTGGTGGCGGCCGATAAGTTGATTCCGTAATGAAAACGCTGGCTATCGACGTCGGAGGCACCAAGTTCACTCTCGCCGTGTTCGACGGCGACAAGATGGTTCTGCGCGAATCCCGCGCCACCGACCGCGAGGGCGGCCGCGATTGGATGCTGAACGAAATCCGCACCATCGCCGGCGGCTGGAAGCGCGACACCGGATTTGAACGCTGCGGCATCGGCTTCGGCGGTCCGGTGAACTACGAAACACAGGTTGTCGCGTTATCGACGCACGTCGGCGGCTGGAAGGATTTCTCGTTCACCAAATGGGTGGGCGAGAACTTCGGAGTGCCCGCCATCATGGACAACGACGCCAACGTCGGCGCGCTCGGCGAAGCCGTCTACGGCGCGGGCAAGGGATTCGGTCCCACGGTTTTCTACATGACGATCTCCACCGGCATCGGCGGCGGCATCGTCATCGACGGCCGCATCTACCGCGGTTCGGACAGCTACGCCGGCGAAATCGGCCACCTCACAGTGAGGCCCGATGGACCCGATTGCCTCTGCGGATCGAACGGCTGCCTGGAGCGCATGTGCTGCGGGCTGTGGCTGGAAAAAGACTACGGCCGTCCGGCGAAAGAGCTGCTTCAAGATCCCGAATTCGTGCGCCGCTACGTGGTGGACCTGGCGCGCGGCATCAAGGCCATGATCATGCTGCTCAATCCGGCGCGCGTGGTCATCGGCGGCGGTTTCAGCAAAGCGGGGGACGCGCTGTTCGTACCGTTGCGCGCGGAACTGCGCAAACAGATTACAGATTGGTCGCGCGCGCGCATCGACGTCGTGCCCGCCTCGCTCGGCGACGATACGATTCTTTATGGCGCGCTGGCGCTCGCACAGGAGATTCAACCCAAATGACTTTCACCCAACAATACAAGCAAGACCTTTTTGATGCCATCAACAAGATCGACCTGAGCAAGATCGATCAGGCCATTGAGTGGATGAAGGAAGCCCGCGCGGCGGGTAAGACCATCTTCACCTGCGGCAACGGCGGCAGCGCCTCCACCGCCTCGCACTTCGCCACTGACATCGTCAAAGGCGCCAGCTACGGCCGCGACGCGAAGTTCCGCATCATCCCGCTGACCGATTCGCTGTCCACCATGACCGCCTACGCCAACGACGTCAGCTACGACGCGGTGTTCGTTGAGCAGTTGAAGAACTTCGCCCAGCCCGGCGACGTCGTGATGGGCATCAGCGGTTCGGGCAATTCGCCCAACGTGCTGCGCGCGATTGAGTACGCAAATTCGATCGGCTGCAAGACCATCGGCCTGACCGGCCGCGACGGCGGCAAGCTCGGCCCCATGGTGACGCTGAACATCCAGGTGCCGGTCCCACACATGGGCCGCATCGAAGACGGCCACATGATCATCACCCACATGCTGGCCTACTACTTCATGGAAGAGAAGTAGGGCGGCCTTTCGAGGCCGCTGGCCGGCTTTCCAGCCGGCCTAAGCCCACTGGAAAGTGGGCTTGGCAAGCTGGAAAGCTTGCCCTACTTATTCGAAGCCGACATCACCGACGAGAACATCCGCTTTCGCGCCGGTCTGGAAGAACAGAATCTGAACTACGCCCGTGCGGACTTGCGGAACCGGCAAGCGGAAAACGGAGCACCCCGGCTTCTTGAGCACCACCGGAGGGATGTCCACGTTCTCCACCCACAACTGTGCGCTAGCTCCCTCCGGACCGCACAGTTCCGTTACCAGGTCGGCTTTCCGGGTGGGATGACAAAGACGTAGCCCGCGTGCGCTTTCAATCCGGCGCTTACCCTCTCTGTCCGCGGGCCACTCCGTCGTCAACTGCCACGCAGCGGGCGTTTGAAGTTTCTTCAGCGTGGAGAAGTCGCTTGTCCGGATAGGCACTGAACGTAGACGCCAGTCCCACTTCGACCAAACCAGGAGCGGTACCGTCCGGTCCACTGGCAGTCCCTCGAAGTCCAACGGAAAAGCGGCCTGAAACGTGGGGTGCGAGAGTCTCAAGGCAGCCACCACACCCCAGAAGTGAAACGTCTCTGGCTGATTCCAGTATGCGTACATGTCGCTGGCTGGAACCTGATTCAGCGCCGCGACGTAGGCTCGGCGCTCGTTGGCCGCCAACAGTGTGGCGCGTGCCTGCCGGCGCACGGCGCTCACCTGAACCAGCAGCCAGAGCGCCAGCAAAGCCGTCCCAACCCGCGGGAAGCGCTCCACCGCCACGGCGAACAACACGGCGATTCCCGTCATGCCCCAATAAAGGTACACGGGCAGTAAACGATTCGGCAAACGCAAGTAGATCGCCATAGCCGCGAACGCCACCACCAGCCCGAAGGCCAACCGCCGGTCCTTGCGGCTCCACCACAACACCAGTGGAAGCAGAAGTCCGGCATACGGTACCTGAAAACACTCGCCTGCGTAGAACGAGATCGCCTTCCACAGCGCTTCCCATCCGGAGCCGAGCTGATAGTTTCCTTGCCCCTGCGTGTGGATGAACCACCACCCGCCCGCTCCCATGACGGCCGCGGGAATCGTGTAGGGCAGCAATCTGAGCCAGCGGCGTTCACCAAGTAACATCTCATAGGCCGCCAGACAAGCCGGCAGCGCGACGGCAATTTCCTTTGACCGGATCGCGATCCACAGACACAAGAAACTGGCCACCCAACGGCGTTTGATGTACAACACGACACAGGCCAGCGCAAACGTCGTACAGAGCACGTCGTAGATGAACATCGGCTTCCACCAGGCATCGAATAACGCCTGATTCACGGCCCAAAACAACGTGGCCATGGCCGAGATTCGGGCACTGAAGCCCAACAACCGCAGCAGCAGCCAGAGCAGCACGGCATTCAAACATCCAAACGCCAGCGCGGTAATCGCCCAAGGCGCGTAGGTCAGCCCGAAGTACTTCAGCATCAGGCTGTAATAGGTATAACCCAGAGGGCGACCGGGCCGAAACGGGTACTCCGCCTTAAAGACGTTGAGCAGTTCGGCATCGGGCCGGGTGTGGCGCACCCATGCAACGGTGTCCAAGTCATCATCTTCGAAATAGCCCGAGTACGGTCCCCAATAGATCACCAACAGCGACGCGACCAAAGCCAGCAAGAGAATTGTCGTCGATAGGTGTTTGCGGAACATGAAAGCAAACAATCCGTCCTGGTGTGGTGTCACACCGGCGAGTTGACTCCGGGTGGGGTGGCCTTCAGGCTGCCAAGCCGGCTTTCCAGCCGGCTAAGCCCACTGGAAAGTGGGCCTGGCGAGCTGGAAAGCTCGCCCCACTTCGCTTGTCACGTCTTGTGAAGTTCTGTGCGAGACACGACACTAGCTCACGATGGACACGGGGCAGCAAGCAGGCGGGGCGCGAACCATCATCATCTTACTACGAACGACGCCCAGAAAGGAGGATCGAAGACAGCTACGTGATCATCCGCCTCTTTGCGCTCCACGCCCAAGGTACCGGTAGTGCCCGATGATTTTCCAATTGAACAACACGTCTTCCATCTTGGGACCTTCGCCGATGTTGTGGACGATCTTGTAACGCCCGGTGGCTGCGGATTTCTGGTCCACTACAATTCCGATGTGCGTCAGCCCTCTTCCTAGGTCCCAAGTAACGATGTCGCCGGGTGAGTAGTCCTCGGCGCGATTCGTGGTGGCCAGCACCGTCCCTTTGCGCGTGAAGAACATCATCAGGTTCGGCACACGCCTGTGATCAATGTTCGCGTCCGGACGCCAGGCGAGCCAGCGCAGTTTGCGCGGGTATGCCCAGAAGTCCCGCTTCATGTCTTCGTGGACTTCCTTCTGCAGATCCACCCCGACCGCGCGATACGACCGAATCACTTCGTCCGCGCACACGCCGGTGCCCTCCGGTACATCACCATTCGGGTACGGAATCTTCACATACGCCGGATCGTAGCGCACCACGTGATGCGTTCGTTCGATCGCGGCCGCCACCAACCGTTTCAGAAAGTCGCTCTGCGCATTCGTCTGAGCAAACGCGGACAACGTCGCAAGAATCATCAATACGAATACTCGCGTCCTCATTTGCTCGCGACGGCCCATGAGAGAAATTCTAGCCCAGCAAGACGAAACAACATCTAC
>CAZDIZ010000100.1:2893-22922 GCA_964505625.1 uncultured Solibacteraceae bacterium | reverse complement strand
TCTGTTCGGACTCGGTGGGAACGATTCCCTACTCCGGCATCGGAGGCCAAGTGGACTTCATCCGAGGCGCCGCCCGAAGCAAAGGCGGAATCCCGATCATCACACTACCGGCGACGGCGAAGAACGAGACCATCTCGCGAATCACACCGACGCTAAAGCCCGGAGCAGGAGTAGTAACATCGCGTGGCGACGTTCACTACGTAGTTACAGAATTCGGCGTAGCCCACTTACACGGTAAGAACTTAAGACAAAGAGCCGAAGCTCTCATCCAAATCGCCCACCCGAAGTTCCGGGAAGAACTGCTGGCAGCAGCCGGGAAGCTGGGGTATTTGGGTAGACAGTCACTGACTCGTTTGAGTTAAGCTGTACATGCTGTGCTATTTGCGCCTTTCACCGATGGAAGGTGTTTTCGAATGAGCCGTTGTCGCATTGGGTTATTGCTTATTGGAATTGCGTCAATTCTAGGGGCAGCCGACGATGTGCTATGGATTCCAAAGCACATCGTGAGCGTTGAGTATCCACTCCTCGCGCTGCAATCGCGTATGAATGGCGTTGTCAAGATCGCCTGCGCGCTGCAGCGCGACGGAACACTCACCGAGTGCAAACCGCTCTCTGGGCCGTTGCTCCTCGCACATGCGGCCATGGGCAAACTGAGCGAGTGGAGGTTCCAACCGATTCCCGGAACTACGCCTCCAACTTCCACGCCTGCAGTTCTAACCTTTGAGTTCCGTTTGAGCGGGCCCGCCGTCAGCAGGCCACGCACGACATTTGTGTACGACCATCCTTTCCAAGCACTAATAGTCTCAGAGAATCTCGAGCCGTCAAGATTCATGCTCTGAGACAGAGTCGTGTACTGTAGATTCCTGTGGAGCTGTCAACTTCCAACGTGTGGCCAGCTGACGACCCCGGCTACCTACAACCCCTTCCCCGAATAAAACGCATCAATATTGAAGTAGATCTCCATCTTCTGCGACGTTTTCGGATCGGTCACGGTCAGCACGTCGTAGAAATGCGGCTTGCCGGTGACCAGGGCTTGGCCCGTTGGTCTTGGCAGGCCCATGATCGCGACCACCACGTACTCTTCGCGGACTCCCACCACTTCGAAGGCCGTCTCTTTTGACTTGCCGTCGCCGGACTTGAAGATGGACCGGATCAGACCTCCGGCGACGTCGCGGTGGAAGTTGGCTTTCTCCGGGTTGCCCAGCGCCGCGTATGCCTTCGAGCAGACTACGTGCGCCTCGATGTTCGTGAAGCCGGCCTGGATGAGCTTCTCGGCCACCTTCGCTGCCTTGTCGAAGCTCCTTTCCCCGATGGCCCGGCGCATCGCCACCACGTCGGCTTGTTCGCCGCACGCGTCGCAGTCGTCGGCGCGCATGCAGGCGAATCGCAACGCCCGGTAGTCGACAGTTACGTCGCCGCCGGTCACGCGTTTCACCAGCTCACGATAAGCTGCCGCGTTGGGCGGGTCGCCCGCCGGCAATCGCATCGCCGCGATGCCGAGAATCGTCAATAGACACAGCGTGCGGACACTCATCAGTGTCGCAGCATATCACTTTCGCTTACTCGATCGCGATGGTGTACGGCGCCATCTGTAGCGTTTTACCAGACTCGAAGCGCACCGTGGCCGGACGGTCGTCGTAGTTGAGCAGCGCAAGCGTCCCGTTGGCGAGCGCCGTCCAGTAGAGTTCGTTCGCACACCGGATGCGCAAACCGCGCTGGATGGCGGGGTGCAGGTTCGACATCCCGCGCAGCGATTCCGCCACGAACGCGATGTAGTGCCGGATCGGTTCCGAGTATCCGTCGAAGAAGATCACACGTCCCTTGCCCGTCTGGCCTTTCTTCCAGGCGTTGGCCAGCGACGAATCCCCTTCGAGCGTCCCGAGCAAGCCTTCGCGCGACTGCTGGCGCTCCGGATAGATGATCACGCCGCCCGCGCGCACCCAACGGTCGATCTTTTCGATGACACCCTTCTCGGCCACTCGCCCCCACAGAAACACCAGCACTTTGTAACGATCGAGCGCGCCGTCCAGAATCATCTGCTCGCTCGCGTAGTCGAAATCGGTTTTGGCGCGCAGCGCGTGTACGCGTTCAAAGAACGCCGACGCCAGCCGGTAACGCAGCACGTCGTCGCTCAGCTTGTTCGCGGTGTCGGGATAAAACACGGCGATTTCGGCGGCGGGCTTGGCACGTTTGTCGAGCAGTGGCGCGTACTGGGCCCAGAGCCGGGGCGCCTGATCGCTCGACGTGATGTTGCCGCCGTAGTAGAACAGATGGTCAGCGCCGTTCGCCAGCGTGTTGTAGAGACGCGCCATGACACCTCGCGCACTCCCAAAACCCGCGGGCTCGTAACCCAGCTTGGCACCGTAGAAGCGCGCCGCCGAACTGGCCATGCGCGTCGTAGCGAAGTTATTCAGGTAACTGTCGTTTTCGTTAGTCAGGCGAATGCCGCCCTTGAGTTTGGCCATGCTTTTGGCCTGCGCTGTGTAGTCGGTGCCGATGGCCACAGCGCCCCACCCGCCGCTGGATTGATAGATGGAGGTTTCGGGCAGCGCCTCACGCGACCACATGGCCCACTTCTCGCACCAGTCGCTCATCGCGTCCATGTACCATGTGCTGAAGTCCACACGCATGCGCGGACTCTGCGCCACTTCGGGCAGGAACGTCTTCACCTCGTCAAACGACGTGTAGCGCGTCTGCCATGCTTCATTGAGATCCGCGACGCTCTTGTAGCGCGACCGCACCCAGCTGCGGAAAACGATGCTGGCGTCGGGATCGCCGGCCCAATAACCGATGTGCGTGTGTATCTGGCCCCAGCGATATCCCCAGTTGCCCGTCGCAGGATACTGCGCCTCACCGTAATTGGCACTCGGACCCAAGCGCACGCCGAGCAGCGCCGTTCGTTTCCCGTAGTGTTTGCCGAACTCGCTCAAGAAACGGCGCACGTACTTCACCTGCTTGTCGTTGAAGATGGTTGGGATGTCGATCTTGATACCGTGCTCCAGACACACGTAGCCGTCGAGTTCCTTGGAGGCATGCATCCAATCAGGCAGCGCGTAGGCCGAGCCGACGATCAACAGGGGGAACCACTTCAGACCGTGCCGCTCCATTTCATCGACCACGGCGTCGTAGAACCTCCAGTCGAACACGCCAGGCGACCGCTCAACGAAGCTCCACTTCACGTAGCTTTCGACGCCGTTGAATCCAAGCGCGCGCACCAGCGGCAGCGCCTCGCGCAGATTGGCCAGCGCTCTCGGCAACCCGTCCAGCGTCCGCGCATCGGCTCCCGCCGCAAACACCAAATCCATGGGGTGCGCGAGCTTCACCGCCGGTTCCACTTTCGGCGTCGCGGCTAACTCGGGCTTCCTGTCGACGATGCGGATTTCACGCACGTTGTCCAGACCGTCGAGTTCAAAGTCGGCCGTACTGCCGGCGTGCTTGTGTTCAAACTGCGCCTGCTCAAATTCGAATACCGCGTCGCGGAACTTCGATGTGTTCAGGCGCGCGATGCCCCATTGTTCTTTCACCGCGATATTGCCGGCGATCCCGATGAGCGCATGGCCGCGATCGAAATACCGCACCACGAGCCACGCGCGCCCGGCGACAGGTTTCTCCACCCGCACCAGCACGCGAGCACGTTTGTAGTAATCCGCCACCGGTGAGATGACGGCGACACTCTGGCCACCGAGCGGCGCCACGGTCCACGAGGCGTTTTCACCGCGAACGACGGAGATGCCGTTTGCGACAGGCGGTTGGCCGGCGGTCCAACGAGCCAGATCCGCGGCGGCGAGAGGAAGCGCAGCAATCAGCAGAAGTACTCGTACGGAGTTCATATGCATGGCAGTCTATACAAAAGCGGGCCGCCACGGCGAACCGCGGCGGCCCTGTTCACTTACGCTGAATTTACCAGATGAACCGCAAACCCATTTGCATGGTGCGATTACCGAACGCATTGGTGACCTTGCCGAACTGACTGTTGGAGAGTTCCAGCGTCGGCAGACTCCAGGTGTGGTGGTTGAATAGATTGAAGCTCTCCCATCGGAACTCGCCGCGGATACCTTCCTTTATCGTGAAGGCACGCGTGAGTGCAGTGTTTTCGCGGATTATCGGCCACGATCGCGCGGACCCAATCAACCGCGGCGCGTTGCCAAACGGATCGGCCGCCGGATTCGTGCGACGGCTGAACGCCGACGCATCCAGCATCAGGCTGACGTTGGGATCGAAGCTCGAATTCACCGCCGACGTGTACCAGTTGTGGCTTAGCACGTTAGGTCGCGCCGTTCCCGCATAGAGGTTGTTGCTGTATGCCGTGTCGGTCACGCCCAACGGATAGCCGCTGTTGGCGAAAACAAACATGGCCACGTTCCATTCGCCGACCAACCAACGCACCGGACCGCTGTTGGCCCAACGCTTTCCCTTGCCGAGCGGAAGGTCATAGCTGGTGGTCAACTTGAACTGATGCGGCAGGTCCAGCGCGCCGTATGACTTCTCCAGGCTGCGGTTCAGATTGTTTTGCGCCGATCCGAAACCGATGGCCGCGCCGATCCCTACGCCAGGCAGCGCCATGTCCGCGTCGGTAAGTTGTTTCGACCAAGTGTGACTCGCCACCAGACTCAACCCGTGCGACAGGCGCTTGGTCATCTTGATGATCAACGCGTTGTAAGTGGAGTTACCGTTGTACTGCTGCCAGCTTCCGCCGCCCAGGCTCGTATATTGCGGGAACATCCGCAGCGCCTGGCCGAGCGTGGCGCTCTTGCCCATCAGGCTGACGAAAGTCGCAAATGGCGGTGTGAAACCAAGCGCCACCACAGCCGGATCCGTGATCTGCTTATTCAGGGTGCTGCCCAGATAGGCGTACTTCGGATCGATCTGCATGTAGTTTACGCGGTTCGACGCCAGATACGTCCCTTTGGTTCCGGTGTAAGTCAGATCCAGCACAAAGTTGCCGGGCAGAGCGCGCGATACCGCGAAGTTCCATGTCGTGGACGTCGGCAGGTGCTTCAGATCATCGAGGAAGTACCACAAGTTGTACGTGGTCCCGGCATTGTACCCGGCATTGATGAATGGCGCCTTTGTCCATGCGGGCCATCCATCGTCCATGTAGAACGCAGGCGTCACACCGGTGTCCGCTGTCTGCCATACCGGCGCCGCCTGGAACCCGTCGTTACCACCCATCATCTTGTAGTTCGAGTAGAAGATCCCGAATCCTGCTCGAATAACAGTTTCTTTCGCGATCTGGTAAGCCAGTCCGGCGCGCGGCCCATAGCCTTTCTGGGTGTCGTAGTAGTTACGTTTGTTTTCGCGCCCCGAACCGAACCCCAAGAAGCGCACGCCACCGCGGTAGCCGTTCGCAGCCGGATTCGGCAAGGTCGGATCGAAGTAGCTCAATTGGTCGTACTTGTCAAAAAGCGGCGGTGTGATTTCCAGGCGGAAGCCGAAGTTCGCGGTCAGCTTTGAAGTGATCTTCCAATCGTCCTGCGCGTAGAAGGAGTGGGACGGATAACGCATCCCTTGTGCGTAGCCCGTTTCGAAGAACCCATAGTCCACCGCGCCCAGCATAAAGCTGGCAAACGAGTTTCCGGAGTTTCCGCTGTTGTCACCGGGAACGGCCGTTTCCAGGCGGTGGAATCGAACCTGTCCAGCCTGCTGGTTCGCGTAATCGCGGTTCAGTTTGATGATCTGATAGCCGTAGCCGAACTTGAAACTGTGCGATCCCTTGATCCAACTCAGATCCTCGTCGATACCGTAAATGTTGTGATACTCCTGGTAGTCCTTCGTGGAATCCCAGCCATACCAGTTGTCGGTGGAAAACAACACTGAGAGCATCTGGTTGCTGTAATTCGGGTTGTTCTTGATCCCTCCAATCTTGTCGCCCCAGTTCTGTCCCGAAGGTACGGCCGTAACATCGGGCTCCGGGTGATAGAGCCTGTGGTAACCAAGAGTTACGTTGTTAATGAGCGTCGGCGTGATCAGGTGCGTATCATTGATTCGCAGCACGTGGCCGTAGTATTCGCCACCTTTGACGTACGTCCGGCCCGTCAACGGAAAAGGCAGGCGAGCGCCCCAGTTATTCCAATTGTCCTTGTCCTTGGCCCACGCCGCATCCACCCAAGTGCCGTTTCTTGTGAACGTCGCAGCCAGGCGGTTCTTCACCCCGAAGTTGTGATCGAGCTTGGTGGAAAACGCGTTCTCGATGGTCTTTTGCGGCGCATTGCCCGTGGTCTTCAGGTTTCGCACCTCGGACCCGTAGAGTTGCAGGGCATTCGTCACGTTCGGGTCCGGCATGTACTTCATGATGTTCCTGGCAATGGGACTGATGCGGCTGGCAGGAATCAGATTTCCCGCGAACACTGCGCGCGTGAAGCCTCCCGCCGGGTTGCTCATGGTGGTGACCGGATCATAGATCGGAATCAGCGTGCCGTTGGACTTCTTCCAGTTCGAGAAGTCACCCGCCTTCATCGCAGCGGTGGCCACGGTCAACTCACCAACACCGGCGGTGGCAGGCTGCCGGTAACCTTCGTAGGAAAAGTGGAAGTACGTCCGATTCTTGCCGTTGTATAGCTTCGGCAGAAGGATGGGTCCGCCGGCGTTGCCGCCAAAATCGTTGCGGTGGTAAATGGCCTTCTTAGCGCCGTTCTTGTTGTTCAGCCAGGTATTGGCGTCCAGGCGCTGACTCTGGTAGTAGTCGAACAGGCTTCCGTGAAACTCGTTGGTTCCCGACTTCGTAATCAGTGTGATCATGCCGCCGGAGGCGTGCGACTCCTCGGCTTTGAACGCAGCCGTGTCGATGCGAAACTCCTCGACCGCATCGAGCGCTGGAGTCAGGCGGTTCATGTAGCCTGGATGGTTGCGGAAGCCGATTTCGACCGACAGTCCATCCACGCTCACGTTCCAGTCGAAGCCTTGGCCACCGCCCACCATCAGATCGTCCCAGGCCGTTTCGCCGGTGTTGCTTTTGACCTGCGGCAGCATCATCATCAGGTTGAACGCATTGCGCATGCCGCTGCCCACGCCGACCGCGGGTACCGGCAACTGTTCCACCAGTTTGCGCTCCATGGTGGAACTCACTTCCGTGGTTTCGGTTTTCAGAACAGGAGGCGCTCCGGTAACCGTGACCCGCTCGTTGACCTGACCGACCTCCAGGCTGACGTCCACGCGGATGTTGTCGCCGCCAAACAGGACAATCCCTCCGCGCACCCAACTCTTGAACCCAGCGTTGAGTACACTAACTTCGTAGGTTCCGACCTGTAAGTTCGGAATTACGTAATTACCAGTACTTGAACTCACCGTTTCGGCTTGCATTCCGGTCGCAACGTTCCGCGCGACGACCTTTGCGCCGGCTACCACGGCGCCGGTCGAGTCACTCACCAGTCCCGTAATTACACCCTGCGTAACCTGCGCCACCGCGCACTGGCACACCACAACCAGAAGCAGTGAGACGCAAACAGACAAGCGGATGTTATTGCTCCTCATTGCGTCCTCCCAGACTGATATTTGGCGGGCTAAACCTCCCCAGGCAAGGTCTCTTGTGGCACTTATACACCCGGTCGCCGTTAGCGTCAAGAAGAATCTACAATGGGTCTTACTTATTGTTCTGGGGACACTGCGAATGCGAACCCACCATCCACTCACGCTGAACACCTGGGGCTACGTGCTCTGCGTGGTCCTCTGCGCGGCAGCGCCTGCCGCTACCTTCCGCGCCGACCGCGTTCCGCTCTCGGGCACCTGGAAGTTCGAACTGCGCCGCGACAACCAACTCTGCCAGACTGGGCCGGTGCGCTTCGGTCCGATTTCAGCGTCGTCGCAGGCATTGTTTCTTGAGCCGTGGAAGGGCCAATCGCATGAGGGTCGTTGGCGCACCGCCACGCCGTGGCCGATTGCGGCTACGTTAACCTCCCCGAATCGCGCGGCATTCCCGGACTCTGGCTATCAGATCTGGCGGCCACATAAAGACCAACAGGGGTCGTCGTGGTGGCACGCGGATCTCGGTCAAGCGCAAACCCTCGCCGAAATTGAAATCAATTGGGCGCGTCCAACTGCGGTTGTTGCCACCGCGTTTACCAGCGACGACGGATTACGCTGGGAGCGTTGGGCATCAGTCCAAGCCACTCCATCCGCCCCGCGCAGCAACATCGAAGGCGCCACGCGCACCGCCCGCTACGTGAGAATCGAGTTTGCGCCGGCGCAGTTTTCCGGCACCGGCAGAATCGACGTGATTCTGGTGAACCGCGATGGCGTGCGCACAGCGTGGCAACCCGTCGTCCAAGATCACTGGTTTGACGAACTGCGCCGCTACACGCCGCGCGACGGGTTTGAGAAGTCATCTTTCGACGACAGCGCGTGGCGCCAGATTCAGGTGCCCGGCTATTGGGAAGTCCAGAAGCTCTCCGAACCCACGTGGTGGCATCCGGACGACACCGTCGGCTATTACCGCCGCACATTCACCGTGCCGGAGAGTTGGCGCGGCCGAGCGATTCGCTTGCGCTTCGAAGGGGCAAACAACGCGGCGCAGGTTTGGGTGAACGGTGTCGAATTGGGCTATCACGAAAGCGGCTTCACCGCCTTCGAGTATGATGTCGCCAAGCTCGTGCGCTTCGGTGAGCTGAACACCATCGCCGTGCGCGTCACCAAGTGGACACTCACACACGACTACGACACCGATGACATGTGGTTTCTCGGCGGCCTCTGGCGCGATGTCTATCTCTATTCCCTGCCCCCGACGCACATCGCCGATTACACGCTCAAAACCACGTTCGATGGCGCGTATCGCGATGCGACGCTATCGGCCGGCTTGAAGCTCCAAACTGACTCACCCGCGCACGTCGAAGTATCTGGCGAATTGCGTGACGCCGGCGGCAGCGTGGTAGCGATCGAAGGATTCCGTGCCAACGTCGAACTCGTGACCGGCGAACAACGTTTGACGCTCGCGGGCCGTGTCCACACACCGCGGCATTGGACGGCGGAAACGCCGTATCTCTATACGCTCACGTTGCGGCTCGCGCGCGACGGGCGCGTCGTGCATGAATTCTCACAACCATTGGGGTTCCGCCAGATTGAGGTGCGCGGGAGCAGCCTATTGGTGAACGGCAAGCCGATCCGTATTCGCGGCATCGTCACGACGCGCGCCAACCCGAATGACTCCGGCGAGCCGCCCGCCGACGTTTTCGAACGCGAGATACGGTTGCTCAAGCAAGCCAACATCAATACCATCCGCAGCCACACCACGCCGCTCGAAGAGGAGTTCCTGGATCTGTGCGACCGTTACGGCTTTTACCTCATGCCGGACGTGCCCTACGTGTGGGTGCGCGAGGAGGATTTCCGCTACCTCACGGACGGCGCCGTTGAGCGTGCCCGCGACATCTACGAGCAGCACAAGAACCGAACATCAGTGATCCTCTGGCACATCGGAAATGAAAACGGCGCGACCTCGGCCACGCTCGGCATGGGACACGCGTCGCAGTGGCTGCATCAGGCCGATCCCACACGTCCGGTGATGAATTGCAGCAACAACGCGAATCTGGTGGAGTTCGGCACCGAGATACACGACGACCATTACAGCCCCCTCACACGCAAGATCTTCCAGTCGCCTACGGAAGTGCCTGTGGTATTCGGCGAGTTTCACGCGCTGCCGGAGATCGTCTCGCGTCTGGAAGACCACGGATTGGTGGAGACCTGGGGAAGAAGTCTCGACTTAGAGTGGGCGGAATTCCAGAAGCGCCCGTGGGTGGCCGGAGGGTTGATCTGTTGTTGGGATGACGGTTCGGTGAACGGCAACATCGGCCCGCGTCAGTGGGGCGTTCTCGATGGGAAGCGCCAGCCGAAGGCCATACACGGCCAGATCGCGCGCGTCTTCTCGCCGCTGAAACTTGCACTGGCGGAACCGAAATGGCGCAGCGGCGAGTTCCAATTCACACTCGACTTAACGAACGAGAACGCGTTCACAGATTTGAGTGGTTACCGCTTTTCGTGGAAAGCGCTGGCCGGCGAACGCGAGGCGGGCAACGCGGAGACCCGGCACACCGTCGCTCCCGGCACTCGCGCGACACAGCCGATCAAGTTGTCCGTCGCATCGCAACCCGACCGCGTGATGCTCGCGGTCTTCGACGCGCGAGGCTTCGACGTCGCACATCGCGAGTTTCGGCTTCCACGCCCCGGCCCGGCCACAGTCGTCGAACTGCTGTCGCGCGCCAAGCCCGTCAAGACGCGGCTCCGCGTGCGCGCCACGCGAGCCGGCGAAATCGTTGTGACCGATACGAAGGGCCGCGAACTGCTCACCGTGCGTGGCCTTACGGTCTCGCGCGGTGAAGGATGGTACTCCAACCAACCTTTCACGGATGTCGCTTACGATCCGGCGAAAACAGGAGACCAGACTATCGAGATCCCCCTGCGCATCCCGCCCGCCGGATTGACCGGCGGGCTGTTCGCGAAGATGGAAGATGGCCGTGTGCAATTCTCGTATAGGCTGCACGCTGAAAAGCGCGTGGTTGTGCGCGAAGCGGGCCTGACAATCGCTCTCACACCCGCGGCACACCTGACGTGGAATCGTGAAGCAGTCGCCCCCGCCACAACGCTTGCGCGCGCGCCAGTCAGTGAGTTGAAGCGTATGGGAAGTCTGCGCAGAGTGCTGTGGTTCTCACCCGGAGGTGGTCTGTTCGTGCAGCCGCTCGCGGGAGTAACCAACCTGCGCGCACTCCCCGCGCCAGGCGAAATCGCGGTGAGCGACTTCCTGAGCGGCGACGATTTTCTCGGGCGATACCCGTCGATTGAAGTTGAACGAACGATCGAGCCGGGAAAGCAACTCGAAGGCGGGTTCACACTGCATCTGTGCGAACTGCCGCCGATGAGTGATCCGGAAATGGACGTGACCTGGCCGCGCCGCTAACGCCGCTCAGGCCGCCGCGCAAGCCGCTTTGTCGGTACGGAATCGGAAGTCGTCCAGAGGCTCGTCGTAAGCGACCGAAACGCGCGAGCCCGCTTCAATCTCGCCGCGCGAGAGCATGACCGCGAGCGGCTGTGTCAGACGCCGGTGGATGGTGCGCTTCAATTCGCGCGCGCCGTACTCCAGGCTGGTTCCCTGACGCAGCAACTGGCGGCGGCATTCTTCTTCCACCGTGAGCTCGAATCCGCGCGGGCCCAGTCGCGTCACGATATGGCGCTGCAACTCCTCCAGATGCTGATCGAGAATCGCAGCCATCTCCTGACTGCCCAGCGGCTGATAGGTCACCACCGTATCGATCCGGTTGACGAACTCCGGAGAGAACTGCTTGCGCACGGCCTCCAGCCCGATGCTCGAGAGTTTCCGCCCGCGGTCGGCGTGTTCCTTAGCGACTCCGCTTTCAAACCCGAAACTGGGCGCCAACTCGCGCAACATGCTTCGCGCACCCAGATTGCTGGTCATGAAGATGACGCTGCGCTCGAAGTTCACGCTGGTGTTGTCGCCCAACCGCAGTGTCGCTTTGTCCAGAATGCCCATCATCAAGCGCGTCATCGACGGCGCGGCCTTTTCGATTTCGTCGAACAACACGATGGAGAGACTCGACTGTTCGCTGGTCACGGAATTCAACTTCATCTGCGTCAGCATCGGCTGCGTTTCGCGATGCCCCAGATATCCCGGAGGCGCGCCGATGAGCTTCGCCACTTCGTGCTCCATCTGGAATTCGCCGCAGTCCACCTTCAAGAGGTTCTTCGCGCTTCCGTGCAGCACTTCCGCCAGCGCTTCCACGGTCTTGGTCTTCCCCGTGCCTGTGGGGCCCAACAAAAGGAACACGCCCACCGGGCGGCCTTCCGGAGCCAAACCAGCCTGGTAGATTTGCACGTACGGCACGATGGCATCGATGGCCGCCGATTGGCCCACCACCTTCTCGGAAAGCCGGGCGTGCAAGTCGTCCACCGGTTCGTGATTCTGCTTGCGGGTGCGAGCCGGAATCGTGGTTGTTTTCGCGGGCACTGTTTCCTCCCGGTCACATTATAGGGAGCGGCTCCAAATTTCCCGCTCCCTTCCCGGCCCGAACAGAGCCTGGAAACGCGCCTTCACGAAAACACTATTTGGTTAAGAATGAGTGAATTAGTTCGGCGATCCGCGGACTGGCCTGCCCATCGCCATAAGGGTTGTGAACGCGTGACATGGATTGGTACAAGCCCGCGTCATCGAGCAGCCGCGAGGCTTCTCCCACAATCCGGTCGCGATGCGGACCAACCAGCTTCACCGTGCCGGCTTCGACCGCTTCCGGCCGCTCCGTTTTGTCGCGCAACACCAGCACCGGCTTGCCGAGCGACGGCGCTTCTTCCTGCACGCCGCCCGAATCGGTGAGCAGCAGATACGCACGCCGCATCAGATCGACAAACGGTACGTAATCGAGAGGAGCGATTAAGTGCACGTTCGGCCGTCCGCGCAGAACGCGATTCACCGGCGCCTGCACGTTGGGATTCGGATGCACGGGATAGACAATCTCGACGTCGGGCCGCTCGGCGAGTTCAGCGAGCGCGGCGACGATCTCCTCGAAGCCTTCGCCAAAGCTCTCACGCCGATGCGCGGTGGCAACGATGAGCTTGCGCTCGGGGTCGAGTTGCGACCATGCGCCGCCGGCCAAACGCGCGCTCTCCAGTCCGTCGCGCACGTGCAGCACGGCGTCGATGCCGGTGTTGCCCGTCACGGCGATACTCTCCTCCGGCACACCCTCCCTGCGCAGATTGCTCGCCGCGCCGTCAGTAGCGGCAAAGTGCAGCGACGTCAGCCGCGTCGCCAGCAGCCGGTTCATCTCCTCGGGAAATGGCTGATAGATGTCGCCGGTGCGCAGGCCCGCTTCCACGTGGCCCACCGGAACACGCTTGTAGAACGCCGCCAACGCGCCGCACAGCGTCGTAGTAGTGTCGCCCTGCACCAGAACCATGTCCGGCGATTCTTCTTCGAGCACTTGCTCCAAGCCCGAAAGAATCCGCGCCGTCGATTGAAACAGCGTCTGGCCCGGCAGCATGACATTCAGGTCGTGATCGGCTTGCAGTTCGAAAACCGCCAGTACCTGATCGAGCATCTCGCGATGCTGCCCGGTGACGCACACGCGCGCATCGAACAGCTCCGGATGGCGGCGCATGTGAAGAACAACGGGACAAAGTTTGATGGCCTCGGGCCGGGTGCCAAAGATGAAAAGAACACGATGCATAAAAGGGGACAAACCACTGTTGTAACACGCTTGGGCCAAGCGGGCCGCTTATGCGAAACTGAGATGAAAGCACGCGGGCGCGTAGCTCAGGTGGATAGAGCATCAGCCTTCTAAGCTGAGGGTCGCAGGTTCGAGTCCTGCCGCGCCTACCATGCCTTTCACTGCGTCTTTAGCCCCGCCGACACCAAAGCCGTCCGTAACGTTGCCACGTCGCGCGAGCCGCTGAAGAATCGCACAATCATTCCATCGCGATCCAACAAGAAGACCGTCGGTATCGACCGCACTCGATACGCCCGGGCCACCCTCTTTGATCCGTCGTGCAGAATCGGGAACTTCAGGCCCGCTTTCGCCACGTAGCGCCGCGCGTCGCCCTTGTCTTCGTCGTTGATTCCCAATACGACCAATCCCTTGCCGCCAAATTCGCCGTACAGTTCATTCAGTCCGGGCAACTCGCGCCGGCACGGCCCACACCAACTCGCCCAGAAACTCAGCAGCACGGGTTTGCCCTGCAGACTCTTGAGTCGGACAACCTCGCCATCCAGAGTCTTCAACTCAAAATCGGGCGCCGGCTTGTTCAACAGAAACGAACCAGTCTGCCCGGGAATCGCAACTTCATCGACAAGCTTGGCGTTCTTCGGAGGCTCGAAGACATAGGCCGAGTCTGGAATGTCGCCCAGCCGGAATACTCTGAGATCCACGGCGAGACGGATGACCTTCTTCTGATCCCCGCTGTAAGTGGCCGTGTTCCACACGACGCGGGCGGGAATAAGCGTGTTTGGATCGAGAACCAGCACGGTCAGTGTCCGTCCACCATCGGCATCTTTCGCCGACAGCGCACGTACAACCGGCAGCTTCACCTTCTTCCCCGCGACTTTGACTTCCTCCAAACTGGGGTTGTCCGCGCCCTCCAGCTTCAGAGACATGTCCCCAAGAATCGGGACCAACAGCCGCGCGAACTTCTCGACGATCGGCCGTTCATCATCGGACCCCGCGTCTGATTCGTCCTCGGCTACCGGCGCCGCTTCCTCTTCGGAGTAGCGCTTCTTGCCTGGCACAAAGGCCCAACTCTTGCCGCCGTCGCTCGCCAGCACATACGGATCAAGCCCTTCAGCGCGCACGTCGATGTAGTATCTGCCACCCTCGCCTGAAGCCAGTTTCACGGCGCCTTGTCCCACGCGCTCAACGGGACCCGTCCCGCGCTTCACATCCAGCGCGATGTCTCCTTCCCAGACGTACCGCTTGGCCTCCTTGCAGCGTTTGGCCAGCTCTTTCACGATTGCGGGCGCATCCAGCGACGCCGGTTGTGCTCCGAGAACCGGCAATGAAATGCCGGCGGCGAAAACCGAAAGAACCACTCGAGCGAAATGGGGCATGATTTCCTCCGGTGTTACGTAAAATCCAAACCAATAAGGATATCATGGTCGAGTTGTACGGATCGGTTTCACATGATCGACCGGAACTCACTTGTGGAGCGCTCACCTAAGCGATCAGCTATTCCAATCCCTGGGTTAGCGTTTGCACGAGGTGCGCGAGCAAACGCTCACTGAGGACAACGCTGGGCGGTTTGACGATGCAGGCCGCCACCAGACCGCGCGAGGCGACGTGAATGAGCTCCACCGTGAGTTCCACGTCCACGCGCGGCCTCTTCTCGACCGCGCAGTCCCGGACCAGATCGCGGATTCCACTCAGTCCATCAGCCGAGATAGCGGCCCGTCGAACGGCCATCGGGCCGTCCGGCATGTCCATCATGAACGCCAGCTTGTAGTGATTCGGGTGTTCGATGCCGAAGCGAATGAAGTTTCGTATCGCGGCACGCAGACGTTCGAGTGGTGTGGCGCACCGCTTGGTGGCCAAGTCGCGGGAATGCGCCAACCGCGCGAAGGTCTCCTCGCAGATCGAAATGAGCAACTCCTCCTTGCAGGAGAAGTACCGGTACATCGCCATGGCGGAGCAGCCCGCTTCGGCGCCAATGCGGCGCATGGAAACGCTGTCGTAGCCCTCTTCGGCGAACAGATCGCGGGCAACATCAAGGATGCGCTCTCTCAGCCCGGGCTTCGCGGCGCGCGGCGTGGAGCGTTGGTCGGTTGATTTTCGCGGCACGGTTGTGTACACTGTAAGTTTACGGTGTACACGGGCCGGCCGTCAAGGGCGGAGCCACAAGCTACTCACTCTTTCATCCGGAGGAACCCACCTGTGATTTTCGAAAGCACCACCGATCTGCTGCTCAAGATTTTGAATCTGCTTCGAACGGGCGACGAATCGTCCTGGAAGGAATCCCTCGAGTACGGCAAAGGATGCGTGTACGAGCTGTCGCAGATGTCCCGCCCGTCGCGGCGTGCGAATCTGTCGGGACGAATCGACGTTGCCGCATTCGAGCGTTCGGCCCGGGCTCTTCCGCATGTGAAAGCTATGAATGCCGCGATTCGCCAGGGCGACCGGAACGAAGCGATCCGCAGCGCCACCGCCGCCGTCGCCGAAATGGGAGGCGCCAGACCGTTCACGGGAACCGCCGCGACCCGCCAGGTGCGCGCCGCGCGGTAGAGGCACACATCGGGCAAGAGTTTCCCTTCCATCTTCGCGTTATGTTCACTTACGCGAGTTCTTGAGCCTCCCGGGCCTTCTATTTGCGGCCGCTGGAGCGCAACCGTTGCGCACTCACTCCCGCCAACACAGCCAACACTAACGTCTCGACGCGCTTCGAAACACTGGCCACGCTGCCGCGTGGACGCGTATCCCCACGGCGCCCGGCAACGGTCCGATGGCGCACGCGTGAAGATAACCTCTTCATTCCGATTTCGGCGAACAGCAAGGCACTGCTCTCAAGAGTGTGACGCTCGATTTCCGCTCAATGCGCTTCAGCGTCGAGTAGGCATCCGTCTCGCGCTTACGGCACCCTTCGCCGCAACAGTTCGTCCAGGTCGTCGAGTTTGTCCGTAAGCAGGTTTACCTTGCGTGACAGACCCTGCACCTCGGATTCAGCGCGGCGGTTCACATCGTAGTCGAGTTCACCACGCAGACGATCTTTCTTATCCTGGCGGTTCTGGCTCATCATGATGATGGGCGCTTGCACGGCGGCCAGCATGGATAGAAACAGGTTCAGCAGGATGAAGGGATATGGATCCCAGGCGCGATGCCCCAAGGTGAGATTGAGCCACGTGTAGCCGACGAGAACGGCGGCGAAAAAGAGGATGAAACTCCAGGAGCCGCCGAAACGCGCGACCGCATCCGCGACGCGCTCTCCAAACGTGGCTTCGGCTTCAATTAGAGTATTCGGGTTGCGCGCCGAACGCAGGCGGATGAGCTGCTGCGAAGCGTGGAACTGCTGGCTCACCACGGTGAGCAGGTCCATACCGGCGTGCGGCTTGCGCTCGATCAGGATGGCGATGTCGTTACGGTCCACTTCCAGGCACACCGACTCCTCCACCGCGATGGCGTTAGTCTGGTGCGGCGTCTGATCCAGCATGGAGGAGAATCCGAAGAAAGCGCCGGTGCCCGGCTGATCGACGATCACCTCTTGTTGATCTTCATCGACGGTGGTGACACGCACCGCGCCCGAGATCATGACGTAACCTCGGCCGCCCGGATCGCCTATGCGGTAGATGCGCTGCCGCGGCGCGAAGGTCTTCAGCTCAACCTGCGCGGCCAGCACCGCGCGTTCCTCATCGTCCAGTAACGCAAAGAACGGAATTCGAGTAAGTACGTCGGGTTGACACGCCATACGCTGCTCCGACTACAGATTCTATCGTGCGGCGCGTAGCGTTGAGCGATCACCTGCTCACGCCTTGCGCAGCACGACCAGCGAACAGCGTGCTTGCTTGCAGTGCGAAAGATCCACCTCGCAACTGTAGCCGAGCGGCTCCAACACGCGGCGGTAGAGCACGTCGCAATGCTGGCAGTAGTCCGGGTACACCTCGATGTGTTTGGTCTCGATCAGACGTCCCATCGACGGGCAATGGTGCATGTCGATGCGAAACATGCCGGCTTCCTCGTCCAGCTCCATCGAAAAGTCAGCGGCTTCCTCGTTAAGCGTGTGGCTCCAGTAAAGCCAGCAGCCTTTGATGCCGTTGGCAATCACCAGTTCTTTCAAGTTGCCCAGGAAGTTATCCGAAAGATACTCCCAGAACGCCATCACGGCTTGCTTGCCGCCGCGCTTGTCGAGGTACTTGAACAACTCGCTGTAAGCGGGGATGAAATCGGTGCAGGAGATCATGACGCCCTCCGGCGGAAGATCTGCGTGGAGCAGCCGGTGGCCTCGTCGTAGTTCGGCATTTCGGCTGTGAACGGCGTACCTTCGACAATCGCTTCATTCACCGTGCGCGATGTTTCGCTGAACAACCGCGCCACCGTGTAGCCATGCTCGCGCATGTGCGTGACCGCGGGACAGCGCTCGATGTACAGAGTGAGCGAGTCGGGCGTGCTTTCGATGCGGATGCTCGCGCCTTCGGTGGCGTATAGCTTTTCGAAGTGCTCGCGCAGCGCCTCCAGACCGCGCTTCAGGACTTGCTCGCGCAGCGGCGCGTAGAACGACGTGGCGAAGGTGTGAAGATACTCCCGCACGGCATCGGCGCCGTAAGTTGCGTGAAGATACTCGATGCCGCTGCTCAATGCACCGTGAAAATCTTTGTGCAGATACACGTTGTCGGCGGCGGCGCGTTGCATGACCAGCTTGCTCATCGTCTCTGCTCCTTAGTTGGCGAACAGCTTTTCGATCTGGCGGACGGCGGAATCAGCCAGCCGCGATCCCGCACCCTCGGTGTAGAAGGTAGCGCCCGGCGTCGGCTCGTAGCCGCCTTGCGCGAATGCTTCACGCGTTGGGATGTAGCCGATGGCGTCGTTAGCCAGTTCGACCACAAACGTATGGCGCGCACGAGAACGCCGCTTGATGTCGAGACCGTACTCGGCGAAGATCTCACCGGGCAGCCCCACGATAGCCGCGTCGCCGATGCGAATCACCATCACTTCGGGAAGGTCGTCTTCGTGTTGCTTTTCGTACATACCCAGGCGCGTCACGGCCCAATACTCGTCGGGGAGTCCGTCCACCTGGCCTGGTGCGTGGCCTCCGGCTAAGTCCTGAATGACTTTTTGGCACCAACGATGCTCTTCTTCGCCGATCTTCAGGCGTTCGAGCGGCACATGTTCGCGCGATACGGCAAGCGTGCCACCCTGAAGAGGCACCGCCGCGCCGAGCGCCTGCGTCGCATCCACGGCCAGCATGTATCCGACACGCTGCGTCATGGTGTAGCCGCGCCCCATAATCGGGTCGCGGTAGTCAACGTGATTGACGTTGCCGCAGCAGCCGTTGAAATACGCGCCGATGAATTCCGCACCGTGCAGTTGGCGCAGTGCGGCGGTGAGGTAGCCGGGAAAATCCGCCGAGTAGAGCCAGTTGTCGCCGGCTAGAATCGCCGGATGCAGCGGATAGTTCACCAGCGCCGCGCGCAGCGCACCGTCGCGCTTCACACCGAGCACGCGCATTTCATAATCCACAGCGCCTAACGGTTTCACCACGAAGTCCGGGTCCAGCCCTTCCCAGTTCATGTGCGTGGCGTCGTCTTTGCACAGCAGGCGCCGATTGTGCGGCAGGCGGTCTTCGGTGATGCCACCGCACACGAGTTCTCCCGCAGCCAGATTGCGCACGGCGAGCGGCACGGCTTCCGCGATGCGCGCCAGGAATTGTTCGATCGCCGCCGCGTCGCACTTCGGCAGCGAGCCTAGTTGCATCGGCGCCGGCGCGCTGTGCGTGTGCGTTGCCGCCACCAGAATACGTTCGGCGGCGACACTGCTTGCGCGCGCGGCCAAATCGCGAATGTAGGCCACGTTGTCGCGGTTCAACATGCAAATGTCAACGCTGAGCAGCGCGGCGCGCTCACCCGCGCCGTCTTCAAACATAAACGCGCGGGCGCACAGAGGATCGTGAACACCGCGCGCGGCGTAGTCGTCGCGGAAATTGCCCATCAACGGCAACCCGCAATCAGGTGTGTAGTCGACTTGCGCAACACCAATTCGCAGATTCATGAGTTTCCTTTCCTCATCATACTGCCAGCTCACTCGCCGCTTCGATAAACTCAAAATCATGGACACGATTCTGTTCGAGAACGGTTCGTTGGTGGATGGCACCGGCGCGCCCTCGACGCGTGGAAGCGTACTGGTGCGCGGCGATCGCATCGCGGAAGTAGGCAAGGTAAGTGCTCCAGCCGATTGCCGTCGCGTCGATTGCACCGGCCTGACCGTCGCGCCGGGATTCATCGACATACACAGCCACTCCGACGTGCAGGTTCTCGCTAACCGCCGCGAAAAAGCCGATCAGGGCGTGACCATGGAAGTGGTGGGCAACTGCGGTTTCTCACCGTACCCGAGCGGAGGTGACCGCAAGCGCCTCCACGATTATGCGCTGCCGATTCTGATGGGCGTGGGCGAATGGGGCTGGGCCGGAGCCAAGGATTATCTGAAGTCCGTCACCGAGCAATCGCAGTTGGTGGGTGTGCGCACACTGGTGGGTCACGGGAGTTTGCGCGTGGCCGTTGCCGGGCACCGACAGGGCGCGTTAAGCAAGATCGAGATGGACGCCGCCGAAAAGACGTTGAGCGATTGCCTGAGCGGAGGCGCGGCCGGATTCTCCACCGGGTTGATGTACGCACCGGGATCGAGCGCACCGGCCGACGAGTTGGTGCGGCTATGCAAAGTCGTTGCGCGGCACGGCAAGGTCTATGCAACGCACATGCGCAACTACGCTTGGCAGTTGCTGGAAGCCATCGACGAACAGATTCAACTGGCGCGCGAAAGCGGATGCCGGCTCGAGATATCGCACCTGCAAGCGGTGGGACGCGCCAACTGGCACAAGCAGGAGCAGGCGCTCGAAAAGATCGAAAAAG
>CAZDIZ010000100.1:0-2793 GCA_964505625.1 uncultured Solibacteraceae bacterium | reverse complement strand
GTGGGACGCGCCAACTGGCACAAGCAGGAGCAGGCGCTCGAAAAGATCGAAAAAGCGCGCGAGCAGGGCGTGGACGTGGGCTTCGACATCTATCCGTATCTGGCCGGCAGCACCATGCTCACGCAGTTTCTGCCGCAGTCGGCGTTGGCCGAGGGCATGGACGGTATGGTGGCGATGCTCAAGGACCCGGAAAAGCGTAAGCGCCTGGCGGCTGAAGTGCGGCAGATGACCGCGCAACAGTGGACCGACGTGTTCATCACTTCGGTCGGCAAAGCGTCGAACCAGGGGATTGTCGGCAAGAACCTTGGTGAGATCGCTGCGGCGCGCAAACAGGATCCGGTCGAGGCGGTGTTCGATTTGCTGATCGATGAGCGCGATGCCATCATCATCGTGAGCTTCAATCAAAGCGAGGACAATCTGCGCAAGCTGCTGACGCATCCGCTGTGCAGCGTGGGCAGCGACGGCTTCTACGTGAAAGGCCGCCCGCACCCGCGTTTGTATGGCACCTTCCCTTCCCTGCTTGGCCGCGTGGTGCGCGAGAAGCAATGGATGAGCCTGGAACAGGCCGTGCACAAGATCACCGCGCGACCGGCCGAGCGCTTCGGCATCCAGGACCGCGGACGTCTGGCGCCCGGCTGCGCCGCCGACATCACGATTTTCGACGCTGCGAAGATTGCCGGACCGGCCACCTACGAGAATCCTGAACAAAAACCGGTCGGAGTTCGCATGGTGTGGCGCGATGGACGGCAGGTGACAACGGCATGAGCGCGACGGTTTGGGCGTACCCGTGGGATCTGGTGGATGAAGGCGTCTCGCGCGCGGCCGGCAACGTCGCGTCGCTGGGTTTGGACGGTATCCGCATGGCGTCGTCCTATCACAGCGGCAAATTCATTTCGCCGCGCAGCACGCAACGGCGCGTGGTGTTTCCCGAAGGCGGTGTGTTGTACTTCCGCCCGCGCGCGGAGCGTTTCGCGAAGCAGGCCATACAGCCCGCAGTGAGCGAGATGCTTGGCGTAAGTGACCCGCTTGCGGATGTGGTGCGGGAATGTCACCAGCGCAGCATGACCGCGACGGCGTGGATGGTGCTGGCACACAACACGCGCCTTGCGCAACGGCATCCCGTATACGCCGTGCGCAACGCGTTCGGCGACCGCTACGCGTACTGCCTGTGCCCGGCGCAGGCTGCAACACGTGAGTACATCCTGACGCTAATCGGCGAGTTGATTTCTTTTTACGATGTCGACGCCGTGGAACTCGAGTCGCCCGGTTACTTGGGATTCTTGCACGGCTATCATCACGAGTTCTATGCGCCGGCGGTGGGACTGGTCGAACAGTGCCTGCTGGCGCTGTGCTTCTGCCCCGCGTGCGAAAAGATGCTGGCCGCCGATGGGATCGATCCGGAACCGCTCAAAGCGCGCGTGCGCGCGGCGGTGGACCGAGGCCTCTGCGGAAAGCCGGCACCGGAAGACCAAGTCGAACAACTTTTCCGCGCGGACGCCGAGCTGTGGGCGTTGGTGAACAAGCGCGTTGAAGTTGTGACCGCGCTTGTGAAAGACATCGCCGGGCTGGTGCACGCGCGCGGGAAGAAGCTGTACTGTTTCGGACCAGTGTTCGTGCAATCCGCGTCGCTGGATTGGGTGGAAGGCACCGTGGCGCAACGCATCGCGCCGCTGGCCGATTGCTGGGAACTGGCGCTCTACTCTCCGGATCAACAGGAACGCGCGCGGCGCGCCCATCGCGCGGCGTCGCTTGGACTGGGTTGCGAACTCGGCGCGGGCATTAATGCCGGCGCGGCGTGCACGCGAGATGCCGCCGACTTGGTCGCTTGCGCACAAGCAGCCAAACAGGCGGGCATCCGGCACATCGCTTTCTACAACTACGGCGTGCTGCCCGAGGAGCGCCTCCCATGGCTCGCCGATGCCGCCAGGGAATTTCGAAAATGAGCGAACACGGCGCATGGGAAGTCACGGCGCCAGACGTGGAACTGTTCCGCCGCGAGTTGGATTCGTTTCTTCCCCACCGCATCTTCGACGCGCACGCGCATTTCTACCAGCAACAGGACTTCCGTGGTGTCACACCAGCGCTGCTCGCCGCCGGGCCCCCGGCTGCGGGCTTGCGGGAGTTCCGCGCTTGGGCCGAGCGGCTCACACCTGGGCGCGACTATTCGGCATTGGCTTTCGCCTTCCCGGCCGCGGACCTGAACATCGATGCGGCGAACGGTTTCGCCGCCAGTGAAGCGCGCAGCGATCCGGCGTCGCGCGCAGCCATGCTGGTCACGCCGGACATGGACGCGGAACTGGTTCGCTCGATGGTCCGGACGCATGGATTCGCCGGGTTGAAATGCTATCACGTGTATGCCGCCACGCGTCCCACGTTCGAAGCTGAAGTACCCAGCTACCTCACCGAAGAACACGTACGAGTGGCGCACGAGGAGCGTCTCACCATCACACTGCATCTCGTGCGCGCGCGAGCGCTGGCCGATCCGTCGAACCAACAAGCCATCCGGCATCACGCGGAGCGCTATCCCGACGCGCGCTTCATCCTGGCGCACGCCGGGCGCGGCTTCAACCCGCAGCACACTATCGAAGGCATCGCCGCGCTCAAAGGGCTGCACAATGTCTGGCTCGACACGAGCGCAGTTTGCGAAAGCGGCGCGTTCGAGAGCATCGTCGATGTGATGGGCGTCGAGCGGTTGCTCTACGGCTCCGATTTTCCGGTGTCGCTATTGCGCGCGCGACCGGTGGCCCTGGGCGATTCGTTTCTTTGGGTGTCGGAGGAGAACACGAACTTCTC
>CAZDIZ010000099.1:10357-23223 GCA_964505625.1 uncultured Solibacteraceae bacterium | reverse complement strand
GTGCGCTCCGCGTAGCGATGTGTCAGTTCCGAAACGGAGACGATCATGACTCCTTGGGTGAGAACCAGGGATAAATCAAGGGTAGCAGGAACAGCGTGAGTCCCGTGGCCGACACCAGGCCGCCGATCACCACCGTTGCCAAGGGCCTTTGGACTTCCGCGCCGGGCGACGTCGACAACGCCATGGGCAAGAAGCCGAGGCTTGCCACGAGCGCTGTCATCAGCACCGGGCGCAGGCGTACGGCGGCTCCCTCGATGACCGCGTCTTCCAGGCGCCGTCCTTCACTTCGCAGGTGGTTGATGTAGCTCACCATGACGATGCCGTTCAATACCGCCACGCCGAACAGCGCGACGAAGCCGATGGAGGCCGACAGGTTCAGATTCAAGCCGCGTGCCCACAGCGCCGCGATGCCGCCCACCATCGCGAATGGAACGTTGAGCAGAATGAGCAGCGCATGCGGCACTGAATCGAAGGTGATGAACAACAGCGCAAAGATAATCAGGATCGATAGCGGTAACACCACGATCAGCCGGCGCGTAGCGCGCTGCTGGTTTTCGAACTGGCCGCCCCAATCGAGCGAATAGCCCGCCGGCAGCACCAGGTCGCGCTGTATGCGGCGCTCGGCTTCGGCGACGAAGCTCCCCAAGTCGGTGCCGCGCACGTTGGCTTGCACCACGATGCGCCGCTGCCCGTCTTCGCGCGAAATGACCTCGGGCCCGCGTGCGACTTCGACGCGCGCCACCTGTCCCAGTCGTATCTGCTCGCCGGCGGGCGCTGCCAGCGGCAATTCCGCAAGCGCCGCGGCGTCGGTTCGATAGCGTTCCGGCAGACGCACCACCATGGGGAAGCGCCGCTGCCCTTCGACCATCTCCGACACCATGCGTCCACCGACCGCCGCTTCCACCAACTCGCGCACCGCCGATACATTCAGGCCGTAGCGGGCCAGGGCCGCGCGATCGACTTCCACACGCAACTCGGCGACGCCGGAGACGATTTCCATCTGAGCATCGGCCGAGCCAGGCACCGCCGAGACGGTCTTGAGCGCGCGCTCGGCGAGTTGTTCAAGCGTGCGCGGATCTTCGCCGAATATCTTCAGCGCGACGTCCGCCTTGATGCCGCTGACGGTCTCGTCCAAACGCATGGCCATGGGCTGTGTGAAGTTGTAATCCACGCCCGGCACTTCTTCGAGCGCGGTGGCCATCTTCGAAATCAACTCTTCTTTCGAGCGCACCTTCCATTGCTCGCGCGGTTTTAGAAGCACGTAGACATCGCCTTCGTAGATACCCATGGCTTCGGTGGCCACGTCGGGACGGCCCAACTTGGTGACCACGCCGGCGACCTCGGGAAACCCGACGATGACGCGCTCCACGCGCTTGCTCAGTTCGATCGATTCGGTGAGTGAAATGCCCGGCAGTTTCTTGGTCTGCACCAGAATGGAACCTTCTTCAAGCTTGGGCATGAACTCCGTGCCGATCCATGCAAGAGATCCGAGCGAAACCACCAGCACCACGACCGACACAGCGAGCGTCGCCACGCGATAGCGCAGCAGAATCTGTAGCAGTGCCACGTAACCGCGGCGCACGTGCTCGAACCAGGCCTCCTTGTGTTCCTTCACGCCCTTACGCAACACCAGACTGGCCGCGGTTGGAACCACTGTCAACGCGAATAGCAGCGCGCCCAGGAGCGACGAACATACCGCGATGGCCATGGGACGGAACATGCGCCCTTCCAGGCCTTCCAGAAACACGATGGGCATGTAGACGGCGATGATGATGGCGACGGCGAACAGGATGGGGCGCGCCACTTCGTGGGCCGCCAGGCGCACCTCTTCCTGTGGGTTTTCTTTGCTGCCGTGCAGGCGGCGAATGGAATTCTCCATCATCACCACCGCACCGTCCACAATCATGCCGAAGTCGATGGCGCCCAAGCTCATCAGGTTCGCCGAAACGCCGAACGCCTGCATGCCAATGAAACCCACCAACATGGAAAGCGGGATCACCGCGGTGACGATGAGCGCGGCGCGGATGTTGCCAAGGAACAGCAGCAAGACCAGCAGCACCAACACGCCCGCTTCGAACAGATTTCGCTTGACCGTGGCAATCGTCGAGTCGATCACCGTGGCCTGGTCGTAAAACGGAACGATCTTCACGCCTTCGGGCATGCGCAGGCTGGTCAGCTTCTCCTTGACGCGTTCGATCACTTGCCGGCCGTTCTCCCCTTTGAGCATGATGGCCATGCCGGAGACCGTCTCGCCTTTGCCGTCGCGCAGCACGGCGCCCTGCCGAGGCATGGGCGCTGTGGAGACACGCGCTACCTCGCTGAGCAGCACAGGAGTCCCGGCGCGCGCCAACACCACAATGCGCTCGATGTCACGCACAGTCGTGGTGCGTCCCAAACCGAGCACCGTATATTGTTCGGAGGCGTGCTCAATGTAGCCGCCGCCGAAGTTCGCGTTGTTTTCGCGCACACGCTCGAAGACATCGCGCAGCGAAAGTCCGTAGCGCTGCAAGCGGATCGGATCGACTTCGATCTGATACTGCTGGCTCTCTCCGCCCCAGGTGTTCACTTCGTTTACACCGGCCACGGTCCGCAGCCCCAGCTTGACCTGCCATTCGTGCAGGGTCTTCAATTCCATCGGCGAGTATTGCTTGCTTTCGAGCGTGTACTGATACACTTCGCCGAACGCGGTGGCCACGGGACCAAGCGTGGGTTCGAGGCCTTCGGGCAAGCGCGCACGCACTTCCTGCAAGCGCTCGTTCACCAGTTGCCGCGCGAAGTAGGTGTCCACCGAATCGTCCAGCATCAAGGTGACCATCGACAGGCCCAGCTTCGAGATGGAACGGATGCCTTGCGTGCGCGGGATTCCCATGAGCGCGGTTTCGATGGGGAAGGTGACAAGCTGTTCCACCTCGGTGGGTGGCATAGCGGGACACTCGGTGATCACCACTACCTGGTTGTTGGTGAGGTCCGGGAACGCATCGATGGGGATGCGCAGCATAACGGCTGTGCCCGCCGCGATCAGGCCGATGAGGCCCACTAGCACGAAGAGCCGGTGCCGCAGATGGAAGTCGATGAAACGCGTGAGCATGGCGGGAATCCTACTCTCCGAGCGTGCCCTTCATAAGCTGGCTCTTCAAAACGAAACTGCCGCGCGCGGCGATTTCCTCGCCTTCGCGCAAGCCGCCGGCGGCTTCCACGTAACCGTCGAGCGTGTGCCCGGTTCGTATGGGGCGGGCTTCGAAACGGCCGCGCGCGGTTTGCACGAACACCGACGGGCGTCCGCCCACTTCCTGCACAGCCTCCTGGGGAACGTAGAGCGCGGGCGCGGAACCGCCCAACTCAATGGTGGCGGTGGCGTACATTTCGGGCTTGAGTTGCCCTGCTTGATTGGGCAACT
Organism: uncultured Solibacteraceae bacterium; assembly: GCA_964505625.1. GTDB lineage: Bacteria > Acidobacteriota > Terriglobia > Bryobacterales > Bryobacteraceae > JAJFUV01. The sequence goes on along the minus strand of CAZDIZ010000099.1, from coordinate 19,826 downwards.
CGATGCGCACGCGCAAGGTGCGTGTAGTTGCGTCAAGCTCTTCGCCTAGCTTGGTGATCTTGCCTGGGAACGTACGGCCGGAGAACGCTTGCACCTCGACGCGCGCCGCGAGGCCATTTCGCAGCTTCGCCAAGTGCTCTTCGTTCACCGATGCGATCATCCACAACGTGGAAAGATCGGTGACCACGAAGAGTTCGTTGGAAGGTTGCACGACGGTGCCTTGCGTGACGTTGCGCACGAGCAGCGTGCCCGAGGCCGGCGCGCGAACCGGTATCTGGTCGTGTTCGTCGGTGTTCGACTTTGCGTCTTCGGCCGGCACATCTAGAAATTCCACCAGGTGCGCGCGTGTGCGATTGACCTCGACTTCGGCATTACCCAGCGCGATGCGTGCGTTGCGTAATTCGGCCTCGGCGTGTTCCACCTGTTCGAGCGAAGCCGCCTTCAGTTCATACAGCCGCCGCGCACGGTCGTTGGCTCGCTGCGCGAAGGTGACGGCGCTCTTGAGCCGCGCCAGTTCGGCGAGCGCTTTCTGATATTCGGCGCGCGATTCATGCACTTCGTGACTGTGCACACGTGCCAGTACCTGCCCGCGGTCGACGCGGTCGCCGGCATTGGCCAGGATCGCCACCACGCGGCCATTGGTCACCGCTCCGATGCGCCACGTGCGTTCCTCGTTCACCGTGATGCGGCCGGGCACTTGGATGGACTCGGGACGCGAGCGCACCGACACTTTCTCCACCGTGATGGAAGCCTCGCGGATCGCCTTGTCATCCAGCGTCACCACCTGCGCCGCGGCGCCGGCCGGACTTGCTTCTGCCTTCTGCGGTGGCGGTTCACGGCGCGAACACCCCACAGCGATCAGGACTGCGACAAGCGGAACGATCCGTTTCATGGTGCGACTCCCAGTGCGGTTTCAAGATTCACAATACTCTGCCGGTATTCGGCGAGCGAGCGGCAATAGAGCAATTGCGCGTCCAGACGTGCGCGTTCGGCGTCCAACAATCTCAGTAGGTCCGCGCCACCTTCGCGGTAAGCGGCCTGCGCGATGCGCGCGGCCTCGACCGCGTGCTCCATGAGCGGACTGAGCGAGGTACGAATCTGGCGGCTGCGCAAGTCGTATTCACTTTTGGCGGCGCGCACTTCGGCACGCACTAATGCGGCTTCGGCTGCTTCGGCGGCCTCGGCGGCGCGCACCTCGGCCAGCGCCGCGGCGATCTGACCTTGATTGCGATTAGAAAACGGGAGCGTCATTTGCACGCCGCCGATCACGGTGCTGAAGCCAGCGGTGCGTTTGTAGCCAACCACGGCATCCACGTCGGGCGTGGCCGCGGCGCGCTCCAGTTCGGTTTTGGCGCGCGCGTGTTGCACCACCTGACGCGCGAGCTGCATCTCGATGCGCGCATCGAGCGCCCGCGCCAGGTTGGCCTCCGGAATCGAGGCTTCGATCTCGTCGGCTCCATCCTCAAACTTGATTTCGGGAAACTCGGTGGCGCCCATGTCGCGGAAAAGTTGTATGCGGGCGCGTTCGGCTTCGAGCGTGGCCGTGTTGGCGGCGAGCGCGATGCGTTCGCTTTCCAGGCGCACACGCAGCAAATCGGCCTCCGCCATGGCTCCTTCGCGCACGCGCGCCTCGTGATACTGGACAATCTGCTGGAAGGTGCGCAGCGTTTCATCCAGTACGTGGCGGGCGCGTTCGGCAGCTTCGGCATTCCAATACCCGAGCTTCACCTGCGCGACGATCTTACGTTGCAGCAACTCGCGCTCCAGTTGGGTGCGCCGTTTCGCCGCGCCCGCTGCCTCCATACGCCGGCGTCGCTTGCCGGCGGTTTCGAACGGCTGCGTCAGATAGGCGAAGGTGTCCGCGTCTCGGCCATAGTCGAAGCCGGGCGCTCCGTTGGCGCCCAGGTTTTCGGCCTGAAAGGTGAAATGCGGATTAGGACGCAAGCCGGCCTGTCGTTCGAGCCCGGCCGACGCGCTGATGCGCTCGGCGCTTTCCCGCAAGGCCGGATGCGAGGCCAGCGCGCGCGCCACGGCGTCCTTCACCGTAAGTAAAGGTTGCGCGCCGGCCATCAACGGAAAGACGGCGATGAGAATCCAACTTCGCATAAGATCTGGCACCTTCATGTCATCGTGCGACGGCGTTACGTCGAACGTATTCCTCCACGGGATTCGGTTCGGCGGCGATGTAATGGAACTGTTCGGCGTAAGCGAGATTGTGTCGCGCGCCGATCTTCCGGTCCCGGGCAAGGACGAATTCGCGAATGTAGTTGCGGTTTGCCGCACGGTCATCGTCGCCGAGCAGCGGCAGGCGTTTGCCTTCTTTTTCCAACCGCGCGCGCAGGCGTGCGCCGGTCTCACCGGCTGGGCCCTGCGCCTTGTTCTCGATGTTGACGTCGATCTTGCGTTCGAGCCACGGCTCAATGTCTACCACGCGATTCACGCGCTGTTCAAAGCGCGCGAAGTAGTACTTCTCGCGTACGGCGTGCGGTTTCAGCCCGGCGGCGAAATGCTCCGGGTAATCCTTCGAGCCGCCGGCCATCCAGCACGCGGCTTCCACCGACGCGGCCGTGACGTAGTGGTCCGGGTTCTCCTCGTAGTGACCCCAGGGATCATACGAGATGACGACGTCCACCTTCAGCAGCCGGAACAGGAAGATGAAGCGCGCGCGCAACTCCGCCCGGCTGATGTTGTCCATCATGTGGTTGTTGTAGTTGAGATCGAATGAACGCGCGCAGCCGAAGACGCGTGCCACCGCGTTCTGGTCGCGTTCATTGGCCGAAACGGTTTCACCGTACCAGCCCGGGCCCGCCATGTCGTCGTTGGTCACGCGAATCAGGTAGGCCGTGGCGCCCTCGTCGATCAACTTGAACAAAGTACCGGCGGCGAACAGCGGGATGTCGTCCACGTGCGGTTGTATGGCGGCGACTACTTGTCCCGCGCGAGGCTTGCCCTCGCGGCGCCGTTCCACGATCAACGGGCCGTGATCGTCGTAGGTGTCCGCGGAAACGGACGGTTGGGCCGCTTCGCCCAGAAGCGGGGCGGCCAGGAAACCACGCAGAATCGAACGGCGGTCTGCTAGCGGCATGGCAAGGATTGTAGCAACGTTTTGTGGTTCACTAATAGCGAGACATGGAAACGCCCAACAGCGCCGCGCTTCCTTTGCGCTCGCGGTTTGACGCGCAACGCTCCGGCTTCGCTGCGATGCCCATGCCGGACGCGCGCACGCGCCGCCAGTGGCTTGCAGCACTTGCCGCGCTGCTTAAGGAAAACCAACGCGCCATCTCCGATGCCATTGCGGCGGATTTCGGATGCCGCTCGGACGCCGAGACCCGGCTGCTGGAGTTCTACCCCAGTCTGGAAGCGATCGCGTACGCGCGCCGCCATGTGACCGAATGGATGCGGCCGGAGCGGCGGCGCACGTCGCTATTGTTTGTGCCGGGCCGCTCGGAGGTGCGCTATCAGCCCCTCGGAGTGGTGGGCGTCATCGCGCCCTGGAACTATCCTCTGTATCTCGCCGTGGGGCCGCTCGCCGCGGCGCTCGCGGCGGGCAATCGCGCCATGGTGAAGTTGAGCGAGTACTCGCAAGAGTTCGGCGCTCTGTTCGCGCGGTTGGTGCAGGAGCGGTTCCCGGAGGATTTGTTGACCGTCGTTACAGGCGACGCTGCGGTGGCGGCGGAATTCGCGAGCCTGCCTTTCGACCACTTGCTGTTCACCGGCTCCACCGCCGTCGGCCGCCTGGTGATGGCCGCCGCGGCGAAGCAACTGACGCCGGTTACTCTGGAACTCGGCGGCAAATGCCCCGTGGTGATCGCGCCGGGGCAAGATATGGACTACGCCGCGTCGCGCATCGTGTTCGCCAAATTGGCCAACGCCGGACAGACGTGCGTGGCGCCGGACTACGTGCTGGTCGCGCGCGGCGAGGAAGGAGAGTTCCTCGCGGCAGCCCGCGCGGCGGCGGACCGTTTCTACGCGAGCACGGACTCACCCGACTACGCATCCATCGCGCACGAGCGCCACTATTGGCGTCTGCGGGATTTGCTGGACGATGCGCGCGCGCAAGGTGCCCGCGTGGAGCCCCTGACCGCAAGCGGCAACGAGGGAACGCGCAAGATGACTCCCGTGGCGGTGCTCAACGTGCGCGATTCGATGGCCATCATGCGGGCGGAAATTTTCGGCCCGATCCTTCCCATTGTTCCTTACGACGGGATCGACGGCGCCATTGCCTACATCAACGCGCGCCCGCGTCCGCTCGCGCTCTATCTGTTCGACCGCAACCGGCGCCGCATCGAACAGACGCTCGCGCAAACGGCCTCGGGCGGGGTCACCATCAACGATTGTCTGATGCACATCGGCCAGGACGATCTGCCTTTCGGTGGCGTGGGCGCATCCGGCATGGGCCGCTATCACGGGCCGGAAGGCTTCAAGACGTTCTCGCAGATCCGCCCGGTGTTTCACCAGAGCCGCTTGGGTATCCTGCCGCTGCTCTATCCGCCTTATGCGCGCGCCATCACGCGTGCGCTCCTGCGCCTGATGCAATTTGTTAAAAAGGGGTCAGGCACCTCTCTTCGACCATGAAACTGGGAAACGTTCGACGTATCTGCTTTTGCCTTGCGTGGCTGATGTGCGCCACGGCGGCATGGGCCGCGTTCGAAGCCGGCGCGGCCAAACGCAACATCACGCCTGATCCACTGCTGCCCATCAGCGGCGGCATGGGTGTTCCGACGCCCGCGAAGTCGAGGCAGGGCGAACTGACAGCGCGTGCGCTGGTATTACGCTCTGGTGCTGAGACTGTCGCCATTGTGAGCGTGGACCTGCTGGGCTTTCCGTCGGTGCTCGGCGACCGCGCCCGCGCGCTGGTGCCGCGCCTTGCGCCGGAGCGAATTGCCATCGGCGCCACCCACACGCACAGTGCGCCGGACTGTTACGCACTGCCGTTGCCGGGCGGAGGCCACACCGGATCGCTCGCATACATGCAGTTCGTGAGCGAGCAGGTGGCCGCCGCCATCAACGACGCGCTGGACCATATGCGGCCGGCCGAACTGCGTGTGGCCTCCGGCGAAGCCGCCGGAAAGATCGCTTACAACTATTACGCGCCCGATCTCTACGACCGGCGCGCCGGCGTGCTGCAAGTGCGCGCCTCTGGCGGCGCGGCGATCGCGACGCTGGTGAACTATGCGATCCATCCCGAAGTTCTCGGCAGCGCGCAAGGCATTCTCAGTCCGGATCTTGTTGGGCCGCTCTATGATCGCGTCGAGAAGGAAACCAGCGGCATGGCAATCTTCATGAATGGCGCGCAAGGCGGAATGGTCACCGCGGACAACCGCAATCTGGAACAGGCTCCCAGGGACGCGCGGCGTGCCTACTGGCACGACAGCCGGACCTGGGCCGAGTGCGAAAGGATCGGCGGGTTGCTCGGCGGCGAATCGCTGCGTATCATCGCATCCGCGGCCTGGCAGAAGGACCCTTCGGTGAAGAACTATTCGGAAGATGTGCGTTTTCCGGTTGAAAACGAAGACATGTGGCAGGTGGTTCAGCTTTCGCCGCTCAAGTATCCGCACCGTGCCGATCGCACCGTCGGTGTGCGGGTGAACCTGATTGAGTTGGGCAACGCGCAGATTCTCACCATTCCCGGAGAAGCGCTGCCGAACATTGGTTTCTACTTGAAACGGCGCATGCGTGGCGAGCATAACTTCCTGTTCGGCCTCACCAATGATGCGTTCGGCTATATTCTGACCAAGGTGGATTACGACAGCTTCCCCGCCTACAAGTACATCTCGCGTGTGTCGCTCGGAGAGATGACCGGCGAGATCTACATGCAGCGGGCTCTGGAATTGATCGAGAAGGCGGCCAGTCTCGCGCGGCGCGCTCCTTTGTGAGAGGCTGGATGAGTGCTGCGGGCCGTCGTATGGAACTCCTATGCCGAAGCGGAGGCGGTGGTCCGGCCGTTCCTCTCCGAACACAATCGAAATCCGTTTCTGAGTTTCGACTGGACGGTTGAGTACTCACGACGCATCCGCGAACCTCACGGCTGGCGTCCCTTGCCGGTGGGCGTGTTTCGCGATGACCGTATGGTGGCGTTCGCGCCGCTGTCAGTACGGCGAGGCATATTCGGCGTTCCCGTTGTGACCTTCACGGGCGAAGGCCGCGGCGCCTATCTGGGACTTGCTGGCGAAATCAGCGCCGGCGTGATTGCCGCGCTTCGAAGCGAGTTGGCCCATTCAGTGCCGCACGCGGTGCTGCGTTGGTCCGATGTGGTGGAAGGCGATCCGCTGCTCGACTGTTTCACTGCTTCCGGCGGACTGTCCACCGCGCATCGTACCGCGATCTATCCGTGTCCTTACCGTGACCTGCGCCCCAGTGCGCCGCCCGATTCGACTTCGCAGCGAACCTTCCACAAGCGCGTTCCCACCTACGCGAAGCGGTTGGCGCGGTTCGGCGAAGTGCGCCATCTGCTGCTCGATTTCGATCAGGCGCGCCAGGAGTCACTCGAATGGTTGCCGCGATTGTTCGCCTTGCACGACCTGCGGCATGGTGTGCGACGTAACCCGTGGACCGGCTCGGCCAATCGTGAGTTTCTGGCCGCCTGGCTCGCGCGCGCCGATCGAACCGAATGCCTTTGCTTTGTATTGCTTGTGGATTCGATTCCCGTGGCATTCGATTTGGGATTTCGCATCGACAACAGCTTCTGTCTTCACATTCCCGCCTTTCACACCGCGCTGGAGAAGTTCCGCTTGGGGCATATCAACCGCTACTACTCGTTTGCACTCTGCCGCGAGTTGGGCATCGAGATCTACGACTTCGCGCGCGGCGACGCCTTTGCCAAGCGCATCTGGGCTTCGGGCGTGCGCGACAACTTCGAGTTGGCGGCAGCCGTGGACGCCTCCCTGCGCTCACGTTTTGCGGCGGAAGCTATTGCGGCGAAGGCGCGCTTCATGGTGTGGTGCCGTCACCACGGCTTGAGCCGCTCCAAACTCAAACTGTGGTGGAGCGAACAGGTCAAACACCCCGGTCCGCCGCCGTTGCCGGTTGCGGGCTTTGTTGGAAAGGCCCCATTCCGCTATGGACTGGTGGCAGATCTGCCGCTTGCAATGCTCTCGCGTGTAGTCGAGTTCGTCTCGGCGCAGCCACCATCCAGCAATCTTTCCATTGAATGGACTGGTCCGGAAACCCTGCGCGTAAGCGGCTCCAATCCGGCCGCTGAATTGGTGTTGGACGCAAGAGCGGGGCGCGGGTAGTCTTGCGGTACTGGAACCCTCTAAGGTTTCAGTACTGAACTTGCGAGCCAGAAAAATAGTCCTTTTTTCAATCCTTTTCGCTATTTCCGACCCGAGTAGCCGCGGGCAATAATCATTTAGGTAGTTAGTGTCCGTTTATTTTGTTTTTACCGCGGGCACCCGGAGGAAGACGCGAAATGAGCAAGTTCAATCACGCGGCAATGATACGGATGGCCGGTATGGCCGTCATGCTGCTGGCATCCTTCCAGGTTCTGAGTCCCGCGGCAGCCGCTGAAGCCGAGGCCACCACCATCCCCGCCCAGCCGCAGGTTCAGTCGGCCAATCCGGAAATGGTACGGCGGCCGTACCGGTTAGGCGCCGACGATCAGGTGTTCATCGAAGCGCTGCATGTGCCGATCGCCAAGGATCGTCCGCTTCGCATTGATTCTTCTGGATATCTCACCGTTCCGTTCGCCGGACGCGTCGAAGCCGCCGGCCGCACGGTGGAACAACTGCAAAACGATCTGGTCGAGAAATTGCGGCCGTTCATCCGGAAGCCGGAAGTGAGCGTCAGCATCGCCGAGTACCACAGCCAGCCGGTTTCGGTGGGCGGGCCGGTCAACAATCCTGGCGTCTATCAACTGCAAGGTTACAGAACGTTGATGGAGATCTTGTCGATGGCGGGTGGCGCGAAGCCCGAAGCCGCCGACACGGTCCGCATCACGCGCCGCGTACAGTGCGCCGCGCTTCCGCTCGCTTCGGTGCGCCGGGACACTTCCGGCCAGTACGTGGTGGGCGAAGTCAGTCTCCAGAACTTACTGGAAGCGAAGAACCCAACCGAGAATCCGGAGATCTGTCCGCGGGACGTAATCACACTGGCTCGCGCGCCGCTGGTCTACGTGATGGGCGAAGTTCGCAAGCCCGGCGGGTTCCCGCTGCGCGAAAGAGAACAGGCTTCCGTGCTGGAAGCGATCTCGATGGCGGAGGGGCTTCTGCGCACCGCCTCGGCGTCCGGAGTCAGAATTCTGCGCATGCGTCCCGATGGCGCGGCGCGCACCGAGCTCGCCGTCAATCTGAAGAACATCCAAAACGGCACTGCGCCGGATGTCCCGGTGCAGCCGAACGACATCCTGGTGGTTCCGAATAACACTCCCCGGAATGCGATGCTGCGAGCCGCCGAAGCTGCTGTGCAGATGGGAACCGGCGTCGTTATTTGGCGGCGGTAGAGAGGTAATTGTCATGCGCATGGTCATCCGAAAGTCGATGCGAATTCATCCAAAATCCGAAATGAACTCCAAGCTCCCAGCGCAGACTCCACGCGCGGCAGTCCCCGAAGCGATGAGTCTGAGCCAGTTCCTACAGCCATTGCGGCGCAACTTAGGGCTGGTCGTGCTTTTGGCGTTATGCGGCGTCGTGGCGGCGCTGTTGATTGGTTACCACCAGGAACCGGTCTACCAGGCCACCACGCTGCTGGAATTGCAGGGAACCAATGAGGACGCGCTGAATATGGGCGCTCCCGCGTTTCCAGCGAATGAAGCCTCCGTCGAACCGTACCTGCAAACGCAGGTCAAGATCCTCCAGAGTCCCGAGTTGCTGCGGCGCGTAGCCGGCACGCTGAAGCTGCACGAGCGCGCGGAGTTCAATGGCTCGCATGGTTGGGATCTGCCGTTACTGCGGACCGCGGCGCGCGGCGACAACGACCGGCTGATCAAGGAAGTTTCGCGCCACGTGAGCGTGCGCGTGCCGGGTCAGACACGCATCATCGAAATCGTCGCTGAATCCAAGGACCCGAAGCTTGCCAGTGACCTGGCCAACACGGTCGGGAAAGAGTACATCGAATACACGCTCGCCCGCCGGGCCAAGTCAGCGCAGAACACGTCGGAGTGGCTCGCCGGTCAGTTGCGCGAGCAGAAGGCGAACCTCGAACGGTCCGAGGAAGCGCTGCAGCGCTACGCCAACGAAAACGGCCTGGTCTACCTTTCCGAAACCAACAGCGTGGCGGACGCCAAATTGCAGCAGTTGCAGGACGCGCTGTCGAAGGCACAGGACGCGCGGATGCAGGAGCAGGCGCGCTATGAACGCGCTCTCGCCAGTTCTCCTGATGCGCTGCCCGAGGTGCTCGACGACAGCACCTTGCGGAATTACCAGACGAAGTTGACCGAGTTGAAGCTGCATCTGGCCGAGTTGAGTTCCACGCTGATGCCGGGCCACTACAAGGTTCAGGAAGTGCGCGACCAGATCGTCGAGTTGGAACA
>CAZDIZ010000099.1:3110-10257 GCA_964505625.1 uncultured Solibacteraceae bacterium | reverse complement strand
GGTGGTTCGGCGTTGGCTTTCGCGCGCGGCAACAAGGGAGCGCGGATTCGCGTTCCGGGCGATGCCGGTGCTGCGCTGGGGTATCCGGAACTGGGTTCGATTCCGTACGCGTACAACGAACCCACTGGATGGCTCCCGTTCCGCAGATTGCGCCGTTCAACCGAAGGCAGTCAGGACGGCGACGCGCCTTCTTTCTTGAAGCCGGACTGCGCCGGCGGCTCGCTGGGCGATTCTCCGATGGCTGAGTCCATCCGCGAAACGCTCGCGTCGATCCTGTTCACCGCGCCGGATAGCGAACATCCGAAGGTGTTGGCGATCACCAGCGCTGCAAGCGGGGAAGGGAAGACCACCGTCGCAAGCAATTTCGCGATGGCGCTGGCTCAAACCGGCCGTCAGGTGTTGCTGGTGGATGGTAATCTGCGCCAGCCGCGTCTGCACGAAGTGTTCGGTGTTCCCAATAACGAAGGTCTCGGAGAACTGCTCGATGTTCCGGTCTCCCGGCTGCGTTACCGCGCTGGGGAACAATGTCTGGCAACCGACGTGGAAGGATTGTCCGTGCTGCCGGCCGGTGCCGGAAGCGCCGCCGTGGTGGACCGGCTCTACTCTCCGCGCGTGCCGCATCTGTTCGATTGCCTGCGCGAGCAGTTTGACGCTGTGGTGATCGACACCGCGCCGCTTGCGTCGCTCGAATCGCGCGCGCTGGCTCGCGCCGCTGACGGAGTGGTCCTGGTGATCGGTGCTCGTCACACGTCGCACGACGCCGCGGAGGCCGCTTTGCGCCGCCTCTCGGGCGACGGCACAAACGTGTTGGGCACGGTGTTGAACGATTGCGGTGCGCCCAAGGCGGCATCGCGTGGCGTCGGCGCGCTGGTGCTTCAGTCTCCAGTGGGTTCGTGCCGTACAAGTTAACAGATTAATTGGTGAGATTCGTATGAGCGTCGTACTCGAACACGAACCGGTTCACGTTGTGTCGTTGCCCAAGGCGGATGTGGAGTGCCGCCCCTGGCTCGCCACTTCCTTGATTGTGATGGCGGACGCATTCGCGCTGATCGCGATCCTGTTGTTTGCGGTGTTGGCGCGGCACGCCGCCGGAGGGCAGTACGAGATTTCTTTGTATCTGCGGCTCTGGCCCGTGCTCGGACTATTTTTGGCGGCTTACGCGTTGTTCGGGCAGTATCCCGGCATCATTTTTAATCCGGTCACCGAAAGCCGCCGGCTCGCCTCCGCCACCACCGTTGTGTTTTTGATGCTGGCGGTGTTGACCTTCATGCTGCGCGTAGCCGACGTCTACTCTCGTTTGATTTTCTTCACGGGGTGGGCGCTGACGACGGTTCTGATTCCCGTGGTCCGCACGCTGGTACGCCGGCGGTTCGCCCGCTGCGCGTGGTGGGGGTATCCAACGCTGGTTCTGGTCGGTTCCGAACAGGGCCGCCGCGTGCTCAGCCGTCTGCGGGAGCATCCCGATTTGGGGTTCCGTATTCACGCTGTGGTGGATGCTGGCGTGGGCCAAGGCGACGACGAATACGGCGAAGCCGAGTTGGAACGGTTTGAAAATGCCGCGGCGATCGCACGGTGCGCCGGGATTTCGCACGTTATTCTTGCCATGCCCGCCGCGCCCGGCACCAAGCTGCTGTCGCTGCTTGAATCCGGCGCCGTGTTATTCCCGCACGTGTTCATCATGCCCAACCTCGGCGCGCTATCGAGTCTGGGCGTCGAAGTGCGCGATGTTTGCCGCCAGTTCACCCTGGAAATCCGCCGGAGCCTGCTGATGCCCGGCGCGCAAATCATCAAGCGCGCCATCGACGTCAGCCTGGCGCTGATTGCAGGTATCTTCTTCCTGCCGTTGTTCCTGTTGGCGGTGTTGATGCTCAAGCTCGAATCGCGCGGTCCGGCTTTCTATCGCCAGCTCCGCATTGGATTGCGCGGCGAAACATTCTGGATCTGGAAGCTACGTTCGATGGCTCCGAACGCGGACCGCATTTTGAAAGAGTACCTGGAGTCCCATCCGGAAAGCCTGGACGAGTGGAACAAGGATCACAAGCTCAAGAACGATCCGCGCGTCACGCGCGTGGGGCGTTTGCTGCGCAAGACCAGTCTGGATGAACTGCCGCAACTGTGGAACGTGATTCGCGGCGACATGAGTCTGGTGGGTCCGCGGCCCATCGTGCACGCCGAAGTGGCGAAGTACGGAGAAGGTTTTCTGCTCTACACGCAGGTGCTGCCCGGAATCACCGGTTTGTGGCAAGTCTCCGGCCGCAACGACACCAGTTACGCCGACCGCGTGGAACTGGATTCCTACTACGTACGCAATTGGTCTCCGTGGTTCGATCTGTATCTGTTGGGAAGGACCGTCAAGACCGTCTTAGCTCGCGAGGGTGCTTACTGAGGCCCTGATTGATCATGACCAATAAAGCTGCCTTCATCGTCTCGCTCGACCTGGAACTGTACTGGGGTTGGAGGGACATCCGCGACCTGGATAGTTGCCGGGAATGGTTACTTCAGGTGCGTCCCACCGTGGCGCGCATCCTGGAGTTGTTCGACCGCTATCAGATCCACGCGACCTGGGCGGCGGTCGGGTTTCTGTTCCTGCGCAATCGCGAGGAACTGCTCAAGGTCATGCCGCGGGTCAAGCCGGATTACGAACTGCGGCAGCTTTCGCCTTATGAAGCCATGGCGCAGGTCGGCCGCGATGAGGAAGCCGATCCGTATCATTACGGACCGTCCATTCTGCGAGCCATCCTCAACACTCCGAATCAGGAAGTCGGAACGCACACCTTCTCGCACTATTACTGCCTGGAGCAAGGCCAGACCGAAACGGCCTTCCGCAGCGATCTGGAAGCGGCCATCCGCGCGGCTGCTGAGTGGGGCCTGGAACTGAAAAGCCTGGTGTTTCCGCGCAATCAATCTAATCCTGAATATGTGGACGCCTGCCGGGCGGTGGGTATCCATTCCTACCGCGGCGCGGGCCGTCACTGGATCTATCAGGGACGCAAGCGGCGCGACGAATGTTGGGTGCGAAGAGCGGTACGTTTGCTGGACGCTTACGCCAACGTGTCTGGACATCATACGGTGTCGTTCGACGAAGTCCGGCAAGGACCTCCGTTCAATCTCCCGGCCAGCCGGTTCCTGCGGCCTTACTTTCCAGCGCTGAAAGTCCTCGAAGGTTTGAAGCTGCGCCGGATCTGTTCGGGGCTGGATTACGCCGCCCGGAAACGGCGTATCTACCATCTCTGGTTCCATCCCGAGGATTTAGCCACCAATGCCGCCGAAAACCTGGCGGGTCTCGAAACCGTGCTGCGGCGCTTTGCGCAGCTTCGAGACGAAGGCCTCATGGAAAGCGTCAACATGGGCGAACTTTCCGAACGGTTGCTGGCGGAGATACCGCACACGGCGCCGGCTCTGGACTGGCATATGAACGCCATCGAGGTAAGCAGGTAATCATGGCGGCGAAGTTGCACAGTCAGACAGCGTCCTCCAGCGTTGCCGCGGTGGCACGACCCCGCGGCGCCGTGGTGTTGGGTGGCGCGCTCGGTAGCCTCGGCGTCGCCAGGAGTCTTGGACGAAGAGGTATTCCGGTTTGCCTGCTCACCAACGATCATCGGTTGACGCAGTTCTCACGTTACGTGAGTAGCGCCCCGGCCTGGCCCAAACTGGAGAACCCAAGCCAGGCATCCGAGCTGCTGATCGACATTGCCCATCGCCACGGCTTGCAGGGTTGGGTGCTGTTTCCGGGCGGGGATCCGGAAGCCGAGATGATCGCGCGCGATCACGCCAGATTGTCCGAGATGTTCCGGCTCACCACGGCTCCGTGGGACATGTTGCGCTGGGCCTACGACAAACGCTTGATCTGCCGCCGCGCCGCCGAACTCGGCATCGACCAGCCGGCCAGCTACAATCCACGCGATCTCGCCGAGGTCGCCGCGCTCGATTGCCGCTTCCCAATGGTTCTCAAGCCTGCCATCAAAGGGACCGGAAGCGCGCTAGAGGCGGCCAAGGCGTGGCGCGTCGAGAATCGTGCCGAGTTGCTTGCGCGTTACCAGGACGCCGCCAGACAGCTCGACTGCAAAGCGATCCTGGCGCAGGAACTGGTGCCGGCAGACGGCGCCCATCAGTGTTCCTACGGCGGGTTGTGGGCCGGTGGCGAACCACTGGCTTCGGTGACCGCCAGATGCTTGCGGCAGTTTCCGATGGACTTCGGCTGCGCGACCTATGTGCGGTTGGTGGAAGAGCCCGAAGTTGAACATATCGCCGCCCGTTTCCTGCGGGGTATCGGGTACACGGGATTGGTGGAAATCGAATTTAAGCGCGACCCGCGCGACGGCCGCTACAAGATGCTGGATGTGAATCCGCGCACTTGGGCTTGGCATTCACTCAGCCGCCGTGCGGGTATCGACTTTCCGTATCTGGCGTGGTTGCAGGCATCGGGCGAGCCAGTGCCGCCCGTGCGTGCCCGCGCCGGAGCAGCCTGGGTCCACATGGCCCGGGACGTTATCGCGGCCCATCTTGAAATGCGGCGCGGCCGGCTCTCGCTGGCCGAGTACGTGCGTTCTCTGCGCGGTCCGTTGGAATTCGCGGCCTTTGCTCCAGACGACCTGTTCCCTGGTTGCATGGATTTGCCGCTGCTAGTCCGCCGGGCTTTCGCGCGCGCCGCCAAAGTGAGGGTCGCATGAGGGCAACATTGCGAGAGTTGACCGGCGAAGGGCTGCTCCAAAACGCCATGGCGTTGTGGGGCGTCCAGTTCTTCCGCAAGGCTCTGCCGCTGATCACCATTCCTTATCTGGCGCGTGTGCTCGGACCGGACGGTTGGGGATTGGTGGTGATCTTCCAAAGCCTGGCTGCGTGCGCGGCGCTGTTGATCGAATTCGGGTTCGAGTTGTCGGCGACGCGGCAGGTGGCGCGCTGCCGCCAGGTGCCGGATCGTGTCGCGGGCGTGGTGGCCGGTGTGTTCGGCTCACAGGCGATGCTGGCCGCTTGCATGGTGGCCGTCACCATGTTGGTCCGCAACTGGGTGCCGATTCTGCGGAATCATTCCACGTTGATGGCCATTGCTCTGTTTGTCGCGATCGCCGAGGGCATCAACCCCACCTGGTACTTCGTGGGCATGGAGCGCATGGGCGTGGTGGCCACGCTGGAGATCTCCTGCAAAAGCGCTGCTGCTGCGGCGATCTTCTTCCTGGTTCGCTCTCCGGACGACGCCAAGATGGTGCTGGGGCTGCAAGCCGCGGCCGCCGTGGTTTCGATTCTTACGGCGCTGTATCTGGTATACCGTGCGACGCCGTTCCGGCTGCCGTCGATTGCCTTGGTCCGCGATGCGCTGCAAACCGGGTGGCCGCTGTTTCTGTTGCGCGGCTCGGAGAGCTTCTACACGCTGGGCAACGCTTTTATTCTGGGCTTCTTCGTGGGCCCCACGGCTGTCGGCTATTTCGCCGGGCCTGAGAAAATCACCCGCGCGCTGGCTGGTTTGTTCAATCCGATCCGGCAGACGCTGTACCCTCGCCTGAGCCGGTTGATGCAGACCTCTCCAGCCAAGGGCATGCGGTTGGCTCGCGCCGGTATGAGCGTCACCGGTCTTGGCGGATTGGCTCTGGGCGTGACGGTGTTCCTGTTCGCGCCGTGGCTGGTGCGGATCGTGTTCGGCGCCCAGTTTGCGCCGGCGGTCACGGTGCTGCGTCTGCTGTCGATCCTGCCCCCGCTGGTTTCCGTCACGCAGTCCATCGGGATGCAGTGGCTGCTGCCGCTGGGCAAGGAGCGAGTGGTGACGCGCACGGTCATGATGGCGGGATTGCTGCACATCCTGCTGGTGTTCGCGCTGGTTCCCAGGCTCGCGCACGTCGGCATGGCCTGCGTGGTCCTGTGCTCGGAAACCTTCGTTTGCGCGACGTTGTTTTACATGGCCATGGCCGATGCGACCCACCGGCTGCCGTTCGGCGGTTGGACGCCGCCGGCCGAAAGTGGCTTGACCGGTAAGTGCGAACCCGTTGCTACCGGTTCTTTGAGCGATTGAAATGAGCGCCATGACCTGCACCCTTCTCATCGACGCTGCTCCGGTACGGATGCCGCGAATGTATCTGTGGCTGGCCGGACTGGCGATGGTCTCCAGTTGGGTGGTCTTCCGTGAGCCGGCGCCGTATGATATCGCGCTCATCCTGCTACTCGTCTTTGGCACATTGCTAGGCCGTCTGGCGTTCCATTCCGAACACCGGCTCCCGCTGTTGCTTATGGGAGGCTTTCTCGCCGCGAACGTGATTCCGCTGGCTTACGCCGTGGACCTCAAACTGGCGGTCTTTCACCTGTCGATCAACACGTACCTGGCGGCATCGTGGTTGCTGTTTGTGGGCCTCACCACCGCGCATGGTTCGCGTTCGATCGACGTGTTGATGCGTGGCTACACGGTGGCGGCCATGCTTGCGGTATTGCTCTCCGCGCTGGCGTTCTTCGGTGTCATTCCGTATGCTTCACTTTTCCTGGGTGCGGGGCGAGCCAAAGGCCTGTTCAAGGACCCGAACGTTTTCGGCCCCTTCGTGGTTCCTGTAGTGCTTTTCGCGCTCACGCGCTTACAGCGAAAGAGCCCCGGCCGCATCAGTTTCTGGCTGAACCTGGCGGTGTGCGCGGCTGGAGCGATGGGCGTTTTTCTGAGCTTTTCGCGCGCGGCCTGGATCAACTGCGCGGTGGCGATTGCCGGCTTGCTGGGCCTGCAACTCCTTTCGGGCATCCTCCGGCGGACCGTCTCGATGGGGATGGTGTACTCGCTGCTGCTGATCGTGCTGTTGGTTGGCGCTGTGGGTTTCCTCGGCGTCTCCGGCGACACGGCGGTGGGACGGATGTTGTCCGTACGCCTGGGACACAGCGGCCTGCACAACTACGACGCCGTGCGCTTCGAAACGCACCGGCAGGCGTTGGATAAAGCGCTACAGAATCCGTTGGGAATTGGGCCGGGGCAGTCCGAGATGACCTTCCAGATCTCGACTCACAACATGTACCTGCGGATTCTGGCTGAAACCGGATTTCTAGGATTCGTGGCGTTCTACGGTTTCGTCGCCCTGTCGCTGCTGCGAGCGTTGAAACGCGCCTTGACCGAGAGCGATGAATTCAGCCGCGACGTGTTCATGGTGGTGGCGGTGAGTTTGTTCGGAACGCTCATCAACGG
>CAZDIZ010000099.1:0-3010 GCA_964505625.1 uncultured Solibacteraceae bacterium | reverse complement strand
GGCCGCGCACACCGCCAAGGCGGGGATACTGGCGCGCATAGCTGCGGCGATGTTGGGGATTCCGGCGGTCTTCACTCCGCACGGATGGGCCATCAGCGACCGCATCTCGCGCCGCCAGGGCAGGATCTTCCGGATGTTCGAGGCCATTGCCGCCACGTTCACTTCGCGCATCATCAACGTGTGCGATTTCGAGGCGCGTCTGGCTGAGAGCCACCGCGTGGCGCCGGTCGACAAGTTGGACGTCGTTCACAACGGGATTCCGGATGTGCCGGAAGATCTCCGGGCGAACCCATCCAAGCAGTCTCCTCGCCTGGTGATGGTGGCTCGTATGGCCAAGCCCAAGGATCATGCGTTGCTGCTCACCGCTCTGTCGCGTTTGAAACATCTGTCGTGGAGCCTGGACCTGTGCGGCGATGGGCCGCTCGAAGGAGAGATCCGGAAGCAGGCGGCTGAATTGGGAATCTCGAACCGCGTCCGATTCCTGGGTTTCCGCGGCGACACGGCCGCGTATCTTAAGCAAGCGCAGATCTTCGTTTTGACTTCCCGCTTCGAAGCGCTTCCCTACACTGTTCTGGAAGCGATGCGGGCCGGGTTGCCGGTGGTCGCGTCTGATGTTGGAGGGATCTCCGAGGCAGTCACGCCGAACCATACTGGTCTATTGGCGCCCTCGGGTGATGTGGACGCGCTCACCGGTAACCTGACGGAGTTGATCGGCGACGCCGCGCTGCGCAAGAAACTCGGAGATGCCGGCCGCCAGCGCTATCTGAAGCACTTCACCTTCGAGAACATGCGCGACAACACGCTGCGCATCTACCAGGAAGCCGTATCGGCCCGCTCCGCCGCCAGCCGGCAAGTGGAACCCGCAACCGCGGAATCATAGAACCGCTGCTGAAAAACCGGGGACTGACCACTCTGCCCCAGGCGGAGGTCTGTCCCCGGTTTTTCATCTCAACTCAGTCGCCAGCGACGGTGATCTGTACGAAGCGGTCTTCGGCGTCGCGCGGTGCGGGGACCCGTCGCAGCCACGCCTCGCGCCAGAACAGGAAGCAGGCTCGGTCGCAATCGAACCCGGTGCCTTCGCAGTTGGCGCCTTCCAGAAGTACCGTGTTCTTGAGCGTGCGTGTCTGTCGGGATTCTTCGAGGAAGATCTTCTTGACCGATTTCAAAACGCGGAAACGGCGCCCGCAAAAGCGGCGCATCTCCACGCTGAACAGAAGCCCGCGGTGCTTGCTTTGCCCGTCCAGCGTAGCCGCGATCTCAGTCTCCGGCCGCACTTCCACCCACTCACCCGGCTGAAGGTCCAGTACTTCGGCGGGCTCGATTGGTCTACGCGCAACAGTGTTCTTGCCGCTGCGGCGTAGAATTCGATTGGAAGAGAAACGCACAACACGCGCGACAGCTTGTCTGACACCTTCGGCCTTTAACCGGTCGAAGAACCGCCAGACCAGGAAGACCGGGTAAGGCCGCAGCACGCGCGAGAACTGGAGGCTGGTCTCCTGTTGGCAGTGCGAACCGGCGTCGGCATCGTCTTTGTGCCGTTGGCTTCGACTGATCATAGCCCCTCGGGATATGCTCGCGATCGTTTCCAACGGCTTGTTCGATGGCATGAGCGATGACGCCGACTGGAACACTTTGACGGTCACTTTGTTTGCCAATAGGGGTGCGAGGGCGGGGTGGAAGTGGACGCACATCCGGCAGGGCTCGACCGAGTAGCCCATCTGCCGCTTGTAGCGGTCCAGTCCGGGATTGCTCATGGAGGACGCAAACCAATTGCCCACGGCGCGGACGGACGGATCGCGGCCCGCGCTTTCCAGAACCGTGTAGTCCAGCGCCGCGTTGGTGAATTCCGACATGTCCTCGATGCGCGACATCTTGTAGAGCAGATGCAGCCAGCCGTCTTCGAGGCACCCAACCATGTACGCCGACAGGCGGCCTTTCACGTACGCGCCGGTGACGCTCATTTCCGGACATTGCCCGATGGCGTCGACCAAACGCGACCATCGCGCCGTGTCGCCGAACTCGGGGTCGTAGCGATGCTGGCGCGTCATTGTCTCGCGGTTCAGTTGAATCCCCTCAACGCGCAATTCCTCGAGGTCCACGCGCCGCACCGCGCAATTGTCCAGGCCTTGTTGCACCTGGCGCCGCTTGCGGCGGTCGATTGCCTGGAGGTCATAGCCTTGGGGACGGCACACGTACTTGCCGAGTTCCAGCCCCGCGTGATTAACCGATGGAAACCACACACCCGCAATGCGATGCCGGCGCAGGATCGAGTCGATTTCTTCCGGTTCCGGGTTCAGTTGCAGATGGAACGGCAGGCTGAAATAGAACGGACCTTTGTAGTGGCCCCAGCGAACTCCTCCGGCCTCGAACACGCGCTTTCCGCGCAACTGCCAGAAGCGCGCCACGGCGGAACCAGGCGGTTGGGCGCCTGGGCACTTGAAGCCTCTTGAATCGGCGAGCAGGTCGTGGACGTTCATGTCGAATGCATGTCCCGTCGAACGCGGGGAGATGGCATTCTCAAGTTAACATCCCGGCTAGAAACGCACTATCGGTCTGTCGGTTTAAGAGTACTGGGACTTGTGGGTCATGTGCCGCTAAGGCCTTCATACTCCTTACGGTAGGTATGGTTTTCGGGGCGGCTCCCGTTCGAAATGAGCTGACGCAACTTCACTCGGACGGCATCATAGCACCATGTTTGGTAGCGTGTTCGTTCGTATCCGTTGCTTCCTGGTATTGGCGATGCTGGTGCCGTCTGTTGGTATTGCCGGCGTCATCACCGGCTACCTGCAATACGCGAGCGGATCGCAGAGCGCCACTGAATGGGGGCTGGCTGTCACAAATACCGGAATCGAGTCCGCGATCAATGCCCAGATCGACAGTTTTAACCTGGCACAATTGGCGGGCCCGGCATGTACGCCGGTCGTGTTAACGGGCATACCATACAGTCTCGGCACCATAGGACCATCCGCGACCGTGGTTGCCCCCGTGACGATTAACTTTACCGGTTGCT
>CAZDIZ010000098.1:18159-23275 GCA_964505625.1 uncultured Solibacteraceae bacterium | reverse complement strand
GCCGGTTGTCTGCTTTGTTTCCATACGGGAACCTCACACCATTGTGCCGCAGATGAGGTGCGGATTGCCTGTGGGCGGGGGGACAGGCCGGACTCCCAGCCGCACGGTGCGGGAATTGGTGGCACGGCGCGGATCAAACTCTGCGATGGGAAACCTGTCCGTCCAATCCGCGAACTCACTTCGGCTGGTTGTACGGGTACTTCACTCTATCTCGTTGAACGCCGAAACTGCCTCGGACGTACGTTTGCCCGCCAATCTTCTCCGTATACATTCCAATCCTGGCTCGCTCCGGGTAGAAGGCAAGGCTCCAGTCATTATCTTGCGGGCTCGGGGTATCGCTTTGCTCAACCCCTAGCAGTAACCTCGGACCGGTCTCATCCTCCATCAACAGGAATGGTTTTTGGTACGAGCTGAGGTAGAGCCGCACCCGCGTTTTTCCATCCGGCCCTCGCAGTTTTAGAAAAGGACTGTCGGCGATCACGCCAATCGCCATCTGCTGATTGTGTGGATTGTCGAGAGGCTGGGGCGGACGGCCGGATGGGTCATTGGGACCTCCCGAAGATGCCGGCCAACGACTTCCGAATGCCAGCACTGCGTTGTCGGCCCTATCGACACCCCAGTACGAAATCGTTTGCCCGGACTCGTTTACCAGTTCGAATCTGTGAGCGCGAACTACCTGTTCCGGGGGCCTCTCGCGATGGGCGAGAGCCACTCGCGTGCCAAGAACGCCGCCAACAAAGCCGGCGAGCAGCGCCGCCACAATGAGAAGGGTCTGTTTCATGATTCCTCTCCGTTTACCATGTTGCAGTATTTGCTGGGCATGTACTCGGCGATTGTTCAGGTGTACACTTACAATCCGTGCTCATCCACGTCGTAATTGTATGGGTGGCTGTGCTACCACTGGGGCGCCACAACCCTTTCGCTGCGAAGTGGGAATTCCCATAAATGGCATCGTCGTTTTGCCCGGCGTAGGCATGAAGAAACACTTCATGAACCAGAGTGAACTTTTTGGCTGGTAGAGACTGCCCGAAGAATCCTGCTTTAAGGAGCACGGGGCCCGGTCTACCTGGAAGAGGAACCTCGGCGTTGTTTGGGCCGAGGCGGTCGACGATAGCCACTGGGATGCGAAGCACGCCTGCCGTAACCGCTTGAAGCGTGAGGGCTCCATGAGTGCCGACATCGTAGAACCTCAACTCACGCTGTCTAACCTGAGCCGCCCGCATTGTGGAATCGTAGCCAGCGACCATTGGTGCAAGCCCTAGGGTGCTGTTGCTAAACACTTTGCCGCAGTTCGATTGCGCAAACCTCTGCCACAACGCCGGGGTAAGGATACTCCTCGCATTGTCGTCGCTTCTCGAATCGACAGGAGGACCGGCCGTGCCCCTGGTGTATTGGCCGCCATTGAGCGCCCAGCCGCTCGCGGCCAAATAGTACGCAAGAGCAAAGATCTGGCGGGTGGAGCCGTATTCGTAGGACTTTCCGGTCCACGATTGTATTATCAACTTCGCCATCTGCTTGGTAGCGCTTCCGTTGCTGTCGAAGAACACGGCTGTACCGCCGGAGTCGGCTGTTGCGATCACTCCGCCGTCTTCGGTGGCGATCTGGGGTCGATAGCCTGGGACGATCCAGCGCACGTTGCCGTTTGCGTCGAAGGCGATCATCTGAGATGGATAGTCCTCTATATAACCGACGAACGAGCCGTCCTGGGTCTGCACCGATGGAATGAGGGCCGTGGATTGATCCGCTACGTGCGGCGCACTCAACACGCTTGCGCTGGTTCCGTTCGTCACCGCCATAAGATACTCCGACGGCGTCTCGTAGTGCGAGTCGCTCCACATCCAACTCATCAGGACACCCGTGTCCGCGTTCGTGATCATGTTCACGGCCAAACCGGGTATCTCGTTGCAGCCACCCGTCCAATCGTGAACCGGGATGTCGCTGTAAGCTCCGCTACTGCTGATCCGCTTCAACCCAATGTGATAGTCGCACGGGTGCCACACGTTGTTGGTGTGCAGCCGCATGGTTTGATACGGTACGTAAGCGTAACCGTCTCCCGCGATGATGGCTCCGGTGCCCACGGCGTCGAAGTTGTGCGGCGAATCGAAGATCGGCACGGTGAACTTCGGTGCTCCCGTGTCCGGATCCAACCCGATCACCTCATGGATTGTTGGGCCGTTGTTCGAGTAGGTGTCCCGAACGGTGAAGATGGTCCCGTCGGTGTGTACCAGCGGGTCCCGGATGGCGGTGTCTCCGCTGGTAGTGTACAAGACCGTGCGCTGCCCGGTCCTTCCGTCGATCCTCGCAAGGAAATTGTCGCCGTTGGCGACCAACCCGCCCTGGAAGTCCGGCAAAACAGTATAGAGATCGCTCACATCCGCCGTCCACGCTGTCTTGCCTTCGCTGGTGATGGCTTGCACCGTGTTGTCGTTCTGGAACGCGAACACGTCTGCTACTCCGGTCGGGCTGGGCACTGCCGGCACAATCTTATAGACACCACCGCCCGTGCCCGGGTTTGACCAAACTACCGTTCCTAACGGCAACGTCCCGGCCACCACCGTCACATCCGCCGAAGCCGTGCCCGCCGTAATGGTCGCGTGTCCCGCCGCCACCGCCGTCAACTCCGGCGGATCCGCGGTCGATAGCGTGACCACGTTCGTATCGCTCGACGTCCAGGTCAGTCCCGTCACCGGCTGCCCGGTGTTATCCAGAGCATGAATGGTCCGCGTGTCCCCAACCACCAGGGTGACAATGTTCGGCACCATCGTTGTGGCCGTGCCGCCCGTGGGCACCGTGAAAGTCACCGCGTTGCTCCACGCACCGTTTTGCTGGATTCGCGCCACTCCGCTTACCGATCCCGAGGCCACTGTCGCCATCACCTGCGTGTCGCTCCAACTCACCACCGAGCCCGCGATGCTGCCCAATTGCACGGCGCCGGTGCCCTGCGTCGAGCCGAACCCGGTTCCCGTGATCGTCACCGTGGTCGCGGGGCTCCCGGAAGTGGGGTTAATGCTGATAATGTGAAGCGCCGGCACTGTGAAAGCGACGGCGTTGCTCCACACGCCGTTTCGCAGCACCCGCGCGTTGCCGGACGCCGAGCCTTCGGCCACCTGGGCGGTGATCTGCGTGTCGTTCCAGGTTTGCACCACTCCGTTCGCGGTGCCTAGCGCCACCTGACTGGTACCCTGGGTCGCACCGAAGCCGGTGCCCATGATGGTCACCAGCGTTCCGGCGGCGCCGCTTGACGGCGTGACGGTGGTGATGTTCGCGACGTTCACCGTGAAGGCCACGTCATTGGACCAGATGCCGTCCTGAAGGATGCGCGCGACGCCCGACCTCGCATTGGAAGCCACTGTGGCCAGCACCTGTGTGTCGTTCCAATTCACCACCGTGGCGTAAGTACTACCGAGCCAGACCTTCCCGGTTCCCTGCGACGAGCCGAAGCCGGTTCCCGTGATGGTCACTTGTGTGCCTGCCTCGCCCGAAGTAGGCGAGACGCTGATGATGGCCGGCGGAGCTCCCACCCGGAAGGTCTTGCCATTGCTTGCCGCGCTGTTCACGGTTACTACTACATTACCCGTGGTGGCTCCAGTGGGAACGGCAGCCGTAATGCTAGCGTCGTTCCAACTGGAGGCGGTCGCGGTGACGCCGTTGAAAGTAACGGTGCTTGTGCCTTGGCTGGCTCCAAAATGTGTGCCGATGATGGACACGCTGGTTCCAACCGGACCGTAAAGCGGCGAGAGGCTGGAGATAGCCGGCGGAGTCGTGACGGTGAAAAGCACGCCGTTGCTGGCTATGCCGCCGATTGTGACCACCACGTTGCCGGTGCTTGCTCCGTAAGGGACAGTCGCCTTGAAACTTGTTGTGGACCAATCGTAGACGTGGCTGGCAATCACGCCGTTGAAGGTCACGGTGCTATTGCTCTGGCTTTCGCCGAAGTAACTACCGGTGATGGTGACCTCCGAACCTACCGGACCCGAGGTCGGCGACAGAACGGTGATAGCCGGAGGTGGCGTGACGGTGAAGGACGTGGCGTTGCTAGCCATGCCGTTAACCGTGATCACTACGTTGCCGGTGGTGGCTCCAGCGGGGACTACGGCCGTGACGCTGGTGCTGCTCCAATTGGAGACCGTCGCATTGAGACCATTGAAAGTCACGGTACTCGATCCTTGTGTCGCACCAAAGTAACTGCCAGCTATTACAACGGAGGCGCCAACCGGACCCGACGCCGGTGACAGGCTGGAAATGACTGGAGGCGTAGTCACCGTGAAAGCCACACCGTTGCTGGCCACACCGGCAACCGTGACAACTACGTTGCCGGTGGTTGCTCCGTAAGGGACGGCCACGATAATGCCTGTGCTGCTCCAACCGGATACCGTACCCACGCTGACTCCGTTGAAAGTCACATTGCTGGAGTCCTGAGTCGCGCCGAAGCCCGTCCCGGTTATGGTTACTGATGTGCCGATGGGACCCGAGGCCGGCGATAGGGTGGTAACAACTGGAGGGGGCGTAACGGTGAAGGACATCCCGTTGCTGGCCACACCGTTGACCGTGACCACGACGTTGCCGGTGGTCGCTCCGGTCGGGACAGTCACCATGATGCCCGTAGCGGTCCAATAGGACGCGGTACCGGCGCTAACACCGTTGAAAGTTACGGTGCTGGTGCCCTGGGTTTCACCGAAGTTGCTGCCCGTGATTACGACAGACGCGCCCACCGGAGCTGACGCCGGCGACAGACTGGTAATGCTGGGTGATGTGCCGGTAATCGTATACTCGACCGTACTCACCGTGCTGTTGCTCAGCCCGCTGGCGTAAGCGATGGCCCTCAGAATTGTGTTGGTGCTGATCGTGATCGGCCCCGTGTACAGCGTTCCCACTGTGTCAGTGGGCATGGTCCCGTCCGTCGTGTAACGGATGCTCGCCCCGGCAGTCGTTGTGCTGATGGTTACGGTCTGGGGCGTGTTGTATGATCCCCAGCCCGGAGTGATCGTCGGCGCCGCCACGCTGATGGAGTACTCGACCGTACTCACCGTGCTGTTGCTCAGTCCACTGGCGTAAGCGATTGCCCTCAGGATTGTGTTGGTGCTGATCGTGATCGGCCCGGTATACAGCGTTCCCA
>CAZDIZ010000098.1:0-18059 GCA_964505625.1 uncultured Solibacteraceae bacterium | reverse complement strand
TGCTGTCTGGGGTGTGGCGTACGTCCCCCAGCCCGGACTGATCGTCGGCGCCACCGTACTGATTTGGTACTCGACCGTACTCACCGTGCTGTTGCTCATGCCACCGGCGTAAGCGATGGCCCTCAGGATTGTGTTGGTGCTGATCGTGATCGGCCCGGTATACAGCGTTCCCACCGTGTCGCTGGGCATGGTCCCGTCCGTCGTGTAACGGATGCTCGCTCCGGCGGTCGTTGTGCTGATAGTTGCTGTCTGGGGTGTGGCGTACGTCCCCCAGCCCGGACTGATCGTCGGCGCCACCACCACGTCGGCCCTGGCAGCCGATGCGAATGCGACAAAGAGGCAGACATATGCAAACATAAACGCTGATAAGGGGTAACGGGCGGTTTTCATGTGAATAAACTCGGTCCGGAATTGTCGGAATATTATTCGGGATCTCAATATCTAGATCAGTATACTCTCGGCAGCCCTAATTCAAAATAAGAGGTTCGGCCAAAATAACCTTAGAATCCGTAGTGGATATGAAGTTAGTGCTTTTGAAGCACACGATGGAAAGATCGAGGTCGCCGGGTATGGCGGGCGGCGGGTTCGCCTCGGCCGAAACAGATAATTAAAGACCGTTAACGCGTTAGTTGCGCGGCTCACACGCGCTCGGTTGCGGGCGGTATAATCGACAAACGTCGTCACTCCGATGCCAGACCCCGCTGCCACTGCCGCCGCTCCCGCCTCGATCGCTAAGAGCACCGCGGTGCCTTACGAGGCCGGGGAGGTGTTGCGCCATGTCGCCCATGAGCTGAGACAACCGCTCAGCACCATGGAGAGCATCGCGTACTACCTCGACATCACGCTGCCGCACGCGGAATCGCGAGCCCGCGCGCAGGCCGCCAAACTTCAGCAGATGGTGCACCAGTGCAACTGGATTCTCGCGGACGCCATACATTATCTCCAGGCCGCGCCGCCGCGCCCGGAGCTGCTGGACCTCGCCGAACTCATCAGTGAAACCCTAACCGAATGGTCGGGTGAAGACACGTCACAAATACAATACGAAGCGGCCGAATACCTTCCGCACGCGCTCGTCGACGCCTCGCAGGCGCAACATCTACTGTGCAATCTGTTTACATTCTTCCAGCAAGTTGCGCGCGGTGGAATTGTTTCGGTGCGGACGTGGCCCGCGGGCGACCGCGCGTGCCTGGAGATTTCCGCGCCGGCCCCGGGCTACGATGCCGAGGCCTTGGCGACGCTGTTCGAACCCTTCAGCCCGCATTTGCCGGGCGGTTCGGGACTCGCGCTGGCCAGCGTACGCCGCATCGCCGAAGCGCACGACGCTCCGCTCGAAGCGTCGTTCACGCCGCGCGGCGACTTGATGCTGCGCGTTACGTTCCGGTAAGAGACAAGAAAGGGTCAGACCGCTCTGCGCCGTGTGGTAAACGCGGTGTTAGTGGCGTTCATTGTCGCGGGTCAGAGAGGTCTGACCCTTTCTTACCAGCCCCAGCACGAATTCGATCAACGCGCTGCTTGCCCACCGCGGCGGCGCGACACGAAACAACGGCTTCGAGGCGATCCAGTGCGGAGGCGCGCCTTCGGACACAACCACCAAGGCGTGGGCGCGCACGGCGAATTCGCGCGCGGATTCTTTCCAATCCTGGCGCGATGGATCGACAACCAGCAACGCGCAATCCGGTGTTGAAGCGGCAGCGATGCGCGTCGATTCGCAAATGACCTTGTCCTCCGCGGCCAACGTCGCCAGCTCGGCTGTCTCCGCATCCAACAGCATCGCGCGCACGGCTCCGGCGGCGAGATATCGCGCGGTGTCGCCGCGGTCCGGTTCGCGGTCGTGCCGATGTCCCGCGATCTTCACGGCGGTCCAACGCAGTTCCGGCGTGGCGCGTATGATGTCGCATACGACACTGGTCTTGCCGACCTTGCGCGCCTGGCCGCCCACCACGAGCAGCACGTCTACTCCCGCTCGAGTTTTTCGATGCGAGCCTTGATCTCGCGCAGTTCGCGGCGCACTTCCGGCAGCCGCGACAGGTTGGCGAGTTGCTCCAGATGCTCGCGCAGCGGGCGCGCCGGCGTGCCCCACATCACCTGGCCCGCATGCACCACCTTCGAACTGAGAATGCCAGCGCCGGAGCCGATGACGGCGCGCGACTCGATGCGAGCCTTGTCGCCCACGCCCACCTGCCCGCCCACCACGGCGTAATCTTCAATCACCACGCCGCCGGAGAAGCCGGTTTGCGCGGCCACCACGACGTGTTTTCCGATGCGGCAGTTGTGCGCCACGTGAACCATGTTGTCGAGCTTGGTGCCTTCGCCGATCCAGGTGACGCCAAGCGCGGCGCGGTCCACGCAGGAATTGGCTCCGATTTCGACGTCATTTGCGATGGAAACCCGGCCCACTTGAGGGAATTTCTCGTAGTGATCCTTGACCATTACGAAGCCGAAGCCGTCGGCGCCGATGACGCAGCCCGAATGCAGGATGACGTGATCGCCGATGTCGACGTCGTCATAAACGGTGACGTTGGCGTGCAGAATGCAGTCCGCGCCCAGCCGGACGCGTCGTCCGATGGAGCAGCCCGCGCCAATCACCGAACCCGCGCCGATGCGCGAACCTTCTCCGATGCTGACGCGCGGCGCCACGCTCACACCTTCGCCGAGTTCGACGCCCGGCGCCACCACCGCCGTCGGGTGCACACCGGGCGGCGGCGCGGGCGCGGGGCACAGGACCGCCACGGCGCGCGCAAACGCCGTGCGCGGCTCCGGCACGCGTATGACGGTGCGGCCCGCGGCGTTGTCGTAATCGGGCGGAACGATCAGGCAACCGGCGGCGCTGGCTTCGGCCTGGCGCAAGCCTTTGCGCGAACCAACGAACGACAGATCGCCCGCACCGGCGGTCTCGATGGGCGCCACACCGGCCAGTTCCTTTTCACCGTCGCCTTCAAAAGTCGCGCCGAGCCATTCGGCGAGTTCGCGGGTTCGCACAGTGCCTCCTTCCGATGCTTGTATGATACAAGGTTATGCCGGTTGATCCTTCGGCCGTTGTCGCTCCGACAGCACGCATCCACCCGGACGCGAGAATCGGAGCCCAAACTGTCATTGGCGATTACGTGGTGATCGAGTCCGATGTCTCGATCGGCGCATTCTGCCGCATCGAGCCGTACGTCTACATCAAACGCTGGACCACCATCGGAGACTACAACGAGATTTCGGCCGGAGCGGCGCTGGGCACCGATCCGTTTGATAAGGCCTTCACGGGCGAACGCAGCTACCTACGCATCGGGAACCGGAACAAGATCCGCGAGCACTGGACCATTTCGCGGGGCACCAAGCCCGAAAGCGAAACCGTGATCGGCGACGACAACTACATCATGAGTTCGGGCCACATCGCGCACAACGCGGTGATTGGAAACCAGGTGGTGATCGCCAGTTGCACACTCGTCGCGGGCTACGTCGAGATCGAGGATCAGGCGTTTGTTTCCGGCGGCGTCGGGATTCATCAGTTCTCGCGGATCGGCCGCTTGGCGATGGTGGGTGGCAGCGTGCGCGTCAACAAGGACGTACCGCCGTTCTTCCTTTACGCGGGGCTATATGTCGAGCCAAACGGCGTGAACAAGGTCGGACTGAAGCGCGCCGGATTCAGCGACGAAGACATCGCGGCGATCAAGGACGCCTATCGATTGCTGTATCACGCGGGCTTGAAACTGGAAGAGGCGCTGGAGCGCATCGAGCGCGACATCCCCACCGAGCACGCGCGGCATCTGGTGAAGTTCATTCGCTCAAGTAAGCGCGGCATCTGCCGCTGAACGCATTCCCCGAGAAGGGAGGCTCGTTCCATGGCGGACGTGAGTCGAAGGAGTTTTCTTGCCGCGGCGGCGGCCGCGGCCGCGAACGTCGAATACGGCGAACCGTATGAGCTTCTGGGAAACCGTCTGGTGTTTCTCAACTGGCACTACATTCGCCCGGGTTCGTTTTCCTGGCGCGACTCGAACGACAATGCTGTCGGTCTGACGTCGCCGGTGGCGCCGGACGCGGCGCACTTTGTAGGGCGAGATCAGCCGCGCGGAATACGTTTGGTGGCGCAGCCGGCCGAACGCATGGGGCCGTTGTTTGAAGCCGAACGCGATTGGGAAGAAGGCGCGGGCGTGGCCATCACCACGTTGCTGAAGGACGGAGGCAAGTACCGTGGATGGGGCGCGCCGTTCACCACCTCAGGCAATCCTCCGGGTCAGAAGCACTTCGTCTACTACGAATCCGACGATGGAATCGCGTGGCGGCGTCCCAACCTGGGAATCGTTGAATGGAACGGCAGCCGCGCGAATAATATCGTCAACATCTTCGGCACCGATGGCGGCAGCGTGTTCATCGATCCGTCCGCTCCACCCAGCGAGCGCTACAAGCTGATGGCGGAGATGACGTTTCCCAAAGACGTGGTGGACGAGTATGTGCGGAAACGGCCCGGTGTTTGGGACCCGAAGTCGGCGCGGAAGAAGGATGGTTCCGTGGTCGGCATGACCGGCGCGGTATCCGCCGATGGGTTGCACTGGACGCAAATCCGCGAGCCGCTGGTGGTTGAAGTCACCGATACCAATTTGACGGCGTACTACGATACGCGGTTGGGCAAGTACGTTGCTTACACGCGCACGTGGAGTTCGGGAATACGCTCGGGTGACGTCGCGATGCGTGGCAAAACCTGGAGCACGGGACGACGCTCGATCGGGCGTTCAGAGACTTCGAATTATCGCGAGTTTCCGCTGCATGAAACCATCCTCGAACCGGGCCCCGAATTGCTGCCTACCGACACTCTGTACACCAACGGCAAAACCACCGTCCCCGGCGCGCCGGATCATCATCTGCTGTTCCCCACCATCTGGCACACCGCGAACGATTCGACCAGTGTGACCTTGGCATCGAGCCACGATGGCAGGATCTGGCACTATCTGCCCGGTGCGCCCGTGTTTGCGACCGGCCCGTTCGGCGCTTTCGACGGCGGCTGCATCTTCGCTCATCCGCAGCTTACAGAACTGGGCGACGGCCGCTGGGTGCTGCCGTACTCGGCTTACAACGTGCCGCACAAGTACCCGCGCAAGCTCTGGAAGTTCGCACCCGGCTACGCCGTATGGCCCAAGGGCCGGCTGGTAG
The DNA here is from genome assembly GCA_964505625.1 of uncultured Solibacteraceae bacterium. Taxonomy (GTDB): domain Bacteria; phylum Acidobacteriota; class Terriglobia; order Bryobacterales; family Bryobacteraceae; genus JAJFUV01. Next base: position 12,923 of record CAZDIZ010000098.1, on the reverse strand, counting down.
CGCTGGAAGCCGCCGCGACGGGCGAGTTCGGCACCATCGGATTGATACCGCCGGGCCGCAAGCTGCGCATCAACGCCCTCACAAAACGAGCCGGATTTGTGATGGTGGAAGTGGCGGACATCAAGGGGAAGCCGCTCGAGGGAAGAAGCTTCGCCGAAGCCGAACGCATCACCGGCGATCATTTCTGGACGCCGTTGTCCTGGCGGGGAGAACAGGATCTGCGGCATCCCGAGGGAGCAGCCATCATCTTGCGCTTCCGCATGGATCAGGCCAGAATCTTCGGGTTGCAGTTCGAGTCGTAGCCAGCACAATGCTGTCGATTGTCGTTGGTTTGCGCCAAATCAACCATCAAAGAACAACAAACGTTTGACGCTTCCGCATCCAAAAGTTAGACTGAAGCGGTGAAGCGAACGCCACGGGAAACTGCGCCGGCCGATGTCTCCGAGGGCCATCTTTTGCGCGAGGAGCGCCGGCGCCGGATTCTGGAGTTGCTGGACAGCAACGGGCAGTTGACGGTGCGCGAGATCACCGAGCAGTTTGGCGTGGGCCAGGTGACGGCGCGCACCGACCTGGACGCACTGTGCAAGGTGGGCGCGGCGGTGCGTTCACACGGCGGAGCGGTGCGTGCGATGGACCTGCGGCGCGACTATCCCATACACGTCAAGGCCGCTCTGAATCACGCTGAGAAAGTGCGTATCGCACAGGCCGCCGTGAAGCTGATTGAACCGGCTCAGACGGTGATCCTGGATTCGGGGTCCACCACCGTTGAAATCGCGCTACAAATCAAGGAGTTGAAGCTGCCGTCGGTCACCGTGATCGCGAACGCCCTCAACATTGGCGAGGCGTTGGTGGACGCACCGGCCATTTCATTGATCATGATTGGCGGATTGCTGCGTCCGATGTCGCGGTCGTTTGTTGGGCCGCACGCCGAGCACATGCTGGAAAACCTGCGGGCCGATCATTTCTTTCTCGCGGCCGACGGGGTGGACTTGGACGCGGGGCCGACGACGCCCGACGTGCTTTCGGCGCAGTTGAACCAGGTGATGGCCAAGCGAGCCGAGCAGGTGACGCTGGTGGCGGATGCGAGCAAGTTCGGACGGCGCAGCGTCTGCGTGGTTTGCGCATTCGAACGGATCCGGCGTGTGATCACCGATTCGAGGATCGATCAGCGAACCGTGGCCGCACTGCGAAAACGCGGCTGCGAGGTGACGATCGTCTAGCCCTGCGCGCCGTTCCCGCCGGCGCCAGCGGCGCGCGCGGCCTGCTGATCGAGAACCGTGCGAACCAAACGGGCCAGGGCATCCTGCGTGAAAGGTTTCTGCAGGAACGGCGCCCCGCTTGAGACCACGTCGCGGTGCACCATCGAATCCTGCACGTAACCGGACATATAAACGACGCGCAGGCCGGCAACCATGGCCGTGAGCCGCCGCGCCAGTTCGTGACCGCTCATCTCAGGCATGACCACGTCGGTCAGAAGCATCTGAATGTGGCCATCGCCTTCGCGGACCATTTGGATCGCTTCACGCCCGCCGGATGCCGTGATCACGCGGTAGCCGAGACGTCCGAGCATGGCGCTGACCAATTTGCGCACGCGGTCCTCGTCTTCCACCAACAGCACGGTTTCAGCGTTTCCAGCCAGCGCCTGTGGGCGCGCGGCCGCAGTTCTGCTGGAGGGTTTGCGCAGCGTTTCCGGCAGATAGATGCGGAAGGTGGTACCGATTCCCAACTCGCTGGACACCCAGATGTCGCCGCCGTATTCCTGCACGATGTTATAGACGGTCCACAGGCCCAACCCAGTGCCGTGACCGGCGTCCTTTGTGGTGAAGAACGGCTCAAACAGACGCGCACGCACGTCTTCACTCATGCCGCAGCCGGTGTCGCTGACCGAAACCATAACGAAGCGGGTCGGAGAACCGGAGGTTTCGTCGCGAACCGTACAGGTGGTTTCAATCCGCAAGATGCCGCCATCGGGCATGGCGTCTCTGGCGTTCACCGCCAGATTGATAACAGCCTGTTCGATGCGGCCGGCGTCGGCTTCGATCCTGGCGCCAGAGGCATCCTGCGAAAGAACCAATTGGATCTGCTCGCCCAACACACGCCTCAACAGGCCTTCCAGGTTTCCCACTAGGGCGTCCACTTCAAAGACGGCGGGTTTCGCGGGTTGCTTACGGCTGAATCGGAGCAACTGCGCGGTCAGCGCGGCCGCGCGCTGGCTGGCGCCTAGAATCTCGTCGGATTCGATGCGCAGGGGGCTGTCAGCGGGAAGTTCGTCGAGCAGAACCTGGGCGCAGCCCGTGATAACGGTCAGTAGATTGTTGAAGTCGTGAGCGATGCCGCCAGCCAACTGACCGAGAGTTTCCATCTTCTGGGCCTGGCGAAGCTGCCCCTCTAGCAAGCGCAAGTTCTCTTCAAGCGCCGATGCTCGACGGTCAGGCTGAGAATTCTTCGGCATTCGGTGCGAAAGGCAGAGAATTAGCATACCGCCTACGAAGGCGGGAATGCAAAGCCGCGGGAGACGTCGAGCATGGCCTGGACGTTTTCGTCCGGCGTGCCGTGGTCCATATTTATGCAGCAGAGGCCGACTTTGTCCCGGCGCCCACAGGCGGATAGGAGTTGCTCGGCGTCCTGGCGGATCTCGGCCGCCGTCTGCTGCAGCATGCGCACCGGGCTCATACGTAGATTCAGAAACGTGTCCGGCAGCGTGGCGCTTACTGCCGCCACGTCCGATCCCCAACCGACGTCGGCGAACACCAACTTGGTTGCGGCATAGTCCTTGGCGAACCGTTGCAGATTATTTCCACAGTGATGGATTCCGTAAGGCGCGAGCCTTTCGGCCAGGTAAAGCTCCCACTTGAGCAGCGAACGGCGGTAAGTGGCCGGTGAGATCATCTGCACTGTGCAGTTGCCGTGCAGATAGATATGCGGGTCGACGTTGACGATGGAACGGTTGACCGAAATCGAGTTTGAGCCGGTACGGCGCGTGAGATAGACGGCCAGGCGTACCTGCGTTTCAGCCACCACGCCGCAGACGTGCTCCACCAGTTCGGGATCTTCGGCCAGATCGACAAAGAACTGCTCGCCGCGCAGTTGCAGGGCGGTGTTGAGGACGCCATCCAGATCCAGATCGCCTACCAGGTAGCCGTACTCTTTTTCGAGCGCGTCCATGTCCGCGATGAGCGGTTTCATGGGCCACATGTTCTCGAAATCGGGCACGGTGAGCGCCATGGCTTGCTCGCGGCTCATGGAACGAGCCACCGGCCAGGGCGCCTGATCGGCGGCGAAGCGCACTTCAACGCCAAGCAAGGCGGGAATGACGAAGCCGCCGGCCACATACATGGAACCGATGACGGGCCGCGGCTTGGGATCGGGCTCGCCCATGCCGAAGCGCTCGTGCAGAACGCGGCGCATGAGGACGTCATTCTCAATACGTTTGGCCGCATCGAAATAGAACGGCTGATCGAAGCTGATGCCGTAATTGCGGCACCACCATGTTGGGTTGAAGATCAATTCGACGGGGATCACGTGTTCACCGGGTGTGCTGTCGGTTTAAGATGTCAGTCTGATGGGATAGGCTGTTGCCTGTCAAGTTCGCCATGATGAAGAATCTTTATCTTCTGTTGTTGCTGACCGCGGCGGTGACGCTGGCCGCCCCGTCGATTCGTGTGGATGCAAGTAGCGGCGCTGATCCGCGGCTCGGGTATGCGGTTGAGACGCTCCAGGCTGCGCTCGGCGGCGGCAGCCGCGCGCAAGTGCGGATCGCCATCGACAAGACTCGCGCGCCTGAGGCGGCCGAAGGCTATCGCCTCATCGTGGACGGCCGGCGGGTTTCGGTGTTGGGTCACGACGCGGCTGGAGCCATGTACGGCGCGCTGGAATTGGCCCGCCGCGCGAAAGAAGGTGCGGGGCTGCCGGCCAAGCTCGACGTGAGCGACAAGCCCAGCTTGAGCCTGCGCGGCACTTGCATCCTGCTGATGAAGCTGGGCACCTACGATTACGCCATCACGCCCGAGGGCTTCCCGTTTTTCTACGACAAGAAGCTGTGGATCGAGTATCTGGACTTTCTGGCCGCCAACCGCTTCAATTACATCGCGTTCTGGAACGGTCACCCGTTCGACTACTTCGTGAAATTGGACAAGTATCCCGAAGCGCAGAACGGTATGGAAGCGGGGCTGCTCGAACGCAATCACGAGATGCTGATGTGGCTCGGCAAGGAAGCCGAGCGGCGTAACATCTGGCTGATGTTCCAGTTCTACAACATCCACACGTCGGTCTACTTTCAGCAAGCGCACAACCTGCCGGCGTTGAACCATCGCCCCACACCGCTGCTGGCCGATTACACAGCGTACTGCATCGAGCGCTTCGTCAAGGAGTTTCCCGGCGTGGGTTTGTACATTTGTCCGGGCGAGGCGCTGCGTCTGGAGCACACCGATTCCTGGATCAACGACGTGATCCTTCCGGCCGTGAAGCGCACGGGCAAGAACCCTCCCATCATGATTCGCGCCTGGGGCATCGACCTGGAACATATGCGCAAGGTGGCGGGCAATTACTCACCGCTCTACACCGAGCGGAAATTCAATGTGGAGATGATCGCTTCCACCGAAATCGACCCGGAGAATGCCGAATGGGCACGCGTTACCGGCAATCATGTCGTGAACATACACTGCGTGGGGAATCTGGAGCCGTTCCGATGGAGCGCTCCGGCCTACATCCAGAAGATTGTGCAGAACTCGATTCGAGTGAAATCGACCGGGCTGCATCTGTATCCGCGCAAAGCCTGGCGCTGGCCGTACGGTTGCGACCGCGGTGTACAGCCGGAGTTGCAGTGGCACCGCGATTGGATGTGGTTTGAAAGCTGGGGGCGCTATGCCTGGAACGCTGACCGAAACCCGGACAGCGAGCGTACTTATTGGGTGGAGCGGTTGAGCCGGGAGTACGGTTCGGCGGCAGCGCCGCACGTGTTGGCGTACTACGAAACCGTGGCCGACGTGCTGCCTGCGCTGCAACGGCTGATCTGGCTGGGCAACGATAACCACACGATTGTCTCGGCGGGAATTCTGCTGAAACAGTTGGAGACCGCGCCGGGGATTCCGTTTCTGCCGTTGCCCGAATCTCAGCGTATCCCGCGTTATCTTGCCGCGTTGCGCGAGGGCGCCACGCCGTCGGGAGAAACGCCGGTGGATCTGCTGACTGCGAAACTCGCGGAAGCCGAAAAGGCTTGGAGCGAAGCCAAGCTCGCAGCGGCGGCGGCCACACGGCGTCAAGAAGACGCGCGGAGAATCGAAAGCGACGCTCGCGCGGTTGTGCTGGTGGCGCGGTTCCATCTGGACAAGATGAAGGCCGCGGCGGCTCGCGCGCGGGGCGACCGCGTGGAGCTTCTGGCGCGCATGGAAGCGTCGCTTTCCGGCTTCCGTCAGCTTACGGCATTGACCAAGGAAACCTACGACAGCCTGAGCGATGTGCCGCTGTATCATCCAGTGCGCTTCAAGCCGCTTATCTGCCCCTACCACTGGTCGGACGTGCTTCCTTACCTGGAAAAGGAACTGGAGCAGCTCAAGGCGGAGTCGCGATAGTAGTTACAGTTTCGCCAGGTCGGCGAGCTTCACGCGTTCGCCGCCGCGCTCGATGCTGCGATAGCCGGCAATGCCCACCAGGCTCGAATAGGCTCCGGCCAGGCTGCTGGCTTTGAGGCCGAGCGGATCTGGCTTGTCCCATTCACGGAAGATCAGCTCGCGCAGTGACGGATCGGCGCCGCCATGCCCTCCGGCGCGGCGCGGCAGATCGGTGACCAGATCGGACTTGCCGAAGTTCGCCGTCATGCGTAACTGGAAGTCCTTGTAGCCCCCGCCGCCGTACATATTGAAATCGATACGGCCCTTGCTGCCGTTGATGGCGATCTCCTGGCCTTCGTAGGGCATGAAGGTGTTGGCCGTATAGGTCAGGCGCGCACCGTTTGCGTACTTCACCATCACTGAGTAGGTGTCGTAGATGTTCACATCCTGCCGCCAAACGCAGCCATCGGCCTGATAACCGTCTTCGGATTCGCAGTCGACGTAGAGCTTCACGGCGCTGGCGCTCTTGGTGACGTCCCAGTAGAACTGGCACTTGTTCTTGTACGGGCAGACGCGGCAATGCGTGCCGCGGAAGGAGTTGTTCCTGCCGTAGAACTTCAAGTCGCCATAGGCCACAACTTCGACCGGCTCCGAGTCCAGCCACCAATTCACCTGATCGAAGTGATGGCAGCTCTTGCTGACCAGCAAGGTGCCGGACATTTCCTTGATGCGATGCCAACGGCGGAAGTAGCTGGCGCCGTGACTGGTGTCGAGATACTCCTGATAGTCGATGGAAATGACGTCACCGATCGCCTTCTCCATCAACAGTTGCTTGACCTTCTTGGCTTCGGGATAGTGGCGGGCGTTGAAGCCGACGATGAGGCGCTTGCCGTACTTCTTTTCGGCGTCGCGGATGGCCTGGACCTGTTGCTCGTCGGTGCAGAGCGGCTTTTCGGTGAGCACGTCCTTGCCAAGCTGCATGGCGCGCACGATGTAGGTGGAGTGCGCCGAGTCGGTGGTGGTAATGAGAATCAGGTCGGGATTGGTCTCCTTCACCATCTGGTCGAAGTCGACGTAGGTGGGAGCATCGGCGCCCATCAGATCGCGCGCGGCCTTGACGCGCTTGCCGTTGATGTCGCACAGTCCCACCAAAGTGACGACGTCGGCGTAGTTCTTGACCAGATCGTTGCCCCAGTGAACGCCGCGCCCGCCGGTGCCAACCTGCGCGATCCGAAGTTTCGGCTTCGCCTGCGCGGCACTCGAGGCGGAAGAAGCGGCCAGGGCCGCGCCGCTGGTAGCCAGAAACCCGCGGCGGGAAACGTGCGTCTGATCGTTTGAGGTCATTTTGCGCTCCGAGGCGGAGATGGGTGCTTGAGGTAGAATTGTAACGCGAATCCACGAGGAGGTGCCCATGAAGGATCTGGCGGTTTTGGGAGTTGCGCTGGCGATCGCTGGCGTGGGGTTCGCCCAACAGCGGGGCGTCGGCATACGCAACCATCCGTTCTCGATTTCCGACCCAAGCTACGCCTCCCGATTGCAGGCCACCGTAAGCGGAACACCCGGCTACACGGGCGCGCCCACCGGCGGAGGCCGTGCGCCGCGCGTGGTTCCGGTATACATGGGCGGGCACTACTACTACTACCCAGCGGCGCCGCCAGTTGTGGTGGTGGCACCACAGCAGGCTCCGGCGCCGTCCACGCAGGTGTATGTCAACCAGTTCTACACGCCCGAAACGCCTAAGCCTATGGTCCGCGAGTACGGCGAAAACGGCGAAGAGGTCACCGGGGTTCGCGTTTACTCGGTCCCCACGCTGAAGCCCACTACGGCGGAGGAGCCGGCGGCAAAGAAGTCTCCGGCGAAGCCCACGCTCTATCTAGTCGCCTTCAAGGACAACTCGCTTGTGTCGGCGATGGCGCTCTGGCGCGAAGCGGGAAAGCTGCACTATGTCACCGCGCAGGGCGATCACAAATCGGCGCCGATGGAGAACTTCGACCAGGACTACACCGAGCAACTGAACCGCGAGCGCGGCCTGGAATTTCAGCTTAAGGGCAAGTAGTCAGTAGGCGCCGGCGGCCAGGGAGCGCACGAATTCGCGGTCGCCTTCTAGAAAGTCGTAGCCGGGCAACTCTTCGCGCTTCGCCCAGCGGATCTCGGCAAACACGTTGTTGCGCGGCTCTCCGGTGAAGCTCTTCACACGCAAAAACACCAGCAAGAACGGACGGCGGCCGCGATATTGATGTTGATGGCGCGCGACTTCGTCGCCGACCACGGCCTGAATGGACAGCTCTTCTTCCAGTTCTCGCTTGAGGGCCTCCGCGTAGCTTTCTCCCGGCTCGACTTTGCCGCCCGGAAACTCCCACTTGAGCGAATGGCTGTCGTCGGCGTGCCGTTGGCAAACCAGGAACAGGCCATCACGCTCGATGAGAGCGGCGACAACCTCCACCGGGTCCGACATCGTGGAGCCTCGCTTGGCGGTCATGCCCGCTATCATAGCGGGAGTGAGCCAGTCGATGTACAGCGAACGGCTGCTGGATCATTTTCGCAATCCCCGCAACAGCGGCGAGTTGGAAAACGCGAACATGCGTGTCGAGGTCGAAAACCCAGCCTGCGGCGATGTATTGCGGCTGTCGGCACGGATCGAAGACGGGCGCGTCGCCGAAGCACGGTTCAAGGTGCGCGGATGCACCGCTTCGATCGCCGCCGGTTCGGCGCTTACCGAATGCATCGCCGGAAAAAGTCGCGAGGAACTGGAGCGGCTCAGCGCGTTCGACATCGAAAGTGCCTTGGACGGTTTGCCGCAGGCCTCGCGCCACGCCGCCGCACTCGCCATGGACGCCGTCCGGGCGCTGGCGGAGAAATTTCCTGAGTAATTTTGCCCCCGCCAATGGGACAATGATCGGGAGAATGATGCAGCGAGTTGGCGCCGCGTTGAAGAGCGTCCTGCCCGTGGTGGCGCTGGTGAGCCTCGGTCTGGCCATCGCGTTCGGTCCCGGCGCCGCGGTTCGCAAGGGCGAGAACGATTTCCTCGCCTTCTACGCGGGCGGCCGTTTGCTCTCGACCGGTCAACTCTACAACGTTGAGGCAACCTGGAAACTGCACCAGGAACTGGTGGGCACGGTCTTTCCGGCGCTGGTTTTCGTGCGGCTGCCGGTATTTGCGTTGCCTTATGCGGGGCTGGCGAAGCTACCGTATCTTACCGCGTACTGGATTTTTCAAAGTCTGAGCGTGCTGGCACTGCTGGCGAGCGTGGCGCTGCTCGCGCGGCGATCGAAAGACGTTCCGTATCTGGCGGCATTGTCGCTGCCGGCGCTGTGCGCGTTGGGCAGCGGGCAGGAAGTCACGTTCCTGATGTTGATCCTGGCGCTGGCGCTCGAACTGTTCGACCGTGAGCGCGATTTCGCGGCGGGCCTGGTGCTTTCGCTGTGTGCGATCAAGTTCCACTTGTTCTGGCTGCTGCCGTTAGGCTTGGTACTCGCGCGGCGCTGGAAGACGCTCTGTGGCGGCGCTGTGGGTGGCGCGCTGCTGGCGGGCGCGAGTTTCGCCGTGGCGGGTCCAGGATGGCCGCAAGAGTTCCTCGCGTTGATCACAAGCCCGCGTGTGCATCCGAACCTGGGCGCCATGGGCAGCTTGAGCGGGATGCTCTACGCGTTCGGAGCCGACCGAGCTTGGTGGACGTGGCTGGTCTACCTGGTTCCGGTGGCGCTGTTCATCGTGCTCGCTTGGCGCTCTCGCGATGAGCGGGCAGTTCTGGCCTACGCGCTGGCGGCGGGCCTGCTTTGCGGAGGGCACGCATACATACACGATTTCACGCTGCTTTTGGTGGTCTACGCAATCCTGGCGCAAGGACTCTCCAAGGCCGCGCGCATCGCTTTTCAGTTGGTGCTGCTGCCGTTTGTGTATGCCGGGCTGATTGCCGGCGCGCCTTACAACGTCGCGGTGCCGTTGGCGCTCACTGCGTTGATCGTCTGGTGGGCGGCTAAGAGCCGGGCGGAGAAAAACCTGATATAGATCCGTTGCTCCGTGTACTAAGATGTTGATGAGCAAGGAGACCGCATGACGCTGGCGGAGAAGATCCTGGCCCGGGCGTCTGGGCGGGATGAAGTGTCGCCTGGCGAGACCGTATCGGCCTCGGTTGACCTGGCGGCGTCTTCCGGCAATGCGGGTGAGGTCCGGCGGCTGTTTCTCGCCAAGGGCGGGGAACGAGTGTGGGACACGGACCGCATCGCGATCGCGTTGCAGCAATTCGCGCCGGACGGAAGCGGCGCGGCGCACAAAGCACTGCGCGCGTTCGCGCGCCAACAGGAACTGCGGCACTTCTACGACATCGGGCGCGGCGGCGCTTGCCATCAGGTGGTTTCCGAAAACGGCCACGTGCTGCCGGGCATGCTGGTGTTGGGCACGAGCCGCCACGCGACGGCGTATGGAGCTTACGGCGCGCTGGCGCTGCGCATCGACACCGAACGCATGGCCGAGGTGTGGAAAGACGGCCGTTTGGATTTGGAAGTTCCGCGCACCACGCGCATCGAGATCTCGGGCACGTTCCGCCCCTGGACCGGAGCCAAGGATCTGGTTCTGTTTCTGGCGGGCACTCTGGATGCATTCGAGGGTTGCCGCAACATTGAGTTCAGCGGCCCGGCGGTGGGCGCCATGTCGGTATCGTCACGCATGGTGCTGACGGGCTTGGGAAGGCGCATGGGCGCCGTGTCCGCCTTCACTGTGGTGGACGACGCGTTGCTCACGCACCTGACGCGCGTGGTGGGAACCCCGCTGGCGTCCAGTCCGATGTGGGCGCCGGACCCGGACGCCTCCTACGAACAGGTGATCTCTTTCGACGTGAGCACCGAGTTGCATGAGCCGCAGGTGCGCTGCCACGGAAAGAACGAAGGCGTGTTCCCGCTCTCCAAGCTTGCCGGCAAGCGTATCGATATGGCGGTGCTGGGTAGTTGTTCCAATGGCCGCATGGAGGACTTTGCGACCGCGGTGCGGGTGCTTTCCGGCCGGCGAGTGCACCCCCGAACGCGGTTGCTGGCGATTCCGGCTTCACAACAGGTGTATCTGGAAGCGCTCAAACATGGCTACTTGCAGGTGCTGGCCACGGCGGGCGCGGTAATTCTTCCGCCGGGCTGCGGCGCGTCGACCAGTATCCGGCACGGCCTGCTGAGCGCGGGCGAAGCATGCATTTCGACCACCAGTTGCAGTCACGATGCCACCGAGCGTACCAAGCGTCAGGAAGTCTATGAGACCGGCCCCGCGCTGGTGGCAGCGGCGGCAGCAGCGGGACGCATCGTCCATCCGGAGGACGTGGTGGAAGAATCGGTAGCTTGAACGGAGCGCGATTCGGCGCGAGGAGTGTTTCGCGATGAATCCGAAAATGCTGTTGATCCGCGAGATCGCGGATAAGCTCTCCATTGCCGACGAGTATCTGGACTACTACGGCAAATTCACAGCCAAGCTGAGATTGGAACTGCTCGCCGAGTGTGCGTCACGTCCACCGGGCAAGCTGATCCTGGTGACCGCGATCACACCCACGAATCACGGCGAAGGCAAGACGGTGGTGTCGATCGGGCTGGCGGAGGCGATTGAGCTGTGCGGCAAACGCTCGATTGCCACGTTACGCGAGCCATCGCTTGGGCCGGTGTTTGGCGTGAAGGGCGGCGCTACGGGTGGCGGTCTTTCCCAGGTGCTGCCCAGCGAGCTGATCAACCTTCATTTCAACGGCGATTTCCACGCCGTCACGTCGGCGCACAATCTGCTTGCGGCGTTGATCGACGCGCACATACATCACTCCAACCGCTTGCAGATCGACGTCGACAACATCTTCTGGCCGCGCACCATCGACATGAATGACCGCGCGCTGCGCAACATCATCGTAGGGCTCGGCGGCAAAGTGAACGGACCTCCGCGGCAGGCCGGCTTCGTGATCACGGCGGCGTCGGAAGTGATGGCGATTCTGGCGCTGGCGAGTTCACGCAAGGACCTGCGTAAGCGGCTGGGCGAGATCGTCATCGGCTTCGACGTGAACGGACGCGTGCTGCGGGCGTCGGATCTGGAAGCCACCGGCGCCATGATGGTGCTGCTCAACGAAGCCATCATGCCGAACCTGGTGCAGACCAGCGAGAACACGCCGGCGCTGGTACACGCCGGGCCGTTCGCCAACATCGCGCACGGCACCAGCAGCGTCGTCTCACAGCATATGGCCATGGGACTGGCCGACTACGTGGTGAACGAAACGGGTTTCGCCGCCGACCTGGGCGCGGAAAAATATCTCGACATCGTGATGCCTTCCGCCGGACTGCGGCCCTCGGCGGCGGTGCTCATCGTGACCGTGCGCGCGCTCATTGAGCAGGGGCAGGGAAGCATTCGCTCCGGATGCGGCAATCTCGAAAAACACATGGAGAACCTGCGCAAGTTCCGGCTGCCGTTCGTGGTCGCCATCAATCGCTTCGCGGGCGATACCGAAGAGCAACTGGACACGGTGCGGGAGTTCTCGAAGAGCGCGGGCGTCGAATGCGCGGTGGTCGAAGCGTTCACCAAAGGCGGCGCGGGCGCGCGTGACTTGGCGGAAAAGGTGATGGCGGTGGCCGGTGCGAGCACACCCGAGGAAGTGCGCCCCCTCTATCCGCCCAGCTACTCGATCGAACAGAAGGTGGAGACCGTCGCGCGGGAAATCTACGGCGCGGGCGGAGTGTATTTCGAATCCGGCGCGCGCAAGAAGATCCGCAAATTCACCGAGCTGGGCTTTGGCCATCTGCCGGTTTGCATGGCGAAAACGCAGTCGTCGTTCTCCGACAATCCGAAGCTGCTGGGCCGACCCACCGGATGGACGCTGACGGTGACCGACGCGCACCTGGCGGCGGGCGCAGGATTCATCGTGGTGATCGCGGGCAATATGCTACTGATGCCGGGCCTCTCAGCCACTCCACAGGCATTCAAGATGGACGTCGACGAAGAAGGACGGATCGTGGGGTTGGTGTAAGAGTGTCTACCGTAGTGTGGTTCAATGTAACTTGGACGCTCTGCCCGACGATTTCTCTCTAGAAACTACTCCGTACCACATCTATGTGCGCGAGAGAATCGAGCACGGACTGGATGCGGTCAAGGCGGGCCAGATTGTCTCTCACGTCGACGCTGAGGAGCGCCTCTCCCGTTGGATCATTGAGTGATGCGCGCTCGGGCCGCATGGTCTCGGAAACCCGGGAGCGACTCGTGGGGCCGCCATTCCTGGCGGCCAAGCCGGCTTTCCAGCCGGCTTAAGCCCACTGGAAAGTGGGCTTGGCAAGCTAGAAAGCTTGCCCTACTAGCGCCTTTCAGTAGCGAAGCTCCTTGGCGATGTCGGCGAAGGCCTGTATGTTCTCCGGTGCTCCTTCGAAGAAG
>CAZDIZ010000097.1:21258-23375 GCA_964505625.1 uncultured Solibacteraceae bacterium | reverse complement strand
TCGCCGCCGTGTCCCGGATAGTGTGTCAGCTTCCAACGCGCTGTGCGGACCATCTTCGCGTCTGGGCGTCGTATGCCCGCCACGCCCTGACCGGGTGCGTAAGCGTACTCCATGCTGTTGGCCGTGATCACTTCGGGGATTGCATTTTCGGCGAAGACGATCCCTCGCGCTTGATACGGCGCGCCGGAGAGCAGCGGCGCGAGACTGCATCCTTGCACGCGATCCGGCACCGCTAGCCCGCACAGATCGAGCAGAGTGGGGACCAGGTCCACGGATTCGACGAGTTCGCTGCGGCGCGCGGGTGCAATGCGGTCCGGCCAGCGCACCAGCAACGGTACGTGAACCGACGCCTCGAAGAAAACGTTTTTGCCTGTCAGCCCGTGTTCGAGCAATTGATCGCCGTGATCGGAAGCAAACACCACGATGGTGTTCTTTGCTTTTCCTGAGCGTTCCAACTCATCCAGGATGGAGCCCACTTCGCGGTCCACCATCGAGACCATGGCGTAGTAGTTGCGATAGACCCACTGCAAGCGCTCGCGGTCCATGCCGTATTCGGGCTTGAAGCGCAGGATCTGTTTTTGCAGCGGCAAAGGCAGCTTGTGGATGTCGTCGAGCGAAACTTGCCGCGGCTGCGGCAATTCCGTATCGGCGTACATCAGATCGAATGGTTCAGGCGCCAGGTACGGGCTGTGTGGATCGAAGAAGGACGAGAACAAGAAGAAGGGTTTCGAGTCCGCGGCGAATTCGTGCAGCACTTTGCGCGTGTGCAGCCCGGTCCAGGCCGCGTGCGTGTATTCATAACGAATCGCGGCGCGAAACGGATTACGGGCCGGCGCGAGTGCGTTGTAACTCGTGGCGGCGTTCGGATCATTCGCTCTGCGCCACTTCACGTAGTCCGAATAAGCGTCGGTACGCGGAACTCCGTCGTCGAGATACACGGTGTCCCAACCAGTGGAGCGTGCGTGGTCGGATGTCGGCGGATGGTAGTGCAGCTTGCCGACCGTGCCGGTGCGGTATCCGGCGTCGCCGAGCATCTTCTGCAGAAAGACCTCGCGTCCGTCGCAGGGTGTGTAGTTGACGCGGTTCTTGTGGCTGTGCGGATAGCGTCCGGTGAAGTAACTCACGCGCGACGGTACGCACACCGGCGCCTGCACGAACGCGTTCTGGAAGTTCACCGACTGCGCGGCGAGCCGGTCCAGGTTGGGCGTCCGTATTTGCGCGTTGCCGTTGGCGCCCAGGCAGTCGAAGCGCTGCTGGTCGGTCATCACGAACAGAATGTTGGGCCGGTTGCCGGCGCCGGCAAGCGGCGCGGCGGCAGCGGATGCGAACAGACTCCGGCGCGTGAGTTCCATGGAAGCACCTCGTGGCCATTTTCCTTCATGGGGCAGTGCCGTTGTTAGACTGGAATCAAGAAGGCCATCGCGGCCACACAGAGAGGGCACCTTGCAACCGAACGAACGCGTTACTTCGCCGCCGGCGACCAGTGTCGCCATTGTCGGCTCTGGTGCGGTGGGCTCCACCATCGCCTACGCCGCCATGCTCAAAGGACTGGCGCACAAGATCGTACTGACCGACCTGAACGCGCCGAAAGCCGTTGCCGAAGCCAAGGACCTGATGCACGGCTCGATGTTCGTCCCTTCGGTGGAAGTGAAGGCCGGACCACTGGAGGCGTGCGCCGAGGCGGGCATCGTTGTGGTCACCGCCGGCGCCAAACAGAAGCCCGGGCAAACGCGCTTGCAACTGGCGGGAGCGAACGTCGCCATTTTTCGCGACATGATTCCGCGCATTGTCGCAGCCGCACCCCACGCGCTCTTGCTGATTGTGTCCAATCCCGTTGACGTGCTCACTTACATCGCCTGGAAGATATCGGGGCTGCCGGTTGCGCGCGTGTTCGGCTCCGGCACGGTGCTCGATACTTCGCGATTCCGCTCGTTGCTCGCCGCCGCGCTCGATGTGGCGGTGGCCAATGTGCACGCCTACGTCATCGGCGAACACGGCGACAGCGAAGTGCCGTTGTGGAGTTGCGCGCAGATCGCGAATATTCCACTCGATGCATTCCGCACGCCGGGCCGCGAGCCGCTCAACGCGGCCGAGCGTGAGAAGATCTTCCACGGCGT
>CAZDIZ010000097.1:18109-21158 GCA_964505625.1 uncultured Solibacteraceae bacterium | reverse complement strand
ACGCCACGCGCGAGTTGGGGTTCTGAATAACCCGGTGTTTTCGCTCAGTTACCCGACCAGCGGCGGTAGGCGGCGTTGCCGATGTGTGCGGCTCGTGCGGCGGCTACGGCGGGTTCGACCGGGCAGTTCGGCTCTTTGCGCGCGCGGATCGCTTCCAGCCAGTTGGCTACATGCTGGATGGTGCCGTCTCCTTGCGTTCGCAGTTGAATGGTCGGTTCGGGATAGTGCGTCTTTTCGGCCGGCAGCACGCCTTCGGGATAGACTTCCAATCCGTCGCGTGTGACGCGCATCAGCGCCTTACTGCCGCGGAAGATGATTGTTCCGCCGTGCAGCGCGCCGTTGAGCGTTCCAGTGTAGGTGACGCCGAAGCCCGGATAGTCGTAAGCGGCGGTGATGGTGTCGGGACAATCGCCGTAAGTGAGGAAGTATCTGCCGCCCACGGCCTGCGCGGACTTGGGCGTGTCGGAGGCCATGTACCAGTGGATGACGTCGCAGTAGTGCGAGTAGAGGTCGGTCAAGTGGCCGCCACCGTAGTCGAAGAACATGCGCCAGCGCAGAAAGCGGACGGCTTCGAAGGGACGCTCGGGCGCGTTGCCCTGAAAACGGCGCCAATCGAGTTTCGACTCGTCGGCAACGGCGGGCATGTTCATCCTCGCCATGTAGTTCTGATACCAGCTCGCCATCACCAGCGAGATCTTGCCGAGAGTGCCTTTGGCGACGATTTCGCGTCCCATGACGAAGTGCTCCCAGGAACGCTGTTGATAGCCAATCTGCACGATGCGGCTCGTGGCGCGCACGGCCTTGATCAGATCCTCGCCTTCGGGGATGTTGTGCGTGACCGGCTTTTCGACGTAGACGTCTTTCGACGCGCGCACCGCATCGATGGTCATGGGCGTGTGCCAGTGGTCGGGCGAGCCGATCACCACGGCGTCGATGTCTTTGCGGCCGAGCACCTGCCGGTGGTCGACATAGAGTTGCGCGCTAGGACTGAGTTCCTTTTGCGCCTGCTCGCGGCGCGGCTCATACACATCGCAGATGGCCACCAAGTCGGTTTGGCCAGTTTTCAGCGCCAGGCTGGTTACATAACGTCCGCGGCCGCCTGATCCCAGCAGGCCCAGCCGTATACGTTCATTCGCTCCCCAAACATTGGCGCTCGACGCGGCGGTCGCCGCCGCAAGAAAAAAACGTCTCCGGTTCTCCGGCATCGCTCACGGACCTCCACGCCATGGTATCTTACACGATTCAGGGCTCTCGCCCCACTCTGGAAAGGTACCCAAGATGAAACGTATCCTGATCGCGCTGGTTGTTCTGGTGGCCGTTGCCGCCACCGTTTCGCTGGTTGTCGTTAAGGCGCAGAAACAGAAGCCACCGGAGGCGGATTGCTCCCGCACGGCGGGCCTCGGCTACGACGATACGCCGATGCTGCCCGATCAACCCTGGCGTGTGCACGACATCAAGCGTCCGCAGCCTCGCACGATTGCGCCGGGCACCGAAAGCAGCCAGGAGCGCGCGGGCCGCGCGCCCACCGACGCCATCGTTCTGTTTGACGGCAAGGACTTGTCGAAGTGGACCAACCGGCCGAAGAAGAAGGAATACGGCGACATCACCTGGAAAGTGGAAAAGGGCTACATGGAAGTGCTGCCGTACGCCGGCGATCTGGTTTCGAAGGAGAAGTTCGGCGACGCGCAGTATCACATCGAGTGGGCGGCGCCGGTGAAGCCCTGCGGCACCAGCCAATGGCGCGGCAATAGTGGCGTGTTGATCATGAGCAATTACGAAATACAGGTGCTCGATAACGATAACAATCCCACCTACGCCGACGGCATGGCCGGATCGATCTATGGCCAATGGCCGCCGCTGGTGAATCCGGCGCGCGTGCGCGGCGAATGGCAGATGTACGACATCGCCTTCGAAGCACCGGTGTTTCAGGGCGGCAAGCTGGTGAAGCCCGCCTACGTGACGGTCTTCTTGAACGGCGTGCTGGTTCAGCACCACCAGAAGATCATCGGCCGCATGGCGCACCGGACGGTGGGTGTGTACCGCCCGCACGGTCCGGCCGAGCCGCTATCGTTGCAGGATCACGAAGTCCCGGTGCGCTACCGCAACATCTGGGTGCGCCCGCTGAAGGGCTACGATCAGCGGTAGACCTCAGGTCAGAGCGCGAGCTCGCTGATGTCGATCAGGTAGATCTGCCGGCCGCCGCCTTCGTGCGGCGAGTTGAAAACGATCTTGCGGCCATCGTGGCTTGCGCACGGATGCAGGTCGCAACGCAGCGGCCCACGGAACAGAGGCGGTGACAGAAAACGCCCAAGCTCCACGCGCCGCTTGGATTCCACGTTGACCAAATAGAGCGACTGTTGGCTCTGCTTGTTGACGTAGCTGTCGTTCAACACCCATTGCTTTCCGGTCTGCGGCAAGTAGGTGATGTGCGAGTTCGTTCGGATAACGTCGGGCGCGAAGACCTCAGCCTCCTCCGTGCGATCCCGGCAGAGGAAGAAACGACATTCCTTCTGGTCGGGCTTGCGCGCCCAGAGCAGCACGTGTTCAGCGTCGCGCCAGACGAAGTGCGAGCCCTCGAGCATGTGCGGGTAAATGAACAGATTCTTCCCGTCGAGGTCCGCCGTGCAGAAGCGCGTGCCGATGATTTTGCTGGAACCCCTGTAGCCCCAGCGATGTACGAACGCGAACCTACCGTTGCCGGGCGCCACCAGTAGATGTGCGATCCAATGCCAGTGCTCCGGCGCCCAGGTGCCGAGTGGTTCGGGCATGCGGCTGATGTCGCCGATGCGGAGAATGAGTTCGGTCTTGCCCGTCTCAAGGTTCACCCGCCAGATGCCGGAATCCTCCGGGATGTGTACGTCGTCGTTGGCTTCGGGCGCGGCGGCAAACCGCGTTTCCGGGCGAAGGCGGCGGAAATCGGTGGTCAACGCCCAGCGTCCGTCGTGGCTAACGCAGTAGATCGAACTGGGCAGCGTACGGCGGCGTCCGGTTTTGACGTCCAGAATGCGCGCGACGAACCGGTCCTCCTCGCGGTCATCATAGATG
This sequence comes from uncultured Solibacteraceae bacterium, assembly GCA_964505625.1. GTDB lineage: Bacteria > Acidobacteriota > Terriglobia > Bryobacterales > Bryobacteraceae > JAJFUV01. The sequence continues at coordinate 18,113 of CAZDIZ010000097.1, read as the reverse complement.
ATGG
>CAZDIZ010000097.1:0-18009 GCA_964505625.1 uncultured Solibacteraceae bacterium | reverse complement strand
CCATGGCGCCCACAAAGGTTCGTCGTTTCATAGGGGGTCCCTCTGTTTTACTACAGTGCTGTCCCGAACGCCGGGAACTTTTCCCGTTGGGGCGGTGTCCAATGTTTTGCAGGGCGGTTGGATATCTGGTAGGTTGAAGGGGAGAGCCCCTTATAAGGCACTGCCATGGCAGAGCCAATCGTCGATATCGAACTCGGAACCACGGTGGAGGAAGCGGAAGTCCCCTCCCCAACAAGAGACGTTTACGAGGACGACCAGCATCTGGTGGAACGCCTCCAGTCCGGAGACGAGGCAGCGTACGAAACATTGATTACCCGATTCCAGCATCCGGTTTTCAACTTGGTAAGCCGTTTGATGAGCGATCCGGACGATACCTGCGACGTGGTTCAGGAAGTGTTCTTGAAGGTTTTCCGGAATGTGAATTCGTTCCGCGCCGAGAGCAGTTTGAAGACCTGGGTGTACCGGATTGCGGTGAATGAAGCATACAACCATCGCCGTTGGTTCGTACGTCACCGCCGCCCCGAAGTGGGCATGGACGAAGAAAGCGAAGCTGGAACCAGTTATTATGACCGGCTTCCGGATCCGGCCCGGTCTCCCTTCGATGTCGCCCTCAGTAGCGAGGAACGGGCGCTGATCGAAGCGTCACTGGCGCGATTGAATCCGAAATTCCGGACTTGCGTGGTTTTGCGGGATATCGAGGATATGAGTTACGAGGAGATCGCCGAAATCGAAGGCATCTCGCTCGGCACCGTAAAGTCTCGTATTCTGCGTGGCCGTGAAGCACTGCGGAGGACGCTAGCGGGCCGGCTCGAGCCGGGACCGGCCCTAAATTGGACGCCACAACCGGCCGAGTGAAGCTATGAATTGCCAATCTGTCCAGCGAGCATTGTCGGCTTACATGGACGGGCAACTCGACGAGCCCGTGCGGGGCGAAGTCTGCCAGCACCTGGAGCGCTGCCGAAGTTGTTTCGCGGTTTCCGAGCAACAGGTCAGAATCAAAGTTTCGCTTGGCATGCTTCCCGCGCGAGTGCCGCCGGCCAGGCTGGAGTACGTGCTGCGGTCGATGGCATCGCGGGAAATCGCACGCCGGCGCGCCGGGTCCGGCATGGCGGCACGGTTGGCGACCTGGGCGGATGCCTGGCAATTCCGCCTGGATGGCCTGATGCGGCCCGTCGCGATGCAGATTGCCGGCGGTCTGGTTTCGGCGATACTGCTGTTTGCCTTGTTCGTACCCATGTATGCAGTTCCGGGAAGGCACCTGATCCAGGATGTTCCCACCATGCTTTCCACCGAAGCCCGGGTCAATAATGTGCCGGACTTCGACATGAACGAAGACGAAGTTCTGGTGGACCTGGTGGTGGACGGCCAAGGACGCATCGTGGATTATTCGGCGCCCAACGGCCAGGATTGGATGCACAACATGCCGCTGCGCCGCAGAATCGAGAACGCGTTGCTGTTTACCAACTTCACGCCCAGCACGATGTTCGGCCAGCCGGCTTCCACACGCGTGCGGCTCACCATTCGCCGCAGCCAGATCGACGTGAAGGGATAGTCGGAATCGCCACCGCGTGAAACGCCCTCCGCTCGGGCAGCACTTCCTAAAGAGCGCTTCCATTCTGGAGCGAATCGCCGCGGCGGTGTGTCCGCATCGCGAGCGACTGGTGATCGAAATCGGGCCGGGCGAGGGCGCTCTCACCGAGCACCTGATCGAGCGCGCCGAGCGGTTGGTGGCGATTGAACTCGATTCCACGCTCGCCGAAGGTCTGCGCGCACGCTTCGCCGCGCACCGCCATTTCGACGTCATTCACTCGGACGTGCTCGATGTCGATCTAGCCAAGTGGGGACCGGCGGTGGTGGCGGGCAACCTGCCCTACTACATTACCTCGCCGATTCTGGACCAAGTGCTCGCCATGGGGCCGGATCTGGTACGCGCCGTGTTTCTGATGCAGAAGGAAGTGGCTGACCGCTTGAGCGCGCAGCCGGGCAATCGTGACTACGGTTACCTCACCGTGCGCACGGCCTTCCGCGCCGCAACCGACACACTGTTCCGCGTGCCGCCCTCGGCATTCTCTCCACCGCCCAAAGTGGACTCCGCCGTGGTGCAACTCACTCCGCGCACGCCGGACGAAGACCTGTGCGTGAGTGATCCCGGAAAGTTTCTGGAATTCGTGGGCCGCTGCTTCCACCAAAAGCGCAAGACCATCCGCAACAACCTGGCGGGCGCATTCGCGCGCGAAGCGATTGACGCCTGTCCGGAGGCCGGGTTGCGCGCAGAACAACTCACGCTGGAAGCATTCGCGGACCTATATCACCGGCTCACGGCGTAGCCTGGATTCGATGTGGGCATCTGCGCCGCGACGGATTTGCGCCATCCATCTAGTCGCGCGCGCAACTCGGCGGCCCGTTCCGGCATGCGGCGCGCCAGATCGTTTTTCTCTCCGATGTCCTGATCCAGGTTGTAGAGCTCCACGTGGTTGTCTTCGAGAAACTCGATCAGTTTCCACGGACCGTTGCGCACGGCGCTCACCGGAGTCGTGGTGGGGTAGTAGTGCGGGTAGTGGAAATAGAGGTCCTGGCGATCCAGCTTTGCCGATGGGTTGCGTAACACCGGCGCCAGGCTGAGCGAATCGACACCGCGCCGGCGTTCGTCGCTTCCACCCATGCCCACCATGTCGAGCAGCGTGGCATACAGATCCGTCGAAGCGACGGGTACGTGTGACAACGCGCCCGCCTGCGTCACGCCAGGCCAATACACGATCAGCGGTACGCGAACGCCGCCTTCGTAGAGCGCGCCTTTGCCGGAACGCAGCGGCGAATTGTCGGTGATGGTGACCTGTCGTGAAGTCTGCAAGGCCCCGCCGTTATCCGACATGAAAACAACCACCGTGCGCTCCGCGATGCCGCGCTCTTCGAGCTTACGCATCACGCGTCCCACGCTTTCATCCAGGCTCCAAGTCTGAGCGGCGTACGTGGGATTGGTGTGGTGCTGCCCGGCTTTCTGACGCGTGCGGAAGCGCTCGACATCGGCAGCCTTGGCTTCGATGGGCGTGTGCACGGCGTGATGCGCCAGGTAGAGAAAGAACGGCTGCTCACCGGCACGGTCGATGATGCGCAACGCTTCGTCAGTGAGACGGTCAGTCAGATACTCGCCCGGCTTTCCGAATTCGAGATGCGGCACGTAGCGCAGTTCGCCGCCGAAGTTACGGCTGCCGCGATAGGGGTAGAAGAACGATTGCGGCGCGCCCCAATGCGTGCCTCCGATGTTGACGTCGAAGCCTTGCGTTTCCGGATAGTGGCCCGCGTCGCCCAGATGCCACTTGCCGACCAGTGCGGTCAGGTAGTCGCGCTGTTTGAGCGCTTCGGCAATCGTCACTTCTTCGTGCGGCAGATTGCCTACCGTCACCGGCGGCACGAGTTTCCGGTCCCGTGGCGGCGCCGAGGAACTTTCAAACCACGTGGTCATGTGCAGGCGCGCCGGGTGTTTTCCGGTGAGGATGGACGCGCGCGTTGGGCTGCACACGGGCGCCGCTGAGTAAGCGTCGGTGAAGCGCATCCCTCTGCGCGCGAGTTGGTCGATGTTGGGCGTTTCGTGCAGATCGGCGCCGTAACAGCCTACGTCGGCCCAACCGAGATCGTCGGCGAGAATGAATACGAAATTGAGCGGCGGCGCTGCGGCGCGCGCCAGTATGCTCGCGGCGGCTCCACCCAGGAAGCCGCGCCGGCTGATGGTCCCAGTCTTCATGTCACTTGTCTCCGAGTCGAACCTTGGCGATGTAGATTCCCGCCGTGCCCTCTTGAGAAGAGTGGTAGCTCACCCAAAGTAATCCGTCGTGCCAGGCCAGTCCTGGATAGCCCGCGTCGCCGTTCGATGGCAGCGTCAGAAACTCGCGCAGACGGTTGTCTTCCTGATCCAGCCAGAACAGCGCGAGGCGCGAAGCGCCGCCGCTGGCTGTGCGGCCAGCGACGACTATGCGGTCGTCCGGCAGCACAATCATGTTGGGCGTTTCCAGGCGCACGTTCAGGTCCGTCCACAGCCAGCCGCGGTAGGGCGGCTTGGCGCGCCCCAGCGCGGCGGTGGCGCCTTTGGCGTCGCGCTGCGCCAGGCACAATGCATCGTCACCCTGAGGGAAAACGATGGATGCTTCAGCAGGTGCTTGTCCTTCCAGTTGCTTGGGCGTGAGCGCGGCGAACTTGTCGATAGCTGGAGCTCCGTAGATGCGCAGGAACTCGTCGCGCACATTGGAATACGCGGCGGCGAACGCCATACGGTTATGCCAGGTCAGACGGCCGAGTTGCATGTTGGGCTCGCAGACCGCTACCGGCGCGCCCCAGTTGCGGCCGTCGGGCGAGGTCCAAATGGCCGACTGGTGCCGCTCCCAAACGATGCCCTGGCGCTCCTCGATCGCCACCAGGAACAGGCGGCCGTCGCTGGCGGCACTGAGCTTCGGATAGCGCAGGTCGCCGGCCGAGGATGAGATGCGCGCCGCCGGTTTCCAGATTTCACCGTCGGTCGATGTCAGAATTCGGATGCTGCCGTCCGCCGAACGATGCGCCGAACCTTCACGAATCGCGCAGAACCAGCGGTCCTTGTAGCGCACCAGGTCGGTGAACCCATTGTGCGGCGCGCTGGACCAGACCTTCTCCGTCCAAACCACCGTGGAGCAGCCACGGCAGTTGCTTTGTTGACCCGGTTGCCGCGCGCGCGGCGCGCCGGTTGTTGCCGGTGGCACGAGTTGCGGGCCGCCTTGCCCCAGGGCGGCGCAAGCCAGCGCGATCAGTATGAATCCGGTAAGCTTGCTTCTATGTCCCATCGTTCGTGGTTACGCTGTGCGCTATTGGTGTGTCTACTGCCTTCTCTATTCTATGCCGCCGAGCCTGGCGAACTTTGGAAACAAGCCGCGGCAAACGGCGTCAAAGTGAACGACGTTTTTGCGAAGACGCGCAAGATGCTCCACGGCTGGCTCGCCTACGCGGATAAAGAGACGTTGCTGCTGCCCGACCGGTTGCCAGGACCGATCCGCGGCAAGCTCAATACGGAACTGCTCTACACGCCGCACAACTCCGGCGCCGACAACTACCCCTACCTCATCATCACCAGTTGGTTCACCGATCCAGTGCTCTATCGCGGACGCATGATGGACATGCTCCGCAATGAGATCCGCTACACCAATGTCGAAGGCGCTATCCCAGGGAATCTCGATCTGAAGACCAAGCAGCTTGGTCCGGCGAGTTTCTTCGGCGCCGGCGAATACTGCAAAGACGGCTTGCTGTCGGTGACCGAGTTGCTCGGCCGCACGCCCTGGTACTACCGCATGGTGGACATCACCGAAGATTACATGCGGATGGCGCCGATCAAAACGCGTTGGGGGAACCTGCCCGACACCGGCGCGGAACTCAACGGAGACGTCATGCAAACCCTGGCACGCCTGATCCCGATGACCGCCGATCCGCGTTTTCTCGACTGGGCCGGACGCATCACCGACGCCTACGTCGAAGAGATTCTGCCGGCCAATAACTATCTGCCCGGCTACCGCTACGATTTCGAAAAGAAGACCGACACCGGGACCACGCGTTTGCGCGATCACGGCAACGAGGCGATCGTGGGCCTGACACTGCTGCACGCGATCGACACCGACTTCGGGCTGAAGCGCGCCGAGCGTGCTCGTCCGGCCATCCGCAAGATGCTCGACAACGTACTTGCGTCGGCCAATCCGGACGGCATGTTGTACAACACCATCGTGAACGCCGACCTGTCGGCGAAAGACACCAAGTTCGCCGACAATTGGGGCTACGTCTACGGAGCGCTCTACACCTTCTACCAGACCACGGGCGAAGAGAAGTACCGCCAGGCGGTGTTGAAAGTGCTGCGCAATCTACCGAAGTACCGCGGCTACGATTGGGAAAAGGGGAGCGCGGACGGCTACGCCGATTCGATCGAGAGCGCGATTTACCTGGTTGCGCGCGAGCCGGTGCCGGAAGCACTGGACTGGATCGAGACCGAAATGAAGACCCTGCTCGCCTATCAACAGGCCGACGGCACCATCGAGCGTTGGTACGGCGACGGCAACTGGAACCGTACAACGCTGCTCTACGCCATGATGAAGTCGCAAGGCTGCTACCTGAAGGACTGGGCGCCCGGCGTCGAGCTAGGCGCCGTGCAGCAGGATGGCCGTTTGTACGTGTCGTTGCGCAGCGCCAAGCCGTGGTCCGGCAAACTGGTTTTCGATTACGCGCGCCATCGCCGTGACATCAACCTGCGCAAGAACTACGTGCGGCTCAACGAATGGCCCGAATGGTTCGCCGTCGATGAAGACACGCTCTACACGGTGAAGCGCGCCGCGGGCGACGAGCGCGTGCTGTTGGGTAGCGAACTGAAGAACGGCCTGGACGTCAAGCTCGCCGCCGGCGAAACGCTGAAGCTGTCGGTGGCTCGCCGGCCGGGCCGGTAGGTCGAAAACCCGGGGACAGACGACTCTGCCCCGCGTGAGAGATTCCGAGTTTTCAGCGCTTACCGCCTGGGGCAGAGCTGTCTGTCCCCGGGTTTTCGACCGGATGCTTCTTATCGCTCTGGCGGAATCTGGTTGATCAGCTTGTTCGGCTTGCCGTTTTGTTTGCGGAGCGTGAAGGCGTCGTAGAGTGCGCCGCTGGCCGTGCGGGTTTCAAAGCGCAGCGTGTCATCCTGGATACGCACGATCTGAAAGAACTGCGTATTCACACCGGTCCGTGCGAAGACTTTCGTGTCGGGTTGATCGTACAGCTTCGCGCCGCTCATTGAGACGACGTAAACAGCGCGGCCCTGTAAATTCGTTCGTCCGTAGATGTGATCGTGCCCTTCGAGTACGAGGTCCACGCCGTACTTGTCGAAGACCGGTTGCCACAACTCGCGCAGCTCCGCATTGTCGCGCCCGCGCTTGGTCGAATAAATCGGATGGTGGAACACCACGACGGTCCAACGATTGGGATTGTGCTGAAGTAGCTTGTCGAGCCACTCCGCTTGTTCCTTCTGCTTCAGGTTCGAATTCAGCGCGATCATCCGTAGGCCCTGGATGTCGGTGTAGTAGTTGGTTTCTTCCAGACCCGGTACGCCATTGGTGGGCAGCGTGAACTGAGCCCGCCAGTTCGGCGTGAGTTTCCGGCCGTCGTCGGAGGCTCGCCCGTATTCGTGATTGCCCGGCGACGGAAAACTCGGCACCATGCGATTGATCCATCCGGCGGCCTGGTGCCACTCGCCCCATTCCTCATCGATGCCATGACGATTGATCAGGTCCCCGGCGTACACCATGAACCGCGCGTCGGGCGCCATCGAGTAAGCCTGTCGAACAACGCGCGACCACATCGAATAGATACCGAGCTGAACGTCTCCGAAATAGAGGAACGTCAGCGGGCTGGGCTTTGCGGCGGCCGTGCGAATCTGGCTCCATTCAGTCCAGGAGGTTCCATCGCCCACGCGGTACAAATAGAGCGTCGCCGGCGCCAGGCCTTGAAAGGTGACGCTGTGACTGTGCGCCGCGCCGCGGTCAGCTTCATAGGCTTCGGTTGTTGCGTTCAGACGTTGTGCTTTCTTGACGAATCCCGCGCCGTCTTCGGATACGACGATTTCGGCGAAAGCCTGCTTCACGGTTGTGTCGGTTCGCCAGGTGACCGAAAATCCCGTGGAGGCATCCGTGGTCCAGTTCAGGATGACGCGATCCGGAAATGCCGACGGGAGGCTGGCGGGGACGGCCGTGCATGCTCCCAGTGCAGCCAGAAGCGCAACTGCGACGACGGATCGCCTTGTGAACAGAACACGAGCACTGACCTTCATTTGGGGACTCCTTGGAGACGCAGCGGCGCCTATCTCGTGAACGATTGTATCTGGATCACTGGTTCGCGTGCGGGCGCGGTGGGCTGTGTGCGCGAACACGGGCGGATCGTCTGCGGCGCACGCCAGAAGTCCATGTAGGACACCTGGTGCACGCAGCTCACCGTGCAATAGGCTGCGCACGGTTTCCGTGTCAGGAACTCGCGCCGTATGTCTTCCACCGTATACTCTTCGATCGGTTTGGCCGGATAGCCGCGCTGTTGCGAGCAGTAGTGCACCAGGCCGTCTTCACAAATGTAGAGGTAGCGCGCGCCGGCGCGGCATTGCCAGATGTGCGGCCGCGCGTTGGCGATGTCGTCCTGGAAGTAGTTGATCTGCGCGTAGCTGGATTTCTCCAGTTTCCGCATCGCCAGGAACACTTCGCGCTCCTTGCCGCTGAGCGGGCGAAGCTGCCCGGAGGAATCGTGTATGATGCCCACCGTCGATGTGAAGCCCAACTCGACGGCGCGCCGGCCGATCACCAGCGCGTCTTCGGGATTGCGCACGCCGCCGCCCACCACCGAATTGATGTTGACGTGAAATTCGGCGTGTTCGGCGAGCATTTGCAATTTGCGGTCCAGCACCTTCAGGCTCTTCTTCGAAATATCATCCGGCGTCACGTTGTCGATGCTGATCTGCATGTGATCCAAGCCGGCTCGATTGAGCCGGTGGATGCGCTCGGGCGTGAGCAGATATCCGTTGGTGATCATGCCGGCGATGATGCCGCGCTTGCGCATGCGCCGGACGAGCACATCCAGGTCCGGGCAGAGCAAAGGTTCGCCGCCGCTGATGGTGATAACGGTGGTGCCCAGCGCGGCCAAACGGTCGATGCGCCGCAGCATGGTCTCCACCGGCACCGGCTTCGATGTGGTGTCGTATTCGTTGCAGTAGGCGCACGCGAGGTTGCAGCGGCGCATGGGGATAATGTGCGCCATCACCGGATGGTCGGTCGACATCACTCCGCGCCAAATCATCCTCAATTCACGCGCACGCCGGGAGATAGCTTTCCCGCGACGCCGTAGTTGAAACCAGACGGATGGCATGATCCCAGTGTTTCTATTCGAACATGTGTGCGCCGCGCCGTCCTAGCACTGCCCCTCTAGCAGCGCCATTCCGGGGCTAAACGGCGAAAATCAGGGCTTCTTGGGTTCCTTCGGTTGTTCGGTTTCCACCGCTTCGCCGTAGATGATCTTCGCGTCGCTCTTGAACTGACGGTAATCTTCGTACTTGACCGTCATGCGGATTCGCTGCGACAACTCCTTGAAAATGAGCGTGTCGTCGGCGCGCGTGTAGGTGGGGAACCAGAACTTGCCGTCGATCTGTTCCCGGTAAGTTTCGAACTTGGGGAACTGATAGTCCGAGTTCTTCTTCTGGTAGCCGGAGCCGCGACCGTAAGTCTTCACGATTTGCATGTCGCGGTCGTCCACCCACACCATGCCAGAGAAATAACGTTGGCCCGGCTCTAGCGTCTTCGGTTTCACAGCGAAAACGTAACAGGGAATCTCGTCGGCGTTCTGACGGCCCAGGTAGCGCACGTAGTATTTGTCGATATTCGACGTGGTCAGCACGAACGGCATCACGCTGCGCAGATCCTGTTCGTCTTCCTGCGTCAGTCCAATGTTCTGCAGCGATTGCACCGGCGCATGCACTACGCGTTCGGTGCGTTTGCCTTCCTGCGAAAAGACGATGTCGGAAATCATTTCCCATCGCCCCCGTACGGCTCCGCTTTCGTCCAGTTCATGCAGCTTCGCCGTTTGGCGATACGTGTAGTTCTCGCGCGCCAGGGCGAATTCAGCTTCCTTGGCGGCGAACTTGGCGATGATGGCGGTGATCTCACTTTCGCTGGGATCCCTGGAAGCGGCGGTTCCCGCCGAGACCCAGGTCCCCAACGCCAGCAACACTACTACCACGGTCTTCATAATCCCTATTATGAAGATGCTTGAACCCGCGCGTGGGTTTCGTCTCACCCGCGTGCCTCGTTACAATGGGCAGCAATGACGGACTGGAATCTGCTCGCGACGGCGCACGACCTGGGCATCCCCGCCGAGGAACTGCCCCGCGTCACCGCCCCGCTCACCGCGCTTGACGCCGCCTTCCGGCCCTTGGCCGCCGATCTGCCGGAGGCGCTGGAACCCGCCATCGTGTTTGAGCGCGTCCAGGAGGGCGAATGATGACCATACGCGAAGCCGCCGCGCTCATTCGCGCGCGCCGCCTTAGCGCGTCGGAACTCGCCGAGCAGAGTATCGCGCGCATCGAAAGCCTCAATCCTGAGTTGAACGCGTTTCTCACCGTCACCGTGGCCAAGGCTCGGGAACGCGCCCGGTTGGCCGACGAAGAGTTGTCGAGCGGCACTGACCGCGGGCCGCTGCACGGCATCCCGGTCGCTTACAAGGACTTGTTCTACACCCAGGGCGTCAGGACCACCGCCGGATCGCTGCTGTTTGTGAAGCGCTTTCCGGATCACGATGCCGCCGTGGTTGAAAAACTCAACCATGCCGGCATGGTCATGGCCGGCAAAACCGGCATGCACGAGCTGGCCTACGGCATCACCAGCGACAACCCGCACTTCGGTTCCATCGCCAATCCTTGGAACCACGAGTGTATCCCCGGAGGTTCAAGCGGTGGTTCCGGTGCCGCGGTCGCAAGCGGCATGGTCTTGGTGGCCATGGGCAGCGACACCGGCGGCAGTATCCGCATCCCGGCGTCGTTCTGCGGCACGGTCGGATTGAAGCCGACCTTCGGACGCGTCAGCCGTTACGGCACGACGCCGCTTGGGTTCAGCCTCGATCACATGGGTCCGCTCACCGCGAACGTACGCGATGCGGCGCTGGTGCTGAACGCCATCGCCGGTTACGATCCCCGCGACGCGGCCTCCGCCGATGTGCCCGTGGAAGATTATCTCCCCGCCGATGAAATACGGCTCGACGGCGTGCGCATCGGCCTGCCCGAGAACTTCTACTTTGACCGCGTCGATCCCGAAGTTCGCGACGCGGTTCATCGCGCCGCCCGCCTGGCCGCTGAAGCCGGAGCCGAAGTGATTCTGGTACAGGTGCCCGCCGTGGAAGCGCTCAATACCGTGGGTCGTGTGGTTCTGCTGAGCGAAGCTTCGGCGCTGTACGAATCCCGCATGGACGAGCGGGATCTGTTCGGCGCGGACGTGCGCGCGTTACTCGATCAGGGCCGTCTCATCAAGGCAACCGACTACATCAACGCACAACGCGCACGCCGCGCACTTACACGCGAGTTCTCGGCCATTTGGAAGCAGGTCGATTGTCTGTTCACGCCGGCGACCGCGGTGCCCGCGCCTCGCATCGGACAAACCACCATCAACATCAACGGCGCCGACGAAGACGTGCGCCTAGCCGCGACACGCGCGGTGCGAGCCATCAACGTGCTCGGCTTGCCGGCCATCAGTCTGCCTTGCGGAATGCATTCGAGCGGGTTGCCCATGGGACTCCAAATCGTGGGTCAGGCGTTTCAGGAGAAAGCGTTGCTCGGAGTCGCCGCCGCGGTCGAAGACGCGCAAGGCGGCCCCATGCTTCCCGCTACAATGTCTTCGTGAGACACTTTCTCGGCATCCTCCTGTTTTGTTCGCTGGCGGTGGCGCAAAACAACGCCATCACGCCCACGCGTACCACTCGTCTGTTCAACGGCAAGAACCTGGACAACTTCTATACGTATTTGAAAGCGCACAAGTACGAGGACCCCAACAAAGTGTTCACGGTCCAGAAGGGCGCGATCCGCATCTCCGGCCAGGAATTGGGCGGCATCACCACGAAAGAGGCCTACCGCGACTACCACCTGATCGTCGAATGGAAATGGGGAGGCAAGGTCTGGCCGCCGCGCGAACAGAACGCGCGCGACAGCGGCATCCTGGTGCACTCGGTCGGCGAAGACGGCGCTTACGGCGGCATCTGGATGGAGTCCATCGAATGCCAGATCATCGAAGGCGGTTGCGGCGACATCATTTTGGTGAACGGCAAGAACAGGCCGTCGCTGACGGTGGAAACGCGCGTCGGAGCGAACAAGGAGCTTTACTGGCAAAAGGGCGGGACGCCGGTCGCCAAGGATAAAGGACGCTTCGACTGGTTCGGCCGCGATGAAGCCTGGCAAGACAAACTCGGCTTCCGCGGCAAGCAGGAAGTGGAAAAGCCGTTGGGCAAATGGAACCGTTCGGAAGTGATTTGCGACGGCGACTCGATCACGAACCTGGTGAATGGAGTCGTCGTGATGCACGGAACCAAAGCCTCGCACACCGCCGGCAAGATTCAGATCCAATCCGAATACGCTGAGATCCTGGTGCGCAAAGTCGAGCTGCGGCCGTTGAAGAAGTAGGTGCGTTACAGGTTGAGGCGGAGATAAACCGCGCCCGGAGTTGGTTCGTCTGAGTACGGGCCGGTTTCTTTAAAACCGAACTTGCGGTACAGGTCGAGTGCCGATGTCATGGCCGGCAGCGTGTCGCCATAGAACTCGCGATAGCCGCGGCTGCGGGCCTCGCCGATCAATCTTGCCAGCAGCGCGCCGGCAATGCCTCGACGCCGGTAGGCTGGTTGGACATAGAGCCGTTTACCTTCACAGGCTGTTTTGCTCAGCGCGCGGAGAGCGGCAGTGCCGGCCGCGTGTCCATCGACACGAGCCAGCAGTAGACAGCCTCGCGGGCGGTCATACTTACCCGGCAGAGTGCGAACCTCTTCCGCGAACCCTTGAAAGTCCGGAGCGAACCCAAGCGAAGCCCAATACTCGGTCCAGAGCGTCCGCACAGCGTCGAAAGCCGGTTCATCCTCGCATTCGATGATCTCGACCGGCGGGCTCATGGCTACAGGCTAAAGGTTAGTGCCGCGCGAAGCAACTGTTGCGTTCGGCCAGCCGCTCGGCCGCGAACCGGATCAGCAGCGCCTTGGACTTCCGCGCTTGCGAGATCGCCGCTTGGTACTCGCGCCGGCTTCGCGCGGCGCCCGTGGGTTGTTTTTCGTAGTCGTACCCTTCGGCGGCGCACAACCAACGATGCGCCGCGAGCAGTGGCAGGTACTCGCTGAAAGGTCCTTCAGGGTTCGCCTTCAGATAAGCAGCGGCAAACTGGGCTTCGCGTTCCGGGCAGCCGTGGAAGCCTTCCCATTCGTAACAAGGCCGCAAGCGGTCCACGTACGCCGCCGCGAGCGCCGGTGCTTTCGGATCGCTGGACGACGCGGCCAGTTTTCGCTCATAAGCGACCCACGCAGAGTAGACCATCTCGTCCAAGCCCCGCGTCATCGGGCGTGGACGCTTGGGCCGGTATGCTTTGTAGCGCTGAAGATACTTGCTCAATTCACTGGCGACATCGGGAGTGTACGCCTTCAGATTGACGGGCACCTGCGATGCCTGAAGCAGCAGGTCGACAATCGAATCGCGGTCGTCGGCGTCAACCGTTTGCGGCCACAGGCCAAGCGCGATCACGGCGAACAGGCAGCGGAGTGGGGAACTGCTGATGGTTCGTTTCTCCTGCCAGTGCTTACTCTGGCGAGCCGGTTGAGTCCTTTGGAGTGGGCACGCGGATAACTTCCCAGCCCAGGTCCTCGAAAGGAGAACAGTCGGCCAGATCGTCGGTCACCAGCACGTCGATGGCGGACGCGGGCGCGACGCAGGCAAATGACACCGTTTCCAACTTGGTGTGGTCGGCAAGTCCGATGACTTGCTGCGCGACGCCGATCATCGCCCGCTTTACCGCGGCGTCTTCCTCGGTCGGCTCCGTCAGGCCGCTTTTGCGGTCCAGTGCGCCCATCCCCAGGAATACTTTATCCACGCGATAGCGTCCAATCTGGTCGATGGTGGCCTGCCCCACCAGTTGACGGTGCAACGCGTCCCAACGGCCTCCCAGGACCGTCAGTTCGATGTTCGGCTGTTCGGCGACGATCGTGGCCACTTCAATGCTGTTGGTCAGCACCTTGGCTCGCGAAACCCGCAGCGCTCGCGCCACCCAGATCGCCGTCGTGGCGCCGTCAATGATCATTGAGTCGCCTTCCTGAATCAACTCCGCCGCGCGGCGGCCCAGCGCTTCTTTCAATTCCGAAACCGTCGCCAGACGCTTGTCGTATGAGATGGCCGGCGTGGTGTGCCGCAGCGCCCCGCCGTGCGTCTTGCGTATCTGTCCCCGGTTCTCGAGTTCGCGCAGGTCGCGCCGGACCGTGTCTTCACTCACATTGAACCGGTTGGCCAAGTCCGTCACCGCCGCGCGGTGCTCCTGTTCGAGTATTTGCAGGATGCGGGCACGCCGCTCATCGGTGAATAACCGGTGATTTCCCCTATTCATAGCATCTCCATGACGGGAGGCCCCGTCCCCCGAGTGTCGCGCAATTGCACGTTTCTTCGTGTTTTCGTGCATTGCGGGCATGGCCCATCTTAACCCACCTCCGCTCGCACCGCATCTGTTATCTCCCTCTAAGCCCTTTGAATATTAGATCCGTTGCGGGTCCGGACAGTTTGGCGGGAGCACGGCGATGCAAGCAGCATTCTATCCGAGTTTGCGTCATTATGCAAGAATATGCATGTTTGTGCTTGACGATATGCTTGGCCCGTGCTAAATTTGGCATATTCCAGCAGTTGGGGGAGTGTACGGACGTCGTAACAGCCCGATTCATGACTTGCGGGCTCAGTTCCCTCGAGTCCGCGGAGAAGGTCGCAATGACAACTCAAAAAAACGGATGGATGTTCCAGGTCCTGGCGGGCCTGTTGCTCTTTTGGGCGCTTGGCGGGGCGAACCCGCTGAAAGCCCAGGCATACACGGCCACTTTGGAAGGACTAATCTCGGACGCCTCGGGAGCCATTGTCCCCAAGGCGACAGTGAAGTTAACCAACGAAGCAACCAATGTGATTCAGACGAAGGTTTCCGACGAGCGGGGGCGCTACATTTTCACGTTCCTGCCGCCGGCAAGTTACAAACTCGAAGTGGAAATGAAGGGGTTCCAGACGTTCGTTCGCTCCGGCATGGTGCTGCAGGTGCAGCAGGCGGCGCGCGTGGATGTTACGCTCACGCCCGGCGAGGTGGCGACGAAAGTGGAAGTCACCGGAGAAGCGCCCCGGTTGGATGCGGTGAATGCCACGCTCGGCCGGGTGGTCAGCAGCAACTCGATTCTGGATATGCCGGTGGGCCGGAATCCTCTGGCCCTGGCGACGCTGGCGCCCGGTGTGGTGGGCGTCGGCGGGCAGCCCAGCGGCGACGTCAACTTTGTCTCGAACGGAGCTCGCAACTCCCAGTCGGATGTGCTGATTGACGGCGTCAGCGTCACCAACCAGGAGCACAACTCCGGTATCACCGTAATCAGTTTCACCCCTCGCGTCGAAGCTGTTCAGGAGTTCAAGGTTCAGACCAACAGCTTCAGCGCCGAGTATGGCATGACGGGCAGCACCGTCATCAACATGGTTACTCGTTCAGGCGGCAACGACATACATGGCAGCCTGTTCGAGTTCCACGCCGACAACAAGCTGAACGCGAATAACTACTTCTCGAACGCTTCCGGCGGAAAGATCGCCAAGTTCCGCACCAATCAGTTCGGCGGCGCCGTGGGCGGGCCGGTTTTCATTCCGAAGGTCTACGACGGCCGCAACCGCACTTTCTTCTTCTTCCATCACGAAAAGATACGTTCTCCCGGCGGAGCCGAGGAGCGAGACACCGTGCCGACCGCGCTTGAAAAGAACGGCGACTTCAGCCAGACCTTCAACAGCGCGGGGCAGGCCATCCAGATCTTCGATCCGAATTCCGTGCATCAGGACACCAGCGGCAATTGGGTGCGCGATGCCTTTGCGGGTAACGTGGTTCCGAAATCGATGTGGAGTCCGGTGGCGACGAAGGTCCTGTCGTTCTATCCCGACCCGAACCTGCCCGGACAAACCGCCGCGCGCCTCAACAACTTCTTCATGCAGGGTTCCAGTCACTATTCCTGGTACCAGCAGAACGTGAAGATGGATCACAACTTCAACGCAAACCAGAGGCTGTCGGTCCGCTACAGCCGCGAGGTGGGCACGAGTGGAAACGACAACAACATGTGGGGCGAAGGCAACTACATGGTGGCGAACAATTATAACCGCGGCATCACGCGTCCTCAGAATGCCGTGGCCGACTACACACACATCCTCAACCCCACCACGATTCTGAGCCTTCGCGCCGGTGTCGCCCGGCTCTACAGCGATTCCGGGCGCATCGACCATCCGGGCGTCTCATTTGACGAAAAGACGCTCGGCTTCACCGGCCCGCTTGATGTGCAGCAGCCGCCGGCTTTCTACATCGACGGATACACCATGTTGGGGCCCAGCCAATGGCAGCACATTCGCCGTGCGGAAACCAATTCCCACTTCATCGGGAGCGTGACCAAGATGGCGGGCATTCACTCCTTCAAGGCCGGTGGTGAAGCTCGCGTCCTCATGCTCAACTACGGCCAGCCCGGCTTCAACGCCATGGGTATCTACATGAACCGCAACGAAACCATGCAGAACCCGTTGGCCGCGAATTCATTGCAGGGCAACGCGCTGGCTTCCTTCATGCTCGGTTGGATGGGCAGTGGAAGTCAGGGCACCGACACCTACACGGCGGTGGCTTCGCACACCTACGCGTTCTATGCCAACGACGACATACGGCTCACGCCTCGCTTGACGGTGAGCCTGGGGCTGCGTTGGGAATTGCCGCGGCCGGCCACTGAGCGATTCAACCGTTTCGATTGGATCGACCTGAACATGAAGTCGCCGCTGAACGTACCTGGCTACTCGAACTTGAAGGGCGGGTACGTGTACGCGGACGCCAACAACCGCAGCTCGTATGACGCGGACACCCGCGACATCGCGCCACGCGTCGGCTTCGCTTACCAATTCGCCAGCCACATGGTGCTGCGCGGCGGTTACGGCATCTACTACGGTATTCCGAGCTATCAGAATACGGCCGAGTTGGCCGATGGCTACACCACCAGCACTTCCATCACACCCTCGGTGGATGGCGGCGTGCATCAGTTCCGGACCTTGGTTGCTCCATTCGGCAGCTCCGGTCCGCTGAAGCCCGTGGGCAGCAGCGTCGGCGCTTTGTTCGACGTCGGCAACGTCATCTACGGGCCGGTCCGCGATTGGGGCCGCGCGCCGCAGTATCAGCAGTGGAGCCTGTCGGTCCAGCGCGAGCTGGCCGCCAATTCCGTCGTCGAGTTGGTTTACACCGGCAGCAAAGGCACTCACCTCGGTTTTGGAAACATGCGCCGTCAGCCCAACTACATGAGCTCGGCGCAGGCACTGAGCCTTGGCGACAGTCTCTACACGATGGTGGACAACCCGTTCTACGGCTACATCACCGATCCGAACTCGGCGCTGAGCCAGCCCAAGGTGACGCGGCAAACGCTATTGCGGCCCTACCCGCAATATTCGGCAATTGCCGGGCGCCCCGGGCCGCCCATCGGCAACTCGTTGTACCATGCCGGACAAATCAAGTTCACCAAGCGCATGACGCATGGGTTGTCGATGACCGCTCACTACACGTGGTCGAAGATGATCACCGATAGTGAGAGCGCCGACGATCCCAACCTCGATTGGCTTTACTCGGCGGCGGGCGGGCGTCCGCGTCCGCAGGTTTGGGACAACCTGCGCCTGGAACGCGCCGTATCGCTGTTCGACATCAACCACCGCTTCCTGGTGGACTTCAACTACGCGCTTCCCTTCGGCCGCCGCGGCTCGGTCGGCAATGGCATGAACAAGATCCTGGACGGCTTTGTGGGAGGCTGGCAGGTGAACGGCATCCTGACCGAGCAGACCGGCCAGCCGCTGGTTCCGACCCTGTCTGGTGCAAAGACCATCGAAGCCGGCGCCACTCAGCGGCCCAATCTCCTGTCGGATCCGAGCATGCCCGGGTCCGCGGGTGACAAGCTGAACAAGTACCTGAACGCGGCCGCCTTTTCCAGACCAGGGACGTATGTCTGGGGCACCGCGCCGCGTACCTTGACCAGCGTCCGTGCCCCCGGACTGCACAACATTAACATCTCCCTGTTCAAGCATTTCTACTTAAACGAAAAGGGAGACCGCTACTTCGAGCTACGTGGTGAGGCGTCCAACTTCACCAACACCGTGCGCTTCGGCCTGCCAAACGCACAGGTCGGATCGTCGGCATTCGGCGTCATCTCGTCCCAAGCCAATGGGCCGAGGAGCGTCCAACTAGGCGCCAAGCT
>CAZDIZ010000096.1:0-23665 GCA_964505625.1 uncultured Solibacteraceae bacterium | reverse complement strand
GCCTACTAGGACCCGTGCGCCTGGAAGCGACCGCGCTCGCGTCAGTCCGCTGACTCGCCGCTCGCCGTGCCATCGCTGTATTCGAGCAACACATCGCTTGATCGCGGGCCATTGAAGAGTGCGTTGTACTTCGCTACCACGGCTGCTGGATCATCGCTGCTCAGATATTCCTGCTGGAACGTAAGACTCTCGCGTATGCCGGCCACGTGGCTGGCGATGGCGTGAGTTGTGCGGATCTGGTCGGCCAATGCCGCGTTCTCGTTGAGCAGTTCCTCGATCTTGGCTGTGTCCCCGCGTTTGCCGCTTACCTCGATGTGCCCCGAGTACGGGTCCACGTCCATCCGGAAATCGGGCGCGGTGGCAATCCCCGCTTCGTCCAGGGCTTCCGTGAGGCTTGCGGAGAGATCCGCCGTAAGCTGCGTGAGCGTTTCGGCCGTCGGCAGTTTGAGCGCGTCGAGTTTCAGCCGTCCGCTGCTTTCGGGTTCTTGCGTCGCGCTTACGGTGCACCAATTCGACTGACAGGAAGTGATCAGCATATTGTGTCCTCGTTCGAGCGTGAAGCACGCCTTGGGCCAGAACAGCGCTACCGCAAACACACTGCCTTACGTCGAATCCTCCATCGAGAAGTGCCAAACCGTTGACGCTGCGAACTGCTTTTTTGCCGCTCTTCTCTATCCATCCAAATGCGAAGAACGGGCGAAAGTCTGCCCCGCGCCGCTTTTCTGGCGCGTGACCCTTTGCCGGCTCGCACGTCCAACACGCTAGGTGCCCATGTCGCCAAGCGTAGCGGTTCGCGTAGACGTACAATCGGCCAAAGGCATGAGTGAGGAAGCTCTGATCCGCTTGGCCCAGCAAGGCGACGAGGAGGCCTTCGAGCAACTCGTCCGCGCACACGATCAAGGTGTCCTGCGGCTGGCCTACAACCTGCTCCGTTCGAGCGAGGACGCCTACGATGTCTATCAGGAGACCTTCCTCCGCGTCTATCGCAGCCTGCCCACGTTCCGCTTCGACTGTAGCTTCCACACCTGGGTGTATCGCATCGCCACCAATATCTGCCTGGATCATTTGCGCCGGCGGAAGGTCCGCCGCGAGGAGGCCACGGTGGTTGAGAACGACGACGGCGAGCGCAATCTTCTCGACAATGTCGAAGAGCGCCGCGCCGACAGCGACCCGCAGCGTGCGCTGCTCAACCGCGAGCTGCGTGAGCGCATCGACAAAGTGCTCGGTGAACTGACGCCCCGCGAGCGGACCGTCTTCGAACTGCGCCACTACCAGGGCATGCGTCTCAAGGCCATCGGTGACGTTCTGGGTGCCACTGAAGAGGCAGCCAAAAACTGCCTGTTCCGCGCCACGCAAAAGATGCGTTTGGCGCTGGGAGATTTGTTATGAGTTGTGAGTCCATTCGAGACCGTTTCTTCTTGTTGCTCCATGGAGAGCTTCCTTTCGATGAGGAGGAACTCGTAGAGCGGCACGTCGAGTCTTGCGCCGAATGCCGCGCCGAGCTCACCCGCCAACGCAAGCTCGGTGATCTGATCTCGGCGCATGCGCTGGAGGTTCCGGACGAGTTGTTGTCGCGCTGCCGCCGCGATCTGCGTTTCAAGACCGCTCAAGCGCAACGCGAGCCGGCGGCTAGACACGGTTTCTTTGCGCGCGCCGCCGAGGCGCTCCACCTGCTGTTCGGCCCATCGGCCGCCGCGTATCTCAAACCTGCCGGCGCTGTCGCGCTGTTGCTGGTCGGTTTCTTCGCCGCGCGCATCACCACGCCTCGCCCGGCCGCGCCTGCCTCCGATCCTATCGCCACCCGCATCCGCTACGTGCAGCCGGATGCGAACGGCCGCGTTCAGATCGTGGTCGACGAAACCCGCCAGCGCGTTCTCTCCGGAGGGCTCGACGATGAACGCGTCCTGCGTACTCTGCTGGCCGCCGCCCGCGATCCGGAAGACCCCGGCTTGCGCGCCGAATCCGTCGAGCTGCTCAAGGGGCGCGCCGCGTCCCGCGAAGTTCGTCATGTGTTGCAGTACTCGTTGCGCAATGACCCGAACGCTGGTGTCCGCCTCCGCGCTCTGGAAGCGCTGCGCGCATATTCCTCCGACCCGGAAAGCCGCCGTGCCTTTATGGACGTGTTGCTGGCCGATGACAATCCCGGCGTTCGCACCCAGGCCGTCGATTTGCTGATTCAGCAGAAGGACGCCTCGGTGGTCCCGGCTTTCCAGCGTTCACTCGAACGTGAGGACAACAGTTACGTCCGTCTGCGTTTGCAGAACGCCTTGCGTGAGATGAACGCCTCCATGGAGACGTTCTGATGAAACGCGCGTTGCTCTTGCCTCTGCTGTTCGCACCACTTTACGCGCAGAGCGGCGCGAACATCGTCCGCGAAGGCCACTACTGGGTGCAGATCATCACCGGCTCACACCCGGCGCGCGCTGGCGAGTCGCTGCGCGTGTCTACTCGTGGTTCAATCCGCCTGCAGGGAGGCTCGCACGGCAGTGTCACCTACACCCTGAAGAAACGCGTCGCCGCATCCAGCCGCGCGGAGGCCGAGCGTGTGCTTGAGCGCATCCGGCTCGACGTTCACCAGCGCGCCGGACTCAGTTTGACGCTGGCGTTTCCGCGCCCCCGCAACGCTTGGGCCGACCTTACGCTCAACGCGCCGCGCGATCTCGCCGGAGCCCGTTTGGAGAGTGAAGCCGGCATGATCGAAGCCTACGACATGAACGGCTCCGTGGATGCCGAATCCGCCGGAGGCCGCATTCGCATGGATCGCGTGTGGGGGGCGGTGACCGCCAGAACCGGCGGCGGCGAAATCAACTTCGGCCGCGTGGGCGGCACGGTGAAGTGCTTGACGGCTGGTGGCGCCATTCGCGCATCGAGTCTTGGCGGCGAAGCCTGGCTGGAAACCGGCGGTGGAGAAATCCAGCTTGGCGAGGCCGCCGCGCCCGTGCACGCGTCCACTGCGGGCGGCAACATCCGCGTCGCGAAAGCGGCTTCCTACGTGGACGCGCGTACCGCGGGCGGGCTCATCGAAGTCTATTCGGCCGGCGGCGTGGTGCGCGCCGAATCGAGCGGTGGATCCATCGCCGTTGCCTCGGCGCCCGGCGTGCGCTGCGAAACGGCCGCCGGCGCCATTCGCCTGCGCGCGGTACGCGGCGCCTTGCGCGCCTCCACCGCCGTCGGCAACGTCTCCGCCGAATTGCCCCCCGGCGCGAAATTGGAAGATTCGTTTCTCAGTACCGGCGCGGGTGACATTGTGGTGTTTCTTCCGTCTAACCTTGCGGTGACGATTCGTGCACAGAACGAATCGATCGGCGTCGGAAGAATCGTTTCCGAGTTTCCTGAAATTCGCGTGACCGAGTCTCCGTTGGAGCGCTCGCGTCCCGCCGTCGCGCAAGGTTCGTTGAACGGAGGCGGCCCGCTGCTCAGGCTGGCTACTTCGAGTGGTGCGATCTATCTCCGGCGCCAGAAATAACCCTAGGAGGTTCCAAGATGACTTTCTCTGTTTCACTTTGGCGCACGTCGTGGGTATGGGCCTTGGCCGCCGGTCTGCTTGCCTTGCCCGCCGCGGCGCAAACGCCTGCTCCGCCCGCTCCACCCGAGCCGCCGGAGGTGGCTGCCGCTCCGCCCGCTCCTCTACCGTTGTTCGCTTTCAACAGCGGCGATGAGAATGAGAAGTTGGTCTTGCGCTTGGTCGGCGGCGGCAGCTATCTGGGTGTCGATGTGACCGAAATCGGCGCCGAGCGCGCCAATGCGCTCAAGTTGTCGGAAGAGCGCGGTGTCGAACTGACCCGCGTGGCCGACGACAGTCCGGCTTCCAAGGCCGGTCTGAAGGCCGGCGACGCGGTGCTCGAATTCAACGGCCAGCGCATCGAGGGAACCGAACAGTTCGTCCGCTTGGTTCGCGAAACTCCCGTCGGACGGACGGTGAAGCTGCTCATTAGCCGCGGCGGCTCCACGCAGACCATCAATGCCACCATCGGCAAGCGCCCCGAGATGAAGTGGGTTCACGAGGATCTGGAGCGCAAGCAGGAGCAACTGCGCAAGGAAATGGAGCACCTCGGGCAGATGCGTATCATGATTCCGGACACGCCGCGCACCTATTTCTCATGGCGCACACCCGCGCTCGGTATTGAAGGCGAATCGCTGGACGGACAGCTCGCCGACTACTTCGGCGTGCAGAGCGGCGTGCTGGTCCGCTCGGTTTTAAAGGAAACTCCCGCCGCGAAGGCTGGTTTGAAAGCCGGTGACGTGATTCTGAAAGTGGATGACACCAAGGTCACTACGCCGCGCGAGATCTCCAGCGCCATGCGCTCGCTCAACGCCAAGAAGACTTTTCCGTTAACGGTCCGGCGCAATCACAAGGAGATGTCGCTAAGTGTCACCGTGGACGCACCTTCCGGCGAACGGTCGCGTGCGCCGCGCTCCCATGTTGTCACTCACAAGGAAGACTGACTCTTCGCGCCGTGTCAGTCGGTACAAAGAACGATGCGGTGAACTTTTACCAGTAGCTCCACTTCCTTCTGCGGGAGGCTCAGAGCGGCAGCGATCTGCTCGGGCCTCTCGCCTCTCCTCGACATCCGCAGCGCCTGCGTCCGCTTGCTCAAGTTCATCCCCGACGCGGGCGGAGCCGGTGGAACCAGCATCCCGGTGCGCTCCTCGGCTTCCCGTAGTCCCACCTTCAGCTCGCCGACGGCGAAATGCGCTTGCTCGACTTGCCGCGTGAGCGTCTGCGCTCCGTTGTCCCAGCGTTGCTCCAGCCGCCAGATCTCCCTCTTCAGACAAACGAACAGGTACACGCCCAGTAGCACCGTAGCCATCAGCAGCGCACTAGGCACCGCCAGCAGGAAAACAGGCAAAGTCGTCATGTTCTCTCCTTAGTTGAGCGTCCGCAGCCGTTCTTTGCGGCTGATGATCTGGCAGATCTTTACGCCGTAGTTGCCTTCCATCACCACTACTTCACCGCGCGCGATCACGCAGTTGTTGACGATGATCTCCACCGGTTCCGTCACCGTGCGGTTCAGTTCGACGATCGAGCCCGTGGTCAGCTTGATGACGTCCTTGAGCGCCAGTTTCGCGCGACCGAACGACACGCTCACCGGCAACTCGACGTCCAGCAGCAGGTCCAGCGTTTTAGAAGCCGGCGTGGGTTCGGTGGCCTCCACCATTTCTTCGGCAGTCGCGCCCGGAGGGGGCGCGCTTGCGGCGGTCTCCGCCGAAGCCGGCGCAGCCGAAGTCACCTTTAGTAGCGCCAGGCTGAATCCCAATTCGATGGCCGGAAGTGTTTCGCCGGGGAAGGCCACTTCGATCTTCAGCATTTCGGCCAACTGCTGCACCGCGGGAATCTGGCGGCCCTTTTCGCAGGTGACTTCGTGTTCCACCAGGCCCGAAAGAGACTGCGCGAAACTCGAAAGCGCCTGTTGCAGGATCTCGAGGTAGGTGCTGCGCGCGTCGTTGCGTTCCACCTCGTCGATGCCCGCCATCTTCAGCGACCGCGTGCCGATGCTCAGCCATGTCTGCTCGGGCGTTCCCACCGTGATCGACGCGTCCGGCCCCAGGCTCAGCGGTTGCAGCCACCACATGGATTGGTCGTCGGGAGTGGCCTCTGTCGCGGATGGGATCCGTTGCCAGCCAATGGTTGGCGCTTCACCGGTCATGGACTCGACTGCGGGACCCAGCAGCCGGATCCACTCGTCGGCGAGATCCTTGATGTGCGCCTCCATGTTCATGTCGACTGCTCCTTGCTCACTCACGCTCCCCGCTCCACGGGCCACCGCTTAAGGATGTAGGAGCGTAGACGCAGGATGGCCTGCGATTTCAGTTGCGACACGCGCGATTCGTGCAAGTCCACGATCTTGGCGATTTCGCGCAGGGTGAGTTCCTCGTGATAGTAGAGGCTCAATACCGTCCGTTCGATGTACGGCATCTTCTCGATCGATTGCGCCAGCAACCGTTCCAGTTCGACGCGCTCCAGGATTCGCGCCGGTGAGTTGTCTTCGTCCGCGGCGATGTACTTCAGCAAGTCGCGGCTGCCTTCCTGCGCCGAAGCGTTCTCCAGGCTCCCCAGGTTGACGCCGCGTACCTCCACCAGCCACTCGTGATACTCTTCCAGGCTCAACTTCAGCTCTTCGGCGATCTCCTCCTCACTCGGCAGACGCTTGAGCCGCTGCTCGGCCGTCGCAATCGCTGATTCGATCTGCTTGGAACGCTTCCGCTGTTGCCGCGGGGCCCAGTCCAACCCGCGCAGGCTGTCCAGAATCGCACCGCGTATTTTGTATTCGGCGTAGGTTTTCAACTTGACGTTGTGCGTCGGATCGAAATTGTCGACGGCCGAAATCAGACCCACAATACCCGTCGAAACCAGGTCGTCGAGGCTGACGCTGTCCGGCAGCCTCTCATGAATGCGTCGGGCGATCAGTCGCACCTGTGGCAGGTGTTCCAGAATCAACCTTTCCCGCTCGGCGGCGTGGGTTTCCGCGGTCATCTGATACGGATTCATGGCGGGGTTCTCGATATCCTCCGGCATTGTTGGCTTCCTGCCTCTAGGCCGCCACGGCGGCGCGATCCTCCTGCTGCCCGATCAACTTGTCGATCAGATCCTGCTTGTTGGCCGGTTCGATATCCTCCGGGATGGCCTGCCCCCCGCACACAAACGACACCGCCTTGCCTGTGCGCAGAACTTCGTTCCAGATCGAACCGGCGGAGTCGGTTTCGTCCATGTGTGTGAACAAGAGCTTGGATGGACGAAACACCTCGTAGCGATCCACGATCCTGCGCAGGTCGGCCGGCTTCATGGTGGCGGCGACAACCAGGTGCACGTCAATGTCTCGCGAATGGCCCATGGTTTGGGCCAGTTCCTGACAGTCCTGCCAGTCAGCGGCGCTGTGCCCCGGCGTATCGATCAGGATGGTGTCCTTGTGCGCCCACTCGGCCAGCGCCGTGGGCAGTGCCAGCGGCGTTTCCAGCAGTTGGAACCCCGCGCCCAGAATTGCGGCGTAGGAACGCAACTGCTCGGCGGCGGCCACGCGATAGTTGTCCGCCGACAGGATGTGTACACCCCGCCGGTTCATCAACCCGTAGCGCAGCGCGAGCTTCACCAGTGTGGTGGTTTTGCCGCTGCCAGGCGGCCCAACCAGCGCCACGATCCGGCGGCTCTCGCCAGGTACGCCGAGTTCGGTATTCACGGTCAGCCGCCCGGCCAGTTCCGCGGCCAGAGCACTTTTCATCGCGGGTGTCTCCACGCGCGGATCTCGCGCGCCGCGCGGGCGGATGCGGTGCAGCAAATCCTGTGCCAGCATCGCATCCAGTCCCGCTGAAATCAGCATCGCGAACGCTTCCGATAGTTCGGGGTCGGTGAAGTTCCTGGCTGTGGCCATGGCGCTGGTCCGTCCCATCGCTTCGGCCATGCGCTCCAGTTGGCGGCGCAGTTCGGCAACCTCCTGCGTCACCCGGTCCATTGCAGCCGAGCGTTCACCTGATACCGGCGGCGCCGGTGACGGCTCCGGCACGCTGCCTGCCGCTACCGGCGGCGGAAAATCCACCGCGAAGACGACCTCATACTCGCCCAAATGTCGCGCTTCCGGCATGGCGGGCCGCGAATTCACCAGCATGGCATCAGGGCCCAGCTCCCGTCGTGCCAGATCGACGGCGCTTTCCACGGTGCTGGAGAAGTAGGATTTCATTCGCATTGCGCTACGTCCTCAATTCTTTGGCCAAATCACTTTCGGCGGCTCTCACTGGATCACCCCCAGGCTCACCACCTTCAGACCCGGCGGAATTTCGTTGTGCGACAGGAACATCAGATTCCCCATGGCTGCTTCCACAATCTGCCGCAGGAAATAGCGCGACCCCGAGCTTGCCAGGGCCACCACGGGAGTTTCCGGCGAGCCTACCGCGCGCGTGATCTTTTCCTGTATGTCCCGTATGCGTTGAGGCGCCAGATTCAGATGGCTGGTCTGCTCGCTGTGTTCGACGGCGCCTTCGACGGCCTGCTCGATGTTGGAGTCGACCAGGTACACGGCCAGATCGCCGGACGGACTCGTGTACGGCTTCACAACCAGGCGCCGCAGCGACTGGCGAACGTACTCGGTCAACAGAATCGGGTTCTTGGTCATCCCCGCCGCCTCTCCGAGTGCTTCCAAAATGGAAACTCCGTCCCGGATTGATACGCGCTCGCGGAGCAAATTCTGTAAAACACGTTGCACCAACGCTAACGGGAGCAACTTGGGTACCAAATCCTCCACCAGCTTCGGGTTTTCAGCGCTGACCCGGTCCAACAGCTTCTTGGCGTCCTGCCGCGAGAACAGTTCGTGCGCGTGCTGACGGATCAATTCCGCCAGATGTGTGCCCAAAACGCTGATCGAGTCGACCACCGTGCAGCCAGCCTGCCGCGCATTGCCGGCGCCGGCCGACTGGATCCAGAAAGCCGGCAACCCAAACGCCGGCTCCCGCGTGGGTGTGCCGTCGATGGGGACGGACTTGCCTGCCGGTGGAATCGCCATGTCGCAGCCCTGCGGCAGTTCGTAGCGTGCGATCTCGGCGCCCTTCAGCAACACGACATACTGCCGCGCGCCCAGCGAGAGGTTGTCGGTAACGCGCACCGGAGGTAGCAGGTAGCCCAATTCGGATGCCAACTGCCGCCGGATAGCCGCAATGCGCCGCAACAGCGGCGACTCCTGCGCTCCTTCCACCAGCTTGACCAATCCGAGCCCCACTTCCACTGCCAACGGTTCCACCCGCAGCAGCGACTCCAGGTTCTCCCGGCCCGGAGTTGGCGCGGCGCGTTCCTTGGTTTGTTCGACGGTGACAGTTTTTTGTCGCAGACGCCATCCGGCGAAACCAACGCCGGCGCCCAACATCAGGAACGGGATCGCCGGCAGACCCGGAAAGGCGGCCATGGCCACCAGAACGCCGGACGCCAGCAGCAGCGGCTGCGCACTGCCAAACACCTGCCGCTCGAAATCGGCTCCCAGCCGTTCTTCCGAGCTGGCCCGTGTGACAATCAAACCGCCGGAAACCGAAATCATCAGCGCCGGGATCACAGTGACCAGACCGTCGCCGATGGTCAGCACCGTGTACGTTTCGAGCGCGCGCCGCAGCTCCATGCCGTGCTGCAGCACGCCGATCAGGAATCCAGCAATGATATTGATGCCGGTGATCAGAATGCTCGCCACCGCGTCACGTTGCGTGAACCGCGACGCGCCGTCCATGGCGCCGTAGAATTCCGCTTCCGCGGCCAGTTCCTTGCGCCGGCGCCGCGCCTCGGTTTCGTCGATCAGTCCGGCATTCAAATCCGAGTCGATCGACATCTGCTTGCCGGGCAGCGCGTCCAGGGTGAAGCGTGCGGTGACTTCGCTGATGCGCACCGCGCCGTGGTTGATCACAACGTATTGAATCGCGATCAAGACCAGGAAGATGACCGCGCCGATGATGTAGTTGCCACCCACCACGAAATTGCCGAACGCTTCGATCACGTGGCCGGCGGCCGCCGTGCCGGTGTTGCCGTTGAGCAGAATCAGACGCGCGCTGGATACGTTCAGCGCCAGCCGGAACAGCGTCATCAATAGCAGTGTGCTCGGAAAGATGCTGAACTCGCTCGGCTTGGTGATGTAGAGCGCCACCAGCAGTACGATGACCGACACGGTGATGTTGGCCGCGATCAACACGTCCAGCACAAACGGGATCAGCGGCGTAACCATGGCCAGCACGATGCCCAGCACTGCCAACGGAACGCCCAATTCCTTGAGCGAGTGGAGCGTAATTCCATTCGCGGCGGGCGGTGCCGGCGGACGCGCCGTAGGCGCTTTGCGGCCCTGTGAGCCCGCCACGCCCATTCCAGCACGCTCCGCGCCCGTTCCGCTCACCGCCGAAATCTGCGCCGCGCCTGTCGCCATTCCGTGTCTCCCTTAGCCGGGCAACCGCCCGTTCATCAGACGATAGATGTAAGCCAGGATTTCGGCCACCGCGCGGAACAAATGCGCCGGGATCTCCTGACCCACTTCCACCGATTTGTACAAGGACCGCGCCAGCGGCGGGTTTTCCACCACAGGCACCTGGTTCTCCACCGCTAACTGCCGGATCCGCGCCGCCAAGTAGTTCCGGCCTTTTGCCACCACCTTCGGCGCCGCCATGGTTTCCATCTGGTAGCGGATGGCCACCGCGTAATGCGTCGGGTTCACGATCACCGCCGTAGCGGTGGGGACTTCTTGCATCATGCGCCGGCGCGATAGTTCACGCTGCAAGCGCCGGATCCGCATCTTGGTTTGCGGGTTTCCTTCCACGTCCTTGTATTCTTCCCGCACTTCCTGTTTGGTCATGCGCATGTCGCGCATGTACTTGAACTTCTCCCGCACCAGATCCACCGCGCCAAACGCCACCAGGATCATGGCGGCCTTCCAGAACAGATCCTTCAGCGATACACCCACCTGCGCCACGCCGGCCTCCAGCGGCATCATGGGCAGGCTGATGTAGACGGGGAGGTTTTCTTTCACCACGGCGTAGATCGCGTAGCCGAACACCGGCAGCAGCACCAATGCCTGCACCACCATTGGCAGGTTCTGCCGCGGCAACTCGCGCAGGCGAGTCAGCGGATTCAGGCGCGTGAAATCTGGCGCCAGCCGCTCAAACGAAAATCCCAGCTTGGTGACCAGCAACTGGCAAGCTAGCGTGACCAACAGCAAGAGCACACCCGCTCCCAGAACCGGAGCGACAAACCGGAGCGTGACCAGTTGCACCAGCCCCTCCAGGCTCAAAGGACTGAGATTGGCCTGAAAGGCCTGCCTGAGCAGGACCCGCATCATGAGCTTCGCTCCGCCGAACCAGGCTGCGCTGCAGCCTACCAGCAGTGCCACGAATGCCAGAAATTGCATCGCCGCCGGAAACTCACGGCTGACCGCAAAGCGGCCTTCCTTGCGGGCCTTTTCCAGCCGTCGTGGTGTCGGTTGTTCGGTTTGCTGGCCGCGGTCCGACATTAGTTCCTCACCATTGCGGCCATCACAGTCAGAGCCCGCGCCGCCATTCCCTCATAGAGGCGCGGCATGAGCCCGGCCAGAGCGGCCAGCGCCGCCAGCGTCACCAGCATCTTGGCCGGAAAGGCCATCGTCAGCAGTTGGAGGTGCGCATTGATCTTGCTCATCAGCGCCAGCGTGACGTCCACCAGCACCATCAGCGCCACCACCGGCAGCGCCAGACGAAACCCCGTTGTGAGCATCGTGGAACCCAGCCGGATCACCGATTCGGCTGTCGCCAGCGACGGGTGAAACGAACCCGGCGGCATGTGCTCCAGGCTGCGCGCGAAAACCTGGATCACCTGCCGGTCTAGACCAAACGCAAAGAACAACAGCGCGCCGGTCATCTGCGTGAACACTTGCAGCACGCTCGAATCGGCTTCGCTATTGGGATCGATCGTCGATGCGTAGGAGTAGCCTGCTTGCAGCCCGATGATCTGCGCTCCCATCTGAAATGCCTCGCCGAGCAGTGCCACAACCACGCCGGCCGCCAACCCGAACGCCGCTTCCGCCGCCACCCAAACCAGCATCTGGCCCATTGAGGGCATCACGGCCGGGAGCTTGGGCCAAATGGGAAACAGCGCCATGGTGAGCCCCAGACTCATCGCGGCGCGCGCCACTTCCGGTCCCGAACGAACTCCCGGCATGGGCACGAAAATCAAAGCGCCCGACACGCGCGTCAGCACCAGCAGGAAGCTGAACAGCGTGCCGAGCGAGAGCTCAACGTGCATAGTGCTCCAGGTTGCCCAGGATGGAAGTGGTGTAGTCCATCAGCTTTGCCAGCATCCACGGCATCAGCAGCACCATGCCCGCCAGAAAGGCGCCCAACCGCGGCACCGTGCTGAAGCTGGCGTCCTGGATCGAGGTGGCGATCTGGATGATACTGATCACAATGCCGGCCACAAAGCCGATAAGCAGCAACGGCAGCCCCAGCCAGAATGTGGTCATCAGGGCATGCCGCATGATGTCGACAACCGATTGCGGGGTCATGGTCTCACCGATAGAAGCTCCTCACCAGCGATCCGATCACTAGATTCCAGCCATCCACCAGAACAAACAGCAGGATCTTGAAGGGCGCCGAGATCATCACGGGCGGCAATTGAATCATGCCGATCGACAGCGTGACCGAGGCCACCGCGAAATCGATCACAAGGAACGGCAAAAACAGGACGGCGCCGATCTGAAAGCCCGTCTTGAGTTCGGAAATGATGTAGGCCGGCACCACCACTTTCAAATCCAGGTCTTCGGGCTTGCGCGGAGCCGGTGAGTGCGTGACGTCGAGAAACAGCTTCAGGTCCTTCTCGCGGGCATAGCGTAGTAGAAAAGTTTTCAGCGGCTGGGTCCCTTGCTCAAACGCCTGTTCGAACTTGATGGTTCCCTTTTCCAGTGGTTCCCACCCTTGTTGGTACATTTGGGCGGCCACCGGCTGCATGATGACGATGGCCAGGAACAACGCCAGCCCAACCAGTACCTGGTTGGAAGGTGTGGACTGCGTGCCCAGCGCCTGCCGCAGGAAATGGAGCACCACAATGATGCGCAGAAACGGCGTGACGCACATGATAGCCGCCGGCAGAAACGTGAGCAGCGTCAGCAGAATGACGATCTGCATGGGCACGCCGAGCACGTTGCCGTTCTTGCCGTCGGCCAGCGAGATTCCCAACATGGACGCGGGGCTTGAAGCCGGAGCCGCCAGCAGCGCGGCCGGGCACAGCAGCAGCAGGATTCTGAACAACTTATTCACGCCCGCGCCGCCTTTTCGAGCATGCCGTCGGGAGCGGTCTTCTGGGCACCCGACAACTCGCTCCACGGAGCTTCCGCAATCAGCGTGCATCCGCCGGTGTAGGTGGCCACGAGCAACCCGCGCTCACCCAAGCGGACCAAGTGAAGTGCGTGCTGAGGGTCCAGGTGCAGTCGTCCTTCGGAACTCACCGGTTTAGCGGGCTGGCCCGAGCGGAACGGACGCCGCACCGCGAGCATCCCCTTGCCCCGAAGCCACCACAGCGTTGCCGCCAGCAGCAGGAATACGAATCCAACCGCCGCCATTTGCCACATCAATTCCATTGCGTACTCCCGCCGGTCCCGTTACGCCTCGCCCCAGAAATCGGTGATGCGGACGCCCATGATGTCCTCGATAATCACGATTTCTCCGTATCCCACTAGCGTTCCGCTGACAAAGAGATCCAAGTTCTCGCCGGCCGAGCGCGTCAGCTTCACCACGCTGCCGGGATTGAGTTCGAGGATCTCGCGCAGCGTCATGGGTTTGCGGTCCAACTCGACTTCGACATCGATGGGGATGTCGGCGAAATGGCTGATGGCTTCGGCCGGCGTCATGGTCTATGCGGAACAGTTCCGTTTAGCGTTTCAGGTTGATCGTTTCCTGGCTGAGTTCATCGACAGCTGTCACCACGCGCGTGTTGGCTTGGTAGCCGCGCTGCAACACAATCAAGTTCGTGAACTCCTTGGCGATGTCCACCGTCGAATACTCGACCGCGCCGCCCAGGATCGAACCGCGGCCGCCCGTGCCCGGCAGTCCGATGGCGGGCAGCGCACTACGCGCGCTCAACTGGTAGTTGTTGTTCCCCATCGCAATCAGCGACTCGGGGTTGCGGACGCTGGCCATGGCGACCTGCCCCACGACGGCCTGTTCGCCGTTGGAGTATTGGGCCAGGATCTCGCCGCCGTTGGAGAGGCCCACGCGAACCAATTGCGCGGCCGGCGATCCGTTCTGCGCGTTGGCCGACACACTGGACGGTTGCGAGTACTGCGTCATGCGCGGCATCAAGCCGTCGTACAAATTCCACGTGAGCGACATGTCGCTGGCGCCATCGGCCAAACCCGTGATGTCGATCTGCGGCATGGTGTCGGTCACTGCCGGCGAGGTCAACGTGCCGTTGGCGTCGAAGGTAATGGTCCCGGTGACGGGCGTGAACGCGGCCGTCAGATCCGCATCGGGCACCGTGACCGAATAATCCCATTCGTTCGCTGTGGCGGTCTTGGTGAACTGCACTGTGATCACGTGTGAGCTGCCCAACGAATCGTAAACCTCGATGGCGGTGGAGAAAGTGTCCGCCGGAGGCCCCGCCGAGGCCGACGCGTTCAGATTCAGGTCGAAGGAGAACAGTGTGGAGGTTGTCGGTGCTTTCAAGGTGCCGATCGGCACTGTAATGTCGCTGATAGCGCCACTGGTGATCACTTCTCCGGTCGTCGGATCCAGCGTGGTCCAGCCTTGAATCCGTTCGCCGGTCGAGGTCAACAGGTTCCCGGCCTTGTCGCACTGGAAATTCCCGCCGCGCGTATAGAGCAACGCTCCCGAGTCGTCCTCAACGATGAAGAACCCGTCGCCCTGGATCGCCGCATCCAGTGCACCACTGGACGACTGGATGGCGCCTTGCGAAAACTGGCGGATGGTGGTGGGGCGGCCGACGCCGAATCCGACCTGCGTTTCGCCAAGTCCGGCGCCCAGCGATTGGGTCACCAGATCGTGAAACGACACCACGCTCGTCTTGAAACCCGGCGTGTTCAGGTTCGCCAGGTTGTTGCCCACCACGTCAATCGCGGTGGAATGCGCGCTGAGCGCTGACAGTGCGGTCGAGAATGAAGTAAACATGGAATGATTCCTTCCTTAAGCTTGCTTGGAAGACGATGTCTCCCCGGTTCCGGTCCCGTCTCCTGCCAGGATCGATTGAATGTCGGTGACCTGCTGGTTGATCTGCATGGTCTGCTCCAACTGGCTGAACTGCGTCAACTGCGTCAGAAACTGCACGCCATCGGTCGGGTTCATAGGATCCTGATACTTCAACTGGGCCACCAGCAACTGCAGGAATGTGTTCTTGTTGAGATCCTTGTTGATCGACGATGTCGAGGTGGACTGCGCCGTCGTGCTGCTGGCAGACGACGTGTCGGTTACCGATTGAAAATTGACTGCCACGGTGTGCTCTCCTGTCCGGTCTCTTGCTCTGGTGCTAAGCTGCTGGCGAATTGTTCGGCCCAGGGCGTGCCGTCGTTCTGCTGGCGGCGCTGGCCGTTGCTCCCCTGTCCCGCGGACCCTTGCCCCTGCCCGGAGAACCCTCGAGAAGCTTCCTGCTGAGAACTCGAGGGATCCTGCCGGGCTGATGAGGAGGAGGAGACGAAGCTTTCGGTTGGTGCGAGGCTTTCCGCGCGGTAACCGGCCGACTCGAGCCGCGAAACCAGGCTGCCGAGTTCCACGCGCAAGGATTGGCTGAGTTCCGGGTCCGCTGTATGCACCGCCACGCGGACTTCACCGGCTTTCTCAGCCACCTGGACTTCCACTTTGCGGCTGGCTTCGACCGGGATCTGAACCACGATGTCGCGCGCCGTGCGCGGCTGGACCGTGTCGATGCGCTTGCCGCTAACCGTTTCGACGGTTTCCGTGCGAGCTGCCGGAAGCTGTCCCGACTTGCTGGGCGCGGGTTGTGTATCCGCGTTCGGTGCCGCCACTGTGACCGGCGTGGCCGGGCGCGTATCGGCGTGGTGTATTTCGGTGGCCGCCTTGACCGGTTCCTTCGCTGGAGCACTGGTTTCCGCCGCTGGCTGAGCCTTTGGCGGGCGAACTGTGGGTGCGGCCTTCAACTCTACGTCCGGCGTCGAGCGCGTTGGGGTTTGCGTGGATTCGGTGCGGGACGCCGCCTGATCCGTTGCAACGGTGGCCTTCTCGGTGGGAGTTTGAGCGAGAGGCGCCTGGCGTGGACTGGCCACCGCGAAGGTTCGGGTTGGCACCTTGACTTCGGGCGTTTCCGCTTCGGTGGTAGTCGTGATGAGAGACTCGGCCGGCGCTTCGCTTTCGCCAACCGTAGCGGTTGGTGGTTCGACGCTGGTGTCCTGTTCCCGCCGCGACAAGCGTAGAGAGAAGGCCAGCGGTTGAGAGTTCGTTTGACGCCGCGCCACGGTCTCCACGCGATCAGGTGTCACGGGCGTGCTGGCTGTTTCGGTCTGTGCTGGCGCGATCTGAGGCTGAGGGGCCGGCGTTCGCGCTTCGGCTGTTGGTGCGGCCTGCGGTAGTTCCACGGGGACAGGAAGCTCGGTTACGGGCGCGGCTTGCACTGCAGTCATCTGCGGTTGTGAGGCGGCTTCGCGAACCGGAACTGTTGGGGCCTCCGTCTCGGTGTCATCGCCAGTATCCGTGTCGGACTTCGGCGCGACTCGTGTCACGGTTGTTTCATCGCCACCAAAAAAGGAAGCCGAAGGCGCCGGCGCGTCCTCAACAGTAAGGATGCCGGTTTCCGCCGCGTCCATTTCCAAATCGGGACTGGGTTCCACCATCTGTTCAACTTTGGGTACCGTAATCGGAGCCGGAGCGGGTACCGCAACAGGGACGGGAGTGGGCAGCACAACCAGAGTGGAAAGCACAAGCTCGGGGCGTGCGCAGGTGGTAGACGTCTCGTCGCCAGTGGTCGATTTCAGGTCGTCGGTCGTGGCGGCGGCTTCGGTGCCTTCCGGGGCAGCTTGTGGAACTTCCTGGGAAATCAATGAGTTGTCGCCAAGAAGCGCTTCCACCAGTTGAGCGAACACCAGGGCGTTTGCGACTGTCGCGCTTGCCTCCCCAGTCTCCAGACCCTGGACATTGGCTTGATCGAGTGCCTGTCCCGGCACTGCCGGCGCTGGGCTGGGAAACGGGATGATTGCGGCCGTCACGCCCGCTCTAAGTGCACAGCAAGGGCCAATGTTGGGTCGTGAAAATTCAGGGGGTTAGGGGCGCGGGCAAGGGCAAGGATTTGACGGGAGCACCGCAAGCGGCAAAAAACTGGCGCTGAAGAAGTTCCTACCCATTGGGCTTATCGGTTGAAAGTGCCAACCTTTACAGATTTTTTTGCAACGGCATCCGGATTGCTCCACTTTCATCCGGAGCGGTTCCATGGATCGCCTTACCATTACGGCCGCCAGCGGCCTCCGTGCCCGAATGGAGTCGATGGAGATGCTGGCCAACAACCTGGCAAACGCCTCGGCGCCCGGTTACAAGATGGACCGGGAGTTCTACGGTCTCTATGCGGCACCGGAAGCCAACGGTATCGTTGCCGAGTCTCCGGTCATTGAAAAGCAATGGACCGATTATTCCCAGGGCACGCTGACGCCCACCGGCAACTCGCTGGATCTGGCGCTGTCGGGCAGCGGTTTCTTTGCTGTCAACGGCTCCAACGGTACGCTCTACACGCGTTACGGAGGCTTTAAGCTCTCGGCCACCGGGGTACTCGAAACCAAGGAAGGCTACGCAGTGCGCGCGGTGGGCGGCGGAACGATTACCGTCGATCCGGAACGTGCGGTGGAAATCGCCCCCGACGGCACGGTCAAACAGCAGGGAACCGAGGTTGGACGCATCGAAGTGGCCGGCATCTCCGACATGTCGGCGCTGACCAAGCAAGGTGGATTGTATTTCAGTCTGGACAAAAGCGCCACAACGGGTGTCGGTGCCTCGTCGGCCGAAGTGCGGCAGGGAAGTCTCGAGAGTTCCAATGTGGGAACCGCCGAAGCCGCGGTTCGCATGGTTAGTGTGATGCGCCAGTTCGAGATGTTGCAGCGCGCCATTACACTGGGCGCGGAGATGAACCGCCGCGGGGTGGAAGAAGTCGCCAAAGTGAGTTAGCAGGCTGGCGACTCGGCAAGGAGGTTCGAGTTAAGTGATTCGATCGTTATACAGCGCTGCCAGCGGGATGACCGCCCAGCAAATGAATGTGGACAACATCGCCCACAACCTGGCCAACGCCAACACGGTGGGCTTCAAGGCACGCCGGGCGCAGTTTCAGGATCTGCTCTACCAGAACGTTGTACAACCGGGCGCGGCCGCCGGCTCACAAACCGTGGTGCCCAGCGGTCTTCAGGTGGGACTCGGAACGCGCACGGTATCGAACGAAGTCAGCTTCACGCAGGGGAACTTCGTCACCACCAACGGCGCCTACGACCTAGTGATCGAGGGCCGCGGGTTCTTCCAGATCCGTCGGCCGTCGGGCGAAATCGCCTACACGCGTTCGGGCGCGTTCCATTTGGACCGCGACGGCAACATGGTGACCGCCGACGGCGACCTCCTCGAACCGCAAATCACGATTCCGGCCGAGGCGCAATCGGTTACCATCGCCTCCGACGGGACCGTCAGCTACACGCAATCCGGGCAGACCGCCGCGCAAATCATCGGACAGATCCAACTGGCGAATTTCACTAACCCCGGCGGTTTGAACAGCATCGGACGCAACCTGTTCACTCCGACCGATGCTTCCGGCGAACCCATTATCGGAACGCCGGGCGGTCAGGAAGGGCTCGGGTCGCTGCTACAGGGCTACCAGGAGCAATCCAACGTCAGCGTCGTCGAGGAGTTTATCAACCTGATCGTGGCCCAGCGTGCTTACGAGGCCAACTCCAAGGTGGTGAAGGCCTCCGACGAAATGTATCAGCAGGTCAATAACTTAACGCGATGAGACTAGCGCTTCTGCTGATCGGCCTCCGGTTGCTTGCCGCCGGCTGTGTGCCGGTGGCCGCCGAGCGCATCACGATGGCGGACTTGGCGCGAGCCGTACCGGCTTTCGCGTCGGCACCCGGCGCGGAAGTGCTCGGTTTTACTCCCACGCCGGGGCTGCGGCGCCTGTTTTCCGCAGCCGATCTGGAGCGCTGGGCGCGGCGCTTCGGTCTCAGCGAAACCAGGTTTTCGGCCGGAGTGTGTTTCGAATGGCCGGTCGAGCCGCTTTCGGAATCCGCAGTACTGGCTGCGCTACGGCGCGGTCTGGGAGACGAGAAAGCCAAGGTGGAGCTGCGCGAATACAGCCGCCAGCCCGCCCCGAAGGGCGAAATCGAATTCATCCGCGGTGGACTGCTTCCTACAACCCGCTGGCAGCCCGGCGAAGCCCTGATGTGGAAAGGCCGCGTGAAATACACTGCCAGCCGCAGCTTTCCCATCTGGGCCAAGGTGATCATCGGCACCACTGCAAAGCGCGTGGTGGCCAAGCAGAACCTGCCCGCGGGCAAGGGCATCACGGCGGATCAAGTCGCGCTGGAAGACTGGGAACGGCCCCCGTTTGCATCCACAGATGCCGGACAGATCGAGCAGGTGGTGGGACGCATCCCACGCCGCAGTATCGAGGCGGGCATGCCTGTTCCGCTGGCGTTGCTGTCGGAACCGAAAGCAGTGGAGAAGGGCGAGCGTGTGGCGGTGGAAGTGCGGCGTGGCGCGATGGTCCTGACCATGGATGCGGTTGCTGAGACCGGGGCTCGCGCGGGTGAGCGTGTGATGCTGCGGAACCCGTCCAGTGGCAAGCTGTTTCCGGCACGCATAGAGAGCAAGGGCAAGGCCGTCGCAACCGGTTCCGGCGAACAGGGAGGTAAGCCAAAGGTATGAGGGAGTTTGTTGTTCTTTGCATTTCGTTGTTCGTCATTTTGACGGTTCCGGCGGCGGCTCGAAAGAAAGAGCCGCCAAAGCCCGTTTCTCCGCTCGAACAGTACATCCACGAAGCCAGCCTGCGCGGACAGGCGGCCAGCGCCGCCTCGACGCCGGGTTCGCTATGGCGAGCTGGAGCGAGCTTTGCGGACCTTGCGCGCGACCCGCGCGCATCGCAAGTGGATGACCTGGTCACCATCGTGGTGAGCGACAAAGCTTCGGCCATCGCCAAGGGCGGCACATCGTCATCCCGGGCATCGTCGTCGAAGCACACCATCACGGGCTTGATTGGCCAGACCCGCGCGGCCGGGCCGCTGGCCAACCTTACGAATCTCTCCGGCGACACCCAACTGCAAGGCCAGGGCGAGACCAGCCGCGAATCGGTGCTGACGACGACGCTGTCGGCGCGCATCACGCACGTGCTGCCGAACGGGTACCTGGTGGTGGAAGGCTTCAAGGACACCATGGTGAATTCCGAACGCCAGGTGGTGTCTGTTCGTGGAGTGATACGGCCGGTGGATCTCAGCCCCGCGAATTCAGTCGCTTCGGACCGGGTGGCGCAACTGGAAGTGAGAGTCAACGGAAAAGGGGTGGTGGGCGACGCCATACGGCGGCCGTTCTTCCTCTACCGGATCTTGATGGGATTGTTGCCCTTCTAGGCGGGATATGCGGAGTCTCATTGCAGTTGTTGTGATTGGAGCGATGCTGGCGGCGTTGCCGTCGCGCGCGGCGACGCGGCTGAAGGAGCTTGCGACGTGGGAAGGCGTGCGCGACAACCAGTTGGTCGGCTACGGGTTAGTGGTGGGACTGGCGGGAACGGGCGATAAGCGCCAGACGGTGTTTTCGGCGCAGACGCTGACGAATCTGTTGCAGAAGATGGGCGTGGCGGTCAGCGCCACGGCGATTCAGGTGCGAAACATCGCCGCGGTGATGGTGACGGCGAACCTGCCGGCCTACGCACAACCGGGTGCACGCATCGACGTGACGGCGGCGGCCATAGGCGACGCCACGAACTTGCAGGGGGGGCTGTTGGTGCTGACACCGCTCAAGGGCGTCGACGGACAGGTATACGCGGTGGCGCAGGGGCCGGTGGTGACTGGTGGTTTTGTGGCCGGCCGCGGCGGAAACTCGCAAACGCTGAATCACCCCACCGTAGGACGGATGCCGGGCGGAGCCCTGGTGGAGAAAGCGTCGCCAGCGCCGGTGCTGGCAGGAAAACTGCGACTGCACCTGCGGCAAGCCGACTTCACTACCGCGGCGCGGATTGCCGACGAAGTGAACCGGAAGTTCGCCAAGGGTGTGCCGGTGGCGCACGCTGAAAACCCGGGACTGGTGGCGATCGAAACGCCCGCGACGTTTCAATCCAACACGACCGAGTTCATTGCCGCCGTGGAGAACCTAACGCTCGACGCGGACCGTCCGGCGCGCATCGTCATCAACGAACGCACCGGAACGATTGTGATGGGCAAGGAAGTGCGCATTTCTCCGGTAGCCGTGATGCACGGAGCGCTGACGGTGGAAGTGCAAACCACGTACACGGTTTCACAGCCGGCGCCGTTGTCGAAAGGCACGACCGAGGTGGTGCCGCAAGTGAACGTGGCGGCGAAAGAAGAGAAAGCCAAGAACCTGGTCCTGAAACAAGGCGCAACCGTGGAAGAGTTGGTACGGGCGCTGGCTTCGATCGGATCGACGCCGCGCGACATCATCGCGATCCTGCAGAACCTGCGGGCGGCGGGCGCAATCGAAGCGGAACTGGAGGTCATCTAGACCATGACGGAACTAGCATCGGTGACTAATGCGGCGGCGCGAACACAAGCCAGCATCGGCGGCGCGCACAAGCCGGACGATCCGGAGAAGGTGAAGCAGGCGGCCACCCAGTTTGAAGCGTTGCTCATCGCGCAGATGCTCAAATCGATGCGCGCGGCTTCCTCGGAGGGATGGATGGGGACGGGCGACGACCAGGCTGGCATGACCATGATGGAGTTGGGCGAAGAGTCCCTGGCGCAGGTGATGGCCCAGCAAGGTGGTTTGGGGTTGGCGAGCATGGTGGTACGCGGGCTCACGAGCAAGAATAGCGGTACGGCACCGGAAGTAGCGGCCGCCGAGCGTTAGAATAGGACAAGGGGAATACGATGCGGATTGAA
This sequence comes from uncultured Solibacteraceae bacterium, assembly GCA_964505625.1. Classification (GTDB taxonomy): domain Bacteria; phylum Acidobacteriota; class Terriglobia; order Bryobacterales; family Bryobacteraceae; genus JAJFUV01. The sequence goes on along the minus strand of CAZDIZ010000096.1, from coordinate 2,147 downwards.
GACGCACACGTCGGGGCTGCGGGAGCCAATGCCGTTGAGCAGGCGGCGGTCAAGACGGGTGGCAAGGGCGTTCAGGGGCCGCGCAAGGCCGACGAACGCGACTCGGTGGAGATATCGAGTCTATCGGCCAACTTGTCGGCCGCGACTGATCGCGAAGCCAGGATCGAGCAACTGCGTCTGGAAGTACAAGCCGGGCGCTATAATCCCCCGGCGAGCGAAGTCGCACGGCTCATTGTCGACGACACACTCGGCGAAAGAAAGTAGTCGCCGGCTGCACTTCGAATTTCAGTACGAACAGCTCAGCGTCGCGTAGGATTCACACAGCTCTTCGCCGTACTCCGGCTGGGGCTGTACTTCGCTGCCAGCGTTGTCAGCCGCGAGTTCGGGCTGGCAATGATCCCAACCTTCCAATACCGTCCTGAGTAACTTGCCCACTTCAGCCAACGGCGATTCCGCCTGCTGAATGTGCGCTTCGAGCACTCTACGTTGCATGTAGTCGTAGAGTTCGGCCAAGTTCAGCGCGATTGCATTCTCACTTCCCCGTTCGAGACTTACTGTTAGCTCGGTCAGGATTTCGATGGTCCGGTTGATATGCCGTGTACGTCGCGGGATATCGCCTTCCCGCATCGCTTGCCGTGCCTGTTCGACAGATTCAATGGCTCCACGATAGAGCACTCGAATCAACTCGACGGGATCGGCGGTAAGTATCCTACTTTCCAGGTAAGCGTCGTGAGCGTTCATCAGTCTTAACTGCCCTCAGGAACACTCATCGGCTGCTCGGGACGCTGGAACAAGGTTTCTTTCACCCTCCCAACAGCTTCAAATCCTCGGCCAACTGCAGCACGGATTCAGGGGGAATCTGCCGGACAACCTCGTTGGTGTTCCGGTCGATGATCCGCACGACAGTCTTCCGTGTTTCGCGGTCCATTGCGAAAGTGAGCTCATTATTCTGCCCGAACAGTTCCGTTTCGCTGAGCGCTTTGACTGCCTGGACAATATCCTTTCTTTCGACAGGCAGGTCTGGTGTCACCGAAGACGGCGCGGCTGGGAGCACTTGAGCGTTAGTTTGTACCGACCCAATTTCCATGGGGCGCCTCCTCTGGGTGAAGCTCCTTCACCCTATTGCAGCTCATCGGCGCCCCGGAGTTGAGCTTTAGCAAAACATAACTTAGCCGTGTGCCCCTAGCGTGGCGGAGTCCATTCCAGATGCTGGCGGGCGAAGAAGAACAGGCGTCCATCTTCTCGTGAAATCACTAAGTTAGGCGCCGCGCCACCGAGCGCGCCGGCGGTTGCACCGATCTCATGATGGCCGAGATAAATAGGCTCTCCACGGTGCCGAAAGATGACCGGAAACTGGTACTTAGGTACTTGGTTGTTTCCTACATTCTTGAGGAACAGAACCGTAGCCCCGCGCATGCCGTCCGCGCGAGGGAGTCCGATTTGCGGATTGGGGATGGAATGATGGCGCGGAGTTCCGATGATGAGGTCGACCAGGCCATCGGCATCCCAATCGCACAACTCGAACTTGCTGCGGCCGGTGCCTCCGGCGTCGATGAAGTTGGCGGTGATGAGCTCACCGTTCTCCATGCGGAGCTTGCCGCCGTCGGCGAGGTTGAAATCGTCGATGCGCCAGTAAAGGTGGACCTGATCCTGATCGTCCAGCGCGACGTAAGCCATACGGCCACCCAGCTTGCCCGCGCCGGGACGCACGCGCCATGTGCCGTGGAGGTCGAGACCATCGAGATAGAGCGGATGCTCGGGGGCGAGTTTTGGCTGGCGGCGCGTGCCGCGGTTGAGGAAGACCATGTGCCGCGACAGGGAGTCGCCCATGAGGATGTCGGGCAGTCCGTCGCCGTTCCAATCGATCACGTTTGTGCTCACGTAGCCCCAGCGCGCTTCTCCGGGTCCTTGAATGTCTCCCTTGTAGCCGGGCTGGACATGGATCTCAACGCCTCCGGCCGTGAGCGCGACACCGGGCGCGAACGACGGCTGCTGGCTAGTGCCATGGTTACGGAAAAACAGAATGCGGCCTTCGGAATTGCCGGCCACAATGTCGAGCGCGCCATCGCCATCCCAATCAACTATGGTCGGGACGGGCAGGCTGCCGGCGTAGAGCGAAGCCTGGTCTTCGAGCACGGGCACGGGGT
>CAZDIZ010000095.1:0-23985 GCA_964505625.1 uncultured Solibacteraceae bacterium | reverse complement strand
CCGCCGAGCATCACGCTGGATCGTCTGATCTCCTGGACCGAGCATCCCGAACCCGGCGTGAAGTATTTCTCGGGAACCGCCAGCTATCACCGCCGCATTCAGATTCCCGAGATCGCACCCGGCAGGCGGCTGTACCTCGATCTGGGGCGCGTCGAAGTGATGGCCGAAATACTGTTGAACGGCCAGAGTCTCGGCATCGTATGGAAGCCGCCGTATCGCGTCGACATCACGCCGGCGGCGCGCGCAGGCGCGAACGATCTGGAAATTCGAGTGGTGAACCTGTGGCCCAACCGTCTGATTGGAGACGCGCACTTGCCGGAAGATGCCGAATGGAACGGCCCCAGCCTGAAGCGCTGGCCGCAATGGCTGCTCGACGGCAGACCGAGCCCCACCGGCCGGCTGACATTCACCACCTGGAAGCACTGGAACAAAGACGATCCATTGCTCGAATCAGGTCTGTTCGGCCCCGTAAAGCTCGAAACCTGGCAGCAGGTACCGATGCCGTTTTGAGAATCAGGTCCGTTTCTCGAACCGCAACGCCAGCATACGCTCGCCATCAGAGACGGTGTCCTGCAAGCGGAACGGCATCAAGTTCGTGACCGCCACCGACGCATTGCACGCCGCCAGCATCGCCACATGCTGGTCGGCGGCGCCGCGCGGCACAAGCGTCAGCACGACAAAGCAAAGCACGTAGCAAGCGATGTTGAACGCGGGCCCGGCCAGCGTGATGAGCCACTCCTGGCGCCGAGTGAGATCGGCGTCGATCTCGACCAGCCAATAGAGTGTCCCCCCGCCCTTCGCCGCCGCCTTCGGTCGCCCGGCATGATGGCACGCGACGCCCAGCGCACGCGCGGCAACGCAGTGCCCTATTTCGTGGATGGCGATCGCGGTAACGAACAGCAACAGCAACTCGACAAGCGTCCACGCTAGCCGAAGAAAGACCGGATTGCTCGACGGCGCCTGTGGACTCCGCACAAGCGGCAGCAACACCGGCGAAAACAACCACGCAAACCCACCAGCCAGAGCCGCCGCAACCAAAGGCAAAGCGCCCCCCAGGCAATCCAGGCGCCGCCAACGATCAGCAGGTAATTCCTTCACGCTTCCATGTTATCGGCATCTCCACGCCGCCGCGACAGACTGGGGTTTTCACCTACACGGCGGCGCGGTCGTGCTGGAGACTTGGCGCCACGTACCGATGTTGATCTTGAGTCAGCGCCGCTTTTCGAAGCACATTGCGAGTATGCGTTCGCCGTCGGAGACCGCACCTTCCAGCCGGAACGGCATCAGACTCGTTACCGCCACCGCAATGCTGCACGCGGCGAACATCATGGCGTGCGACACCGTCAGAAAAAACAAGCCGTTGGTGAATGCGTTTCTCAACGCCACGAAGCCCAGCGGGTAACACACCAGATTGCTCACCGGCCCGGCCAGCGTGATAAGCCATTCCTTCCGCCTGGTGAGCGTCGCGTCAACGTCGACCAGCCAATACAGCATCCCCTCACGTGCTTTGTGACCAAGTGGCCGCCCCCGGATGCCACACTTCACACCCAACGCCCGAGCCATGGCGTAGTGGGCAAGCTCGTGAATCGCGAGAGCCGCAAATAACAGTACCGGCACTTCGACGAGCTTCAACACCAGTGGCCAGAAAACGGGCGCGCTTGGGTTCAGAAACGGCCACACCAAGCCGAGCAACCCGAAAGGCCACAGCCCCGCGAGTCCTCCCATCACAGCAGCGGCAATCAAAGGAAAGATGGGGCCAAGACAATCCAGAGGCCGCCACCGACCAGCAGGTAGTTCCTTCACGCTTCCATGTTATCGGCATCTCCACGCCGCCGCGACAGACTGGGGTTTTCACTTACACGATCGAAGGTTCAGCTCGCCCAGATACCCACAGCCATTCCGGCGAACGACAGTGCGAGAAATGCCGCGTACGGCCAGAACCAGAACTTGGGCTTGTGATTCGGATTTATTGAAACGCTTTCTAGGTAGACGCCTTCCACGCTGTATCCGAGAACCTCATTGAGCCTACGAACCGTGTCGATGACCTCTTGTCGCCTCTTCTTGCTGCGGAAGAGTAAGTACACAGCAATCCCCATGCACCCAACGTCCACCAATGTCATGCTCCATTGGACGGCGCAAGAGCGGAGTGGCGCCTTGAGGATCGAGGCAGCGAAGAAGGCTTGAATACCCAGATAGCCTCCGATGATTTGCAGGTCTATCTTTGTGTAAGTCACCAGCAGACTGACTTGCTGTAGATAAAGGGTCTTTGCAGCGTCAAACCTGTTGAATTGGTCGTCTGATAGCAGTTTAGGAATTGGCATATCGACCTGTGCCCGCGATTGTGGCACCAGGCAGTATATCGTAGGTCGCCAGGGCGAGACACTCCAACGGCGTCAAGCCTGCTGAGCGGAGTGACGAGGTCGTTACCCGGGTGCAAGTGTTTGAGCCCGCTCCGCCATCGGTAGGGCAGGTGGCTGAAGGATGCCTCTCCCGCCTCACCGCGCCGCGCGGACTTCTACTTTGTCGTAGATTCGCCTGGCTTCTTCGAGCGATGCGAAGCGCACTCCGGGCAGCTTTGCCGAGGCTGTGCCTTCGGCTACTCCCCAGCGCACGGCGTCCGCGAAGTCCTTGCCGTTGTCCATGGCCCAGACGAAGGCCGCCGCCAGCGCGTCGCCCGCTCCGATGGGACACACCGCGTCGATGCGCGGCGCCATCACTTCGAACAGTCTGCCGTCGCGCGCGCCCACTGCGCCGCGGCTTCCCAGCGACAACACCACGCCTTCGGCGCCCATGGCCTTGATGCGCTCGGCCGCGTCCAGAAAGTGGCTGCGCATGATGAGTGCTGTGTTCAGCAACCGCTCGGCTTCCTGCTGGTTCGGCGCCACCACGGTCGGGTGTGCTTCCAAGCCTTCCAGCAGCGCTTCGCCGTCAGTGTCGAGCAGCACGTTCACGCCCGCTTTCTTCGCCACCGCGATCATCTTGGCGTAGAAATCCGGCGCCACATCCGGCGGCAGGCTGCCGCACAACATCAGCCACGTGGCCTTGCTCAGGTGCTTCTCAACAGCCTTGCCCACGCGCTTCAATTCACTCGCGTCGATCGACGGGCCCAGTTCGTTGAGCTTGATGGTCAACCCCTGCCGGTCCGTGATGGTGAGGTTGGTGCGGACCTCGTTGCGGATGCGCACGAACTCGACCGGGAAACTGGATTGATCCAGCATCTGTTCAATGCGCGCGCCGCCCTTGGCGCTCGACGTGGTGATGGCGATGGTCTTTCCGCCGAACGAATGGATCACCGCGCTGGCGTTGATGCCGCGCCCGCCGGCCGCTTCGCTGGTGGAGAGGATGTAGGCACGATCTTCGAACACCAGACGGTCGGCCATGACGTTGCGGTCGACGGCCGGATTGATTGTGAGGGTGACGATCAAGCCATCATTCTAGCCCATTGGCGGGTTTCGGAAATCACGGTTTGGGGTGCTAACCTGGGGAATTATTCGTGTCCACGGAATTCAAGGCGTATGCGGCGTTGGTGGCGGTGTGCATTTTCTGGGGCACCACCTATCTCACCATCAAGATGTCGCTGGAGGCGTTTCCGCCGCTGCTGCTGGTGGGCACACGCTTCTTCCTGGCCGGCGTGATCACGCTGGTTGGCGCGCGCGTGGTGCGTGCGCGGCTGCCGCGTGGGCGTGAACTCTGGCTGTCGATTGTGAACGGCATGCTCATCCTGGGCGCGGGCAACTGCGCGCTGGTGTACGCCGAACAGTGGATTCCCACCGGGATGGCGGCGTTGATCATCTCCATTTCGCCCTTCTGGCTGGTGGGCATCGACGCGTTCATTCTCGGCGGCACGCGTTTGAACCGCATGACGGTGATCGGATTGTTGGTCGGCTTTGCCGGCGCCATGCTGCTGATCGGTCCCGATGCGTTGGATGTGAAAACTGGTGCCAGCACGCTGGCCGGCTTTCTGGTCTTGCAGGCCGGCAGCATCTGTTGGACCACCGGCTCGTTACTGCAACGCCGCCAGGAAACGCTGGCGCATCCGATTGTGAGCGCGGGCGTGCAGCAGCTCGCCGTCGGCATCGTGGTGTTGACCGCCGCCGCAATCGTGCCCGAGCACCCCATACACTGGAACGCGCGCGGCGTAGGCGCGCTCATCTATCTGGTGATCTTCGGCTCGCTGGTCGGCTATAGCGCGTATCTCTACGCGCTCGAACATCTGCCGCTGCCCATTGTTTCGCTCTACACCTACGTCAATCCCGTGGTGGCCGTGATACTCGGTTGGATCGTTTACCGCGAGGCGTTCACACTCGGCGACACCTTCGCCATGGCGATCATCTTCGTGGGTGTGGCGATTGTGAAACGCTATCAGGACGCCCAATCAGCGGGGTGAGGAATTGCGATCCAGCAGACGCGCGGCGAGCCCTCCGCCCACCGTCGGCAGCAGCGTGTAGACGAAGAACAACAGCAGCAGCGCGAAGGTGAGCATCAGCCCCAACGCCGCGGGCGACTCCAGCATCTGCAGCATCTGATTCAAGTCCACGCCGGCGGGCACGCGGCCGGTGAACTGCTTGCGGTAAAACGCCACCAGCCCGCCCTGCTGCGTCGCGATCGTGATGATCGAAATGGTGAACGACACCATCGCAATCAGGAAACAGAAGATGCCGGTGATCCAGCCCATGCGGAACCCGCCGCGCACGGTGACGGGAAGACTCGTCCGCCGCAGGTAGAATCGCACGGCCAGAAAACCCGCGAACGTCAGCCAGCCCACCATCCACGGCGCGGTCAGGTAGATCGGCGTGGGCAGGAAGATCAGCAAGTTCGATACGACCGCCGCAAGCAGCGCGCTGCGCACGGCCGGACCGTTGTGGAATCCGATTTCCGGCGGCGCGCCCGGCGTTGGCGCGGGCACTTGCGCCGCTATCGCGATGGGCTCGGGCACCGACGCGAACTCGGCGCGCGGCGTCTCCACGGCGACGATCTCCCGCTGCGGCTTCCCACACTTATGGCAGAAGAGCGCGTCGGGGGGAAGTTGTGCTCCGCAGGTGCAAGACTCGGCCACATGCCCAGTTTCCCGCACCCCGCCTTCAGTCGGCAAGTTTTGATCCGCCATGATTTCTTCAGAGCACCTCAAGCACCAGACACTTCAGATAGTGCGTTTCCGGAACGGTGAGCAGAATCGGATGATCGGCTGACTGCGTGCGCCGCTCCAGCACACGCAGCGTGCGATGCGCGTCCAGCGCCGCTTCGGCCACCGTCTCCAGCAGCATGGCTTCGCTCACATGAAACGAACACGAACAGGTGACTAGAATACCGCCGGGAGAAAGCAGCTTCAAGGCGCGCAGGTTGATTTCTTTGTAGCCGCGCACCGCGCCCGACATGGCCCCGCGCGATTTCGCGAACGCCGGCGGGTCCAGCACCACGGTCGAGAAGCGCCGTCCCGACGCGGCGTAGCCCGACAACAGGTCGAAGGCGTTGGCTTCCAGGAAGCGGACGTTTTTGACACCGTTGGCCGCGCGGTTGGCCTCCGCCGTTGCCAACGCTTCGGCCGACGAATCCACGCCCTCCACCGTTTTGCAGCGCGAGGCCAGGTGCAGCGCGAAGCCGCCGGTGGAAGTGAAGCAGTCCAGCGCATCGCCGTGCGCGTGGCGCGCCGCGGCAAGATAGTTTTCGCGCTGATCCAGAAACACGCCGGTCTTCTGTCCGTGCAGCAGATCGGCTTGCCACGTGAGGCCGTTCATGCGGACACTCGCCGGACCGTCCAGCGCGCCCACGAGCAGGCGCGATTCCAGTGGCAGTGCTTCCTTGGTGCGCACCGCCACGTCGTTGCGCAATACGATGGCGCGCGGGTGGAACAGCTCTTCCAGGCACGATGCCAGCGTGTCGCGGACGCGGTCCATTCCCTGGTCGAGCGTCTGCATCACGTAGGCGTCGTCGTAACGGTCGACGATCAGGCCGGGCAACAGGTCTGCTTCCGCGTGTACCAGGCGATACGCGTTCGCATTCTCGACCACCCGTGTACGGTGCGCCGCCGCCGCGCGAATTCGCTTCAGGAAGAACTCGCGATCCACCGTCGCCGGTTCGCGCGAAAGCATTCGCAGCGTGATCTGCGACGCGGCGCTGTAGTGGGCCACGCCGAGCGGGCGCCCGTGCGCATCCACCACGCGCACAACAGCGCCGGGGCTGGCTTCGCCGCGATCTTCCACATCGCTCGAGAAAACCCAGGGATGCCCGGACGCGACACGCCCGGCTCCCTTACGCGAGATTCGAACCGTCGAATAGGATGTCAAAGGCGTTCGCCTAGCTGCGCGCCATCAGGCGCTCGATCCGTTGTTCGGTGGAAGGGTGCGTGGAAAACAACCGCATCAGCGACGAGCCGGTAAACGGCTTGATGATGAACATGTGCGCGGTTGCTGGCGATGCGTCCATGGGAACGCGTTGCGACCAGTTCTCGAGCTTCTGCAGCGCGCTCACCAGGCCGAACGGCCCGCCCGCGTATTGCGCCGCGGTTGCGTCGGCACCGAATTCGCGCGTGCGCGAAATGGCCATCTGAATCAGCAGCGCGGCAATCGGCGCCACGATCATCATGACGATCATGCCGACGACGCTGTCGCCATCGTCGTCGTCGCTACGCCCGCCACCGAAGAACATGGTCATGCGCGCCACCATCGTGATGGCCGCCGCCAGCGTGGCCGCGATCGAGCTCACCAGGATGTCGCGATTCTTCACGTGCCCCAACTCGTGCGCCAACACGCCTTCCAACTCGTGATCGTCCATGATCGAAAGCAGTCCACCGGTCACCGCTACCGAGGCGTGTGACGGATTGCGCCCGGTGGCGAAGGCGTTCGGTGAATCCTCCGGTATCGCGTAGAGCTTCGGCATGGGCAGGTTCATGCTCGCGGCCAGGTTTCTCACAATCGGACCAATGCGGCGGTAGATTTCCGGATTCTCGGTTTCACTTACCGGCTGCGCCGAATACATCGACAGGGCAATCTTATCGGAAAAGAAATAGCTGACGAAGTTCATCACGATCGCCAGCAGGAACCCGATATAAAGGCCGCCGCGTCCGCCAACGGCTTCGCCGCCAACCAGCAGTAGCGCGGTCAGCAACCCGAGTAGGAGAACAGTTTTCAATGAGTTCATGTGGGGCGTCCTGTTCTTATTCTCACACAGACAAATCGGGGACGGCCCTTGTCAGAACCGTCCCCGTAATGTGCGCGTTGTGATCGTGGCTCAGTTGGGCTTTACGTCGACTTTGATAGTCCGCGGTTTGGCCAGTTCCTTCTTGGCCAGCGTGACGGTCAGCACGCCGCCCTTGTAGTCGGCCTTGACCTTCTCGGCGTCCACGCTGTCCGGCAGGCTGAAGCACCGCACGAAGGTGCCGTAACTGCGCTCGATGCGGTGGTAGCCGCCCTTGCCTTCGGTCTTTTCGAACTTACGCTCGCCCTGAATGGTGAGCGTGCCGTTCTCGATCTGGATCTTGATGTCGTTGAGCGGGACATCCGGAACGTCGGCTTTCAGCACGAGTTCGTTCTCGTTCTCATAGATATCCACGGGCGGCGCCCAGGGACGCGTCGCAGGCGGCTCACTGAAGAGCCGGCTGACGGCATCCTGGAACAGGCGGATACCGGTTGGGAACTCCGCCAACTCAGCGAACGGGTCGTATTTGGTGATAGCCATATTGTTTTGAGCCTCCTTGTTGCCTACAACTCAATAATAAAATATGAGTGCATAGCTGTCAAGAAAAATTAGCAATAATGGGCAGATATTTTTGGGCACAAAAAAAGAGCGCATCAGGCGTCCAACTAAGCCCTTTGCGCTCTTTATTTTAGATGTGTATTGTCTAGGCTTCCGGCTTGGTTTCCGGTCCAACTTCGCCCTCGAACTCGCGGCCTTCCTTCAAAGCCTGGAGCTTGGCTTCGCGGCGCTTGGCGCGTTCGGAGGCGCGCTTAACCAGTTCAGAACCAACCAGTTCCAACATGGCCTGCTCGGCGCCGTCGCCCTTTCTGAAGCCCAACCGGACGATGCGCGTGTAGCCGCCGTTGCGTTGGCCGAACCGCGCACCCAGCTTTTCGAAAAGCTTCTTCACCGATTCCGGGGTCTCCAGGAACGAGGCGGCTTGCCGGCGTGTATGCAGCGTATCGCGTTTAGCCAGCGTGATCATCCGTTCGACCAGCGGTTTTACGGCTTTGGCCTTGGGCACCGTGGTGATGACGCGCTCCTGTTCGATGACGCTGGTCACCAGGCCCCGCAGCAGCGCCTTCCGCGCGGCGCTGTCGCGCTTGAGTTTGTATCCACCTCGTCTGTGTCTCATCGTTGACTTCCTTATTCGCTGATCTCGCCGGCTTCCTGTTCTTCTGGTTCTTCCGGTTCCTCGGCTTCGGGTTCGTCCAGCATATTCGAGCCGATCACGTCGTCGGAGCTAACCACGGGCGGCACGCCGCCGCCGGGCAGCACCAGGCGTCCCTGCGCGTCGTACTTCATGCCGAAGCTTAGCCCCAGACCGCCGAGGATTTCCTTGATTTCGTTGAGCGACTTGCGGCCGAAGTTCTTGGTGCGCAGCATTTCGGCCTCGGTCTTCTGCACCAGATCGCCAATGGTTTGAATGTTGGCGTTCTTCAGGCAGTTGTACGACCGGACGCTGAGTTCCAATTCTTCCACCGAGCGGTTGAGCACTTCCTGCAACTGGCTCATGGCGCGCTCGGCCGGCTCTTCCGGCGTCTCGGCCAGCTCCTCGAAGTTGATGAAGATCGACATGTGATCCTTCAGCAACTTGGCGGCCTGCCCGATGGCATCCTGCGGCGAGATGGCGCCGTTGGTCCAGACTTCCAGGTTGAGCTTGTCGTAGTCGGTCATCTGGCCGAGCCGCGACGCTTCCACCGCGTAGTTCACCTTGCGCACCGGCGAGTGCACCGAATCGATGGGGATGTAGCCGAGCGGCAGATCCTCATCGAAGTTGCGGTCCGCGCTGACGTAGCCGCGGCCTTGCTTGATGCGCATTTCAATCGACAGCTTGCCACCCTCGCCCACCGTGGCCACGTGCATCGTGCGGTCCAGCACTTCCACCGACGGATCGGATTCAATCTGTCCGCTGACCACTTCGCCCTGTTTTTCGATGGTGAGGCGAATGGTCTTGGTGGTTTCCGGCCCCGTCATCTTGAACGGGATCTGTTTGAGGTTGAGGATGATGTCGGTGGCGTCCTCGACCACACCCGGAATCGAGCTGAACTCGTGCGCCACGCCTTCGATCCGCACCGCCGTGATGGCCGCCCCTTCGATCGAACTCAGCAGGATGCGGCGCAAGCTGTTTCCGATGGTAGTTCCGAAGCCCCGCTCAAATGGCTGGGCTGAAAACGAGCCATACCGGTCCGTTAGCGTCTCGGTATTCGCAACCAACCGCTTTGGCTTCTGAAATCCTTTGAACATGCTTAATTTCCTCGCCTCGAGTGTGCCCGAATTGCCCACTTCACCGCCGCGCCGCCGGGCGCGGCTTCCCGTGTCCGTTTACTTCGAGTACAACTCCACGATCAGCTGCTCGTTAAGCTGGATCTGGACCAACTCCTCGCGCTTCGGCATGCCGATGATGCGGCCCTTCAGCGCTTCGCGGTCTACTTCCAGCCAGTTCGGGCAGGGCGCGTGCGCCGTGGCGTCGCGCGCGGCCAGGATGGTGGGGTTCTTCTTGCTCTTCTCGCGCACTTCCACCAGGTCGTTCGGCTTGGCCACAAACGACGGAATGTTGACCTTGCGGCCGTTCACCTGTATGTGGCCGTGACGGACAATCTGACGGCACTGCGCGCGGCTGGTCCCGAAACCCATCCGGTAAATCACGTTGTCCAAACGACGTTCGAGCATCCCCAGCATGTTCTCGCCGGTGATGCCTTTCTTCTGCGCCGCTTTTTCGAAATTATTGCGGAACTGCTGTTCAAGCACCCCGTAGATACGGCGCGCCTTCTGCTTTTCGCGCAACTGCAAACCGTAACCCACGATCTTGGGCTTACGGTCGCGGCCGTGCTGGCCGGGGACGAAGTTACGCTTCTCGATCGCGCACTTCTCGCTGTGGCAACGCTCTCCCTTCAGGAACAGCTTCATGCCTTCGCGCCGGCACAGCCGGCAAACAGCGCCTGTGTATCTTGCCATTCTCTCTCCTTACCTTTTCTTCCAAGGTGCGGTTTACAGCTCTGGCGAGCTTTCATCCCGCTTCCACACAGGGCGGGGAACTGCTCCCGCCCATAAAAATCAAACTCTGCGGCGCTTGGGCGGCCGGCAACCGTTATGCGGAATCGGCGTGACGTCGCGGATCGCCTTGACGTCCATACCCACCGCCGCCAGGGCGCGCACCGCCGACTCGCGGCCCGAACCCGGTCCGCTCACCTTCACACGCACCGTGCGCATGCCGGCTTCCTTGGCCTTATTTGCCGCCGTCATGGCCGCCTGCTGCGCGGCGTACGGAGTACCCTTGCGCGATCCCCGGAACCCGAGCGAACCAGCGCTCGACCACGACACCACGTTGCCGACCGTGTCGGTAATCGTGATGATGGTGTTGTTGAAAGTGGCCTGAACGTGCACCACCCCAACGGGGATAACCTTCTTTTCCTTCTTTTTGAATGACTTCTTCTTTCCTGCTTTGGCGGGTGCTTTTGCCATAGATGCTCGTTTCCCCGACTATGTCTTCGACGCCGACTTCTTCTTGTTGGCGACCGTGCCGCGCCGCGGTCCCTTGCGCGTGCGCGCGTTGGTGTGTGTGCGCTGACCCCTCACCGGCAGCCCACGGCGGTGCCGCGAACCGCGGTACGAACCCATCTCGATGAGCCGCTTGATGTTCAGCGAGATTTCCTTGCGAAGATCGCCTTCCACCGCCCCCTCATCTTCGATGATCTGGCGGATGCGGGCAACCTCCTCTTCACTCAGGTCGCTCACCTTCTTTTCCGCGCCAATCGAAGCGCGGTGCAGAATCGACTTCGAGCGCGTGCGCCCGATGCCGTAAATATAGGTGAGCCCAATTTCAATTGTCTTCTTCGCCGGAAGATCGACGCCTGCGATGCGTGCCATAAATTCCTCTCGCTACCCCTGACGCTGCTTGTGCTTGGGATTGCTGCAAATCACTCGCACCACGCCATTGCGGTGGATGACTTTGCACTTCACGCACATTTTTTTGACCGAAGCCCGTACTTTCATGATCTCATTTCCCGCTTGCCGAAGCTCGGCGGCTAATCTTTGTCCAACAACTCGGTGATCCGTCCCCGCGTGTTGTCATGGGGCGAAATCACCACTCGTACCCTATCGCCCGGCCGCAACCGGACAAAATTCACTTCCCGCCGGCCGGCCGAGTGCGCCAGCACTTGCCTGCGGTCTTCCAACTCCAGCCGGTACACCGAACGGGGCAGCAACTCAATCACGCTCGCCACCACACCCGGCTTCACATCGCCGCGACCGGCTTCCAAATCCATGCCGCGCTCTCTATCAAGGACGCGTTAAAACCCACGGCCCGTTTTCAGTCACCGCAACGGTGTGCTCGAAATGCGCCGAGCAACGTCCATCCACGGTCACCGCCGTCCAACGGTCAGCGAGCACCTTGCACTCGGGCCGGCCCGCATTCACCATCGGTTCGATGGCCAGCACCATGCCCTCTTTCAGGCGCGGGTTCTCGCTTTTGCGGTCCACGTAATTCGGAATCTGCGGCTCCTCGTGAAGCTGCGTTCCAATTCCGTGTCCCACGTACTCCCGGACCACCGAAAAACCGTTCGAAACCACGTGCTTCTCGATGGCGCCCGAAATATCAAACAACCGGTTGCCGGGTTTCGCCTGCGCGATTCCCAATTCCAACGCCTCGCGCGTCACCTGCAACAACCGTTTGGTCTCGTCGGCGATCTCACCCACCGGGATGGTCACCGACGAATCCCCAAAATACCCTTCCAACTGAGCGCCCGTGTCGATCGAAACCACGTCGCCCGCCTTCAACACCCGCTTCGCGCTCGGCATCCCGTGAATGATCTCTTCATTCACCGACGTGCACAACACAAACGGGTACCGGTTGCCCGCCGCCGCCGAATAGTATCCTTTAAACGCCGGCTTTGCCCCAGCGTCCAGGATCATTCGCTCGGCCGTGACCTCCAGGTCCATCGTGGTCACGCCTTCTCTAATCATACTCGCGAGTTGCTGCAACACTTGCCAGACCAACAACCCGCTACGCCGCATCTTCTCCAGCTCGGCGGCGTTTTTCCGAATAATCATCCTTGCTCGACCGCGCGGATGGCGCTGGCGGCGTTCTGTTCCGGCGTCGTCTCTTCACCGCCCACCACTTCGTGGAAACGGCTCACGCGCGCGCGGTAGAAATCCACCAGCGGCTGCGTCTGCTGATCGTACGCCACCAGACGCTTGCGAATCACTTCTTCCTTGTCGTCGTTGCGCGTGATCAATTCCGCGCCTTCAACGTCGCAAACCCCAGCCTTCTTGGGAGGCTTCGAGGCCAAGTTATAAACCGTGCCGCACACCGGGCAGCTACGCCGCGCGCCCAACCGGCGCACGATGATTTCGTAGTCCACCGTGAGATACAGAATCACGGTGTCGAGCCCGACCTTCGCCAGAATGCCTTCCAGCACCTTGGCCTGTTCGATGGTGCGCGGATATCCGTCCAGAATCACACCCTGGGCGCAATCGGCGCGGCCCAGGCGGTCTTCCACCACGCGATTCATAAGCTGGTCGCTCACCAGCTTGCCCGAATCCATGATGGCTTGCACTTCCTTGCCGAGTTCGGTGCCGGCCTTTACGTTTTCCCGGAGAATGTCGCCGGTGGAAACGTGCGGGATGGCGAAGTGCGTACTCAGCGACTTGGCCACCGTGCCTTTCCCCGAACCGGGAGGGCCGAGCAGAATCAGTGCGATCGGTTTCATCGAGTCCCTTTTACCTTACGACCACGTGGCCCTGCGCCCGCGGATTCTACCCGCGCGCGGCGTGAAGCCTTCGTAATGCCGCATAATCAACTGCGCTTCCACCTGGTTGACCGTGTCCATGGCCACGCCCACCACAATCAGCAGCGAGGTGCCGCCAAAGTAGAACGTCACGCCCAGACCGTCCAAAATCCAACGCGGAAAATACGTGTCAATCCAGTTGCCCGCCAGCGGCAAGTGCTGCAGCTTGATGCCCGAGATCATGATTTCCGGAATCAGCGACAGAACCGCCAGGTACAAGCCGCCCACCACGGTGATCTTGGTGAGGATCTTGTTCATGTAGTCGGCTGTGTTGCGTCCCGGACGGATACCCGGAATGAAGCCACCGTACTTGCGCATGTTGTCGGCCGCTTCGTTCGGATTGAAAATGATCGACACGTAGAAGAAACAGAAGAAAATGATGCCCGTGACGAACAGCAGCGCGTAAAGCGGCTCACCGAAGCGAATGGCGCCCAACATGCCGGTTACCCATGGATTATCTTTTAATGCCGGAACCTGCAGCAGCGTTTGCGGGAAAGCCAGAATCGAACTGGCGAAGATCACCGGGATCACGCCGCCGGCGTTGACCTTCAGCGGAAGGTGCGTCGCCTGGCCGCCCATCACTCGGCGTCCCACCACGCGCTTGGCGTACTGCACAGGGATGCGGCGCTCGCCGCGCTCAACCAGCACGATGAAGCCGACCACCGCCACCATCACCGCGAGGATGATGATCATCTGGAACGCATTCCACTGCCGGGTGACGAACACATTGCGGTAGATCTCCGCTATGGCATTGGGCAACCCGATCACGATACCGGTGAAGATAATCAGCGACATGCCGTTACCGATGCCGCGCTCACTGATCTGCTCGCCCAGCCACATGATGAAGGCCGTGCCGGTAGTGAGCGTCAGCATGGTCATCAGAATGAAGCCGGGACCGGGGTTAATAACGAAATTGCCGTCGCTCTGCTGCAAGCTCATGGCGATGCCGAACGACTGGAACAGCGACAGACCCACCGTCAGATAGCGGGTCCATTGCGTGATCTTGCGCCGGCCGAGCTCGCCTTCTTTCTGGAGCTTCTCGAGCGTCGGGATGGCGACCGAAAGCACTTGCAACACGATCGACGCCGTAATGTACGGCATGATGCCCAGGGCGAAGATCGTCAAGCGCCGGAACATGCCCCCCGAAAACAGGTCAATGTACCCGAACAGAGTGCCTTGATTGCGCTGGAAGAATTCCTGTAGTAGATCCGCGTTAATACCGGGCGTGGGAATGTGCCCACCCAACCGGTAAATCGCCAGCAACCCCAACGTGAACAGCACTCGCTTCCGCAGGTCGGGAACCCGGAAGACGTTCGCTACGGCTTCGAAGAGCTTGTTCATGAGCTTCCTGCCAGACCGGCTACTGCTTGCCGGTTTCGATTACCTCTGCCACGCCACCGGCGGCCTTGATCTTCGCCGCGGCGGATTCGGAAAACTGGTGCGCACGCACCGTGATCTTGCGCGTCAACTCGCCGGTGCCGAGAACCTTCAGGCCCGCGCCGAGCTTCTTCACTACACCGGCGCTGACTAGGCTTTGCGGATCGAACGTGTCGCCGGAGAGCTTTTCGAGCACTCCGACGTTAATGATCGCGCACTCTTTCCGGAAAATGTTGGTGAAACCCCGCTTCGGCAAACGGCGGTGCAGCGGCATCTGGCCGCCTTCAAATCCCCGCATCTGGCGGAAGCCGCTAACCGACTTCTGGCCCTTCTGGCCTCGACCCGAGGTCTTGCCGCGACCGGTGCCCATACCGCGACCGATGCGTCGCGCAACTTTCTTTTGTCCCTTGGGAGGTTTCAGTCCGCTGAGATTCATAGGAGCCTCATCCTTCAATCCACGATCGCGACCAGGTGCGGCACCTTGGCCACCATGCCGCGAAAACTGGGCGTGTCGGGGCGCTCGACCACCTGGTCGATCTTACGCAAGCCCAAACCACGCACGACCTTCTTGTGCTTTTCGGGCGTGCAGATCGGGCTGCGCACCAACTTAATTTTGATCTTCGCTTCCGCCATAGTGCACTCTTTCGGGCCGGGCTCTAGCGCCCAGCCCTGTTAGATTTTCTCCACGGGCAGGCCACGCAGATCCGCTACCGCGGCCTTGTCCCGAAGCTGTTCGAGGGCCACGATGGTGGCCTTCACCACGTTATGCGGGTTATGCGAACCGATGCTCTTGGTGAGCACGTTCGGAATCCCCACGGCTTCGATGACCGCGCGCACCGGGCCGCCGGCGATCACGCCAGTACCTGCCGGAGCCGGCTTCAGCAGCACTTGTCCGCTGCCGAAGCGTCCCAACACAGGGTGCGCGATCGTGGTGCTCAGCACGTGAACCTTGCGCAGGTTCTTCTTGGCCGACTCGATGCCCTTCTTGATGGCTGCCGGTACTTCGCGGGCCTTGCCCGTGCCGAAGCCGACCACCTTCTGAGCCGGATCGCCTACCACTACCAGCGCCGAGAAGCTCAGGTTCTTGCCGCCTTTGACCACTTTGGTCACGCGGTTGATGGCGACCACCTGCTCTTTCAGGCTGAGCGTCGCCGGATCGATTCGCTTGAGTATATTCGTGGCTGCCATGCGCCTAAAACTCCAGTCCGGCTTCCCGCGCGGCATCGGCCAGGGCCTTCACGCGCCCATGGTAGAGATAACCGCCGCGGTCGAAGACGACCTTCCCGATCCCGTTTTCCTTGGCCCGCGCGGCAATCAACTTGCCCACTTGGCGCGCGCCTTCCAAATTGCCGCCGCCCGCCACCGGCTTGCCCTTCTCGGCCGTGCTGGCCGACGCCAGGGTCTTGCCTGCGGTGTCGTCGATCACTTGCACGTAGATGTTCTTCAGGCTGCGAAACACAGCCAGCCGGGGCCGCTCGCTGGTGCCCCGCACCTTGCGCCGGATTCTGAGATGCACCTTCCGGCGGACATCGTCCTTGGAAATCTTACGTATCATTTGCCACCCGCCCCGGTCTTACCGACCTTCTTGCGCAGCGTTTCACCGGTGTACCGGATACCCTTCTGCTTGTAAGGCTCCGGCGGCCGCAGCGCGCGTATGTCGGCGGCCACTTGCCCCAACAGTTGTTTGTCGAAGCCGCTCAGGGTGATGTGCGTCTGCTTCTCGATCTTCGCGTCGATCCCGTCGGGCAACAGGAACTCGATGGGGTGCGAATACCCCAGACTGAACGTGATCACCTTGCCCTTGACGTCGGCGCGGTAACCGATACCGACGATGTCCAGGTCCTTGGTGAAGCAGTTCGCGACACCGTGCACGGCGTTGGCCGCCAGCGCCCGCGTCAGTCCGTGCAACGCGGCCTTCTCGTCGCCCGAGCGCACCAACTCCAATCGCGCATCAGCCTGCCGGATTTCGATTCCCGCCGGAATCGGCACCGACAACTTGCCCTTGGGACCTTCCACCTGCAATGTCTCGCCGATGGTTACCTTGACGCCTTTCGGCAAAGGAATCGGCTTTTTTCCAACTCTTGACATGGCTCAATCCACTCCGCTTCCCGCGTCGCGCCTACCAGACCTGGCAGAGAATCTCTCCGCCCAGTCCTTCCTTTTTCGCATTGCGGCCAGTCATCACGCCCTTCGGCGTGGTGAGAATGTTGATTCCCATGCCGCCGAGTACGCGCGGGATTTCCTGGCTTCCCACGTACACCCGGTTGCCGGGCCGCGATACCCGCTCAATCGTCGAGATCACCGGCTCATTCGCCGCCGTGTACTTGAGGTAAATCCGGATGAGCTTGCGCGAACCTTCCTCGGCAAGCTTGTAATTGGCGACATAGCCTTCTTCCCGAAGGATCCGCGCAATCTCGCCCTTCAGCCGCGAGGCCGGAACATCCACTTTCGTATGACGCGCCGCCAGCCCGTTGCGGATTCGGGTCAGCATGTCGGCGACCGGGTCCGATACCATCATCGTCGTCCTCTCCGCCTTTCTACCAGCTCGCCTTGATCACGCCGGGAATTTCACCGGCCAGAGCGAGTTGCCGGAAGCAAATCCGGCACAGGTTGAACTTGCCTATGTATCCACGAGGCCGCCCGCAGCGGAAGCAGCGGTTGCGCAAGCGGATCTTGTACTTCGGCTTCTTTTTCTCTTTGGCGATCTTGGCCGTTGTTGCCATCAGTGATTCCCTCTTGTCCCGCGGCCCTATTGCCGGAACGGCATGCCGAGCTGCTTAAGCAACGCCAGCCCTTCGGCATCCGTCTTCGCCGTGGTCGTGATGCAGATATTCAATCCCTTGGTTTTCTCGACCTTGTTATAGTCGATCTCGGGAAATACCAACTGGTCCTTCAGGCCCAGCGTATAATTGCCGCGCCCGTCGAACGACTTGGTCGACACGCCGCGGAAGTCGCGCACGCGCGGCAGCGCCACGTTGACCAGCCGGTCGAAAAACTCGTACATGCGATCGCCACGCAAGGTCACCATGCAGCCGATCGACATACCCTCGCGCAGCTTGAAAGCGGCGATCGACTTGCGCGCCTTGGTCACCACCGGGCGCTGGCCGGCGATCTGCATCAACTCGGCCACGGCGCCTTCCATCAGCTTGGGATTCTGCGTGGCTTCGCCCATTCCGATGTTGATGCTGATCTTTTCCATCTTCGGAACGGCCATCAGGTTCGTGTAACCGAACTCCTTGACCAGCCCCGGAATCACCGTCTTCTGATATTTCTCTCTCAGCCTAGCTTTCATGGCGAAATCCCTTATCCAGCCCGCTTAAGCCTTACGGTCCAGCGTCGCGCCGCACTTGCGGCATACCCTGGTCCGCCGCGCCTTGCCGCCGGCCTTGTCCACCTTGTGCGCCACGCGCACCGGCCCACAAGCCGCGCACACCAACATCACGTTGGAAGCCGCGATGGGACCTTCGCGCTCGGCGATGCCGCCCTTGATCTGGCGTTGCGGGTTCGGCCGCGTGTGCCGCTTCACCATCATGACGTGCTCAACCAGAAGCTTGCCGCGCTCGCGGTCCACGCTCAATACGCGTCCCTGCTTGCCCTTGTCGCGGCCAGCAATGACCTTGACGATGTCGTTCTTCTTGATGTCGACGCGCACCGGTGTTTCCGGCGCCTTCTTACGAAATGGCCGCGCCATTAGATCACCTCCGGAGCGAGCGAAACGATCTTCATAAACTTCTTGTCGCGCAACTCGCGCGCCACCGGCCCGAACACACGCGTACCGATCGGTTCGCCGACTTCGTTAATCAACACGGCGGCGTTGGAATCGAACCGGATGTAGGTCCCGTCCTTGCGGCGCGTTTCCTTTCTCATCCGCACGATCACGCAACGCACTACCTTGCCCTTCTTCACCTGCGAATCCGGAGCCGCTTCCTTCACGCTGGCCGTGATCACGTCGCCCAGGCCCGCTCTCAGGCCTTTGTCGCCGCCGCGCGGCAGGATGCAACTCAGTCTGCGGGCGCCGCTGTTGTCGGCCACCTCGAGGATTGTTCGCATTCCAATCATGACGTTCTCCTAGCCCGCCTACTTGTTTTTGCCCGTCGGCACCGGCGCCGTCGCGAGCGTGTCCAAACTCTCCGGCTCCACGCCCACCTGCGCCGCGCGCCGTACCACTTCAGCCAGCGTCCACCGCTTCAGGCGGCTCAGCGGCCGGCATTCCACGATGCGCACAACGTCGCCCACTTTGGCCGTCGCGCTTTCATCGTGCGCGTAGAACTTCTTCCGCTTGGTGATGATCCGCTTATAGACCGGATGCGGTACCCGGCGCGAAACCTGCACCACGATGGTTTTCTGCATGTTGGCCGACACCACCTGGCCAACTTTTTCGTTCTTGCGCCCCGCGGTTTTTTCCTCGGTCATCGTCGTCCTTAACCTTTCTGCGCGCTCAATTCGCGCTCGCGCAGGATGCCCTGTAGGCGCGCCATGTCCTTCTTCAGGGCGCGGAACTTCTTCAAACCTTCCATCTGGCCCATGGACATCTGAAACCGCAGGCGGAACAACTGCTCTTCAATGCCGCGCACCTGCGAACCCAATTCCTTGGTATCCAGTTCCCGGAATTTGTCGGCTTTCATCTCGATTCCTCCTGGCCCGGCTAGCCCACCTCGGGCCGCGCCACCATCTTGCAAGGGATCGGCATCTTCGCCGCCGCCAGCCGCATGGCTTCATCGGCGGTGGCCTTGGGCACGCCTTCCATCTCAAACAGGATCTTGCCCGGACGAATTACCGCCACCCACTGCTCCGGAGCGCCCTTGCCCTTACCCATACGGGTTTCCGCCGGCTTCTTGGTGATGGGCTTATCCGGGAACAACCGGATCCACACCTTGCCGCCGCGCTTGATGAAGCGTGTCATGGCCACGCGCGCGGCTTCAATCTGACGGTCGGTGACCCAACCGCAGCGCATAGCTTTCAAACCGAAGTCGCCGAAGGCCAGCTCGGAACCGCGCCAGGCTTTCCCGGCCATCCGTCCGCGCTGTTGCTTTCTGTACTTGACCTTCTTTGGCATCAACATGGCGTCGTAATCTCCGTCCTGCTAATTCTGGCTTTCGCTACCCGGCTCGGCGCCGGCAACGGGCGGCTCCGCCGAATCCTGCTTCAATTCCTGCTTCCAATTGGGCTGCGGCGGCGCGAGTGGCGGCATGATGGGCGCGGTCTGACGCGCCGGTTGCGGCATGTCGGCCGGAGCCTCTTGCACCACGGGTCCCGCTTCCACCACCGGAGCGGCCTGTTGAATCGGAGCCGGTCCACCACGGCGCGGGCCGCGCTGATCGCGGTCACGGTCGCGGTCGCGGCGGTCTCTTTGCTGAGCGCGGCGCGGTTCAGGCTCGTTGGTCGCGCGGCGGATGCCGCCGTCGAGCACTTCGCCCTTGTAGACCCAACACTTAATACCGATCACGCCGTAGGTTGTGTAAGCCTGCGCGAAACCGTAGTCGATATCGGCGCGCATGGTGTGCAGCGGCAACTGCCCTTGCAGATACCATTCACTGCGCGCGATCTCGGCGCCGTTCAAACGACCCGAAACGCGAACCTTGATTCCCTTGCAGCCGAAGCGCAGCGCCGAATCCACGGCCTTGCGCATCGCGCGGCGGAACGCCACGCGCTTTTCAAGCTGCAGCGCGATGGACTCAGCCACCAGTTGCGCGTCCAGCTCGGGCTTGTGCACTTCCTGGATGTCGATGAAGACGTCGCGCTTGGTCTTGCGCGCCAGGTCCTGCTTCAGCTTCTCGATTTCAGCGCCCTTGCGGCCGATGATGATGCCGGGCCGGGACGTCTGGATGGTGATCCGGAGCTTGTTGCCGGGCCGGTCCACTTCAATCGAGCTCACGCCGGCCGACTTCAGCCGGTCGCGCAGCGATTCTTTCAGATCCAGATCTTCCTGGAGCAGCTTCGCGTAGTCCTGCTTGGCGAACCACCGGGAGCGCCAGGTCTTGGTGACCCCCAGCCGGAATCCGTACGGATGTACCTTCTGACCCATTTACCTGCCTCCAGCCCTCACTTGTCGCCGACCTTCACCACGATGTGCGCCATCCGGCGCTGATAGCGATAAGCCCGGCCCATGGGCGCGGGGCGGATGCGCTTCATACGGGGCCCATCGTGGACGTAGGCTTCGGTTACCACCAACTGGTCGACGTCCATCTCCGCCGGTGAATTGCGCGCGTTGGCGATGGCCGACCGGAGCACCTTTTCGACGGCGGGGGCGATCCGCTTATTGGTAGTTTGCAGAATCGTGATCGCCTCGCCCGCCTGCTTGCCGCGGATCTGATCGACGACCAGCCGGGCTTTCTGCGGCGAGACCCTGATGTATCTGGCTTCCGCTTTCGCTTCCATAAAATCCTCAGTCACCCTAGTCAATCGCCGAAGGCTCGGGCCCCGGCGAATTCGTTTCCTTGTTCCTAGGCCGGCTTGGCAGACTTATCCGCCGCCGCCTTGGCCGAGTGCCCCTTGAACACGCGCGTCACGGCAAACTCGCCCAACTTGTGGCCCACCATGTTCTCGGTTATGTACACCGGGATAAACTTCTTGCCGTTGTGCACGGCGAGCGTGTGTCCAATGAACTCCGGCAGAATGGTGGAGCGCCGCGACCAGGTGCGGATCACCTTCTTTTCGTTCTTCTCGTTCATCACCGCCACCTTCTTTTCCAGGTGAGCGTCGACGAAAGGTCCCTTCTTCAGCGAACGGCCCATAGAGTCCTCTTACGCTATCTCTTCTTCGACCGGTGAGTGACAATCCACTTCTCGGTCCGCTTGTTATTCCGCGTCTTGTAACCGCGCGTCGGCTGGCCCCAAGGCGTCACCGGGTGGCGGCCACCGCTGGTCTTGCCCTCGCCACCACCGTGCGGGTGGTCGACCGGGTTCATCGTTACACCGCGGTTGTGCGGGGTCTTTCCCAGCCAGCGGGTACGTCCCGCCTTGCCGAGCGAAACATTTTCATGATCCAGGTTGCCGACCTG
The DNA here is from genome assembly GCA_964505625.1 of uncultured Solibacteraceae bacterium. Lineage (GTDB taxonomy): Bacteria > Acidobacteriota > Terriglobia > Bryobacterales > Bryobacteraceae > JAJFUV01. The sequence goes on along the minus strand of CAZDIZ010000095.1, from coordinate 2,646 downwards.
GCCGATCGTGGCCATGCACTCCACCGCCACGCGGCGCGTCTCGCCGCTGGGCAGTTTGATCAGCGCGAAATCGCCTTCCTTGCTGACCAATTGCGCCTGCGTGCCGGCGGCGCGAGCCATCTGGCCGCCCTTGCCCGGCTTCAGTTCGATGTTGTGCACGAACGTGCCGGCCGGAACGTTCTTGAGCGGCAGAGCGTTGCCCACCAGAATGTCGGCTTCGGCACCGGCCAGAATCTTGCGTCCCACCGTCAACCCGTCCGGAGCGAGGATGTACCGCTTCTCGCCGTCGGCGTAGTTGAGCAGCGCGATGCGAGCCGAGCGGTTGGGATCGTATTCGATCGCCGCGACCACGGCCGGGATGCCCTTCTTGTCGCGCTTGAAGTCGATCACGCGGTAGCTCTGCTTGTGCCCGCCACCGATGAAGCGGCTGCTCACGCGGCCCGTCGAACTACGGCCGCCGGTGCGCTGTTTGCCCGTCGTCAGAGACTTCTCGGGCCGGTCCTTGGTGATCCCTTCCCGCGACAGCGTACTGGTGAAGCGGCGCGTAGGCGTAGTCGGTCGATATTTCTTAATCGCCATGTCAGATCTCCGCGTATTCCGGCATCTTCTCGCCGGCCTTCAGCCGCACGTAAGCCTTTTTCCAGTCCGAACGGTAGCCCGCGAAGCGTCCGCGGCGGCGCATTTTGCCGGTCTGGTTCGCCGTGCGAACCTCGGCCACCTTCACCTTGAACATCTTCTCGACGGCGTTCTTGATCTGGACCTTGTTGGCTTCGGCCGCTACTTCAAAAGCCAGCGTCTGGTCGGTTTCCTTTTTGGCCACGCACTTTTCGGTGACCAGGGGCCTCAAAATGATTTGATGCAGGTTCATTTCGCCAGCGCCTCCGACAGTTTCCTGGCCGCTTCGAGCGACAACAACACGCTCTGGTGGCCGAGCAGGTGATACGGCGTCACCTCGCGGCTGTCAACCAGCGTCACGCGGGCCAAATTGCGGGAACCGCGATCCAGGTTCGTGTCGCTTGAATTGTCCACCAGCAGAACGGACTTTCGCGCTTCCAGCTTGGTCAACGCAGCACGCACGTTCTTGCTCTTGTGGTCGGCGAACGCAAACGCGTCGACCACCTTCAGCTCGCCGTCGCGCAGCTTGGCGCTCAGCGCCGAGCGCAGCGCGCCCTTCATCATCTTGCGCGGCAGCTCGTAGCTGTAATCGCGGGGCTGCGGCCCGTGCACCGTGCCGCCGTGCCGCCACAGAGGCGACCGGATCGAGCCCATGCGGGCGCGGCCCGTGCCCTTCTGCCGCCATAACTTCTTGCCGGAGCCGGCCACTTCGTGCCGTGTCTTCGTCTTCGCCGTGCCGCCGCGCGTGCTGGCCATGTATTGCCGCACCGCGTCGTACAACAAGCCTTCCTTGATTTCGGCGGCGAAGACCGCGTCGGCGAGTTCCACTTCGCCGACCTTCTGATTGTTCAAATCCACGACGTCCACTTTGGGCATGATCGTCACCTCTTGGCGCGCCGTACGACCACGTAGCCGCCGTTCGGGCCGGGAACCGCACCCTTCACCACGAGCACGTTGTCCTCGGCGTCCACCTCAATCACTTCCAGGTTCCGCACCGTCACCTGCTGGGTGCCCATGTGCCCGGCCATGCGCTGGCCCGGCCACACGCGGGAGGGATAGCTCGACGCCCCGATCGATCCAGGCGCCCGGTGATGCATCGATCCGTGCGACTTATCGCCGCCGCCGAAGTGATGCCGCTTGATCAGACCCGCGAAACCACGGCCCTTGCTCACGCCGATGACGTCCACTTTGTCGGTGGGCTTGAATTCGTCCAGCAACACACGGTCGCCGGTCTTCAATTCGCCATCGCCCGGCTGTAGACGAAATTCGCGCAGGAACTTCACGCCGCTCGCACCGGACTTCTTCAGGTGCCCGGTCGAGGGCTTGTTGATGCGCTGCGGCTTAGCGTACTCGAGCAACCCCAACTGCACGGCGTCATAACCGTCGTTGGCCGGAGTCTTGCGCTGCACCACCACGCACGGGCCAGCCTTCAGCAAGGTGACCGGAACCGCCTGCCCGTCGGCCCGGAATACCTGCGTCATACCGATCTTCTTGCCTAGAATGCCTGGGCTCATAAAAAATCCTCGGAAGTCAGGCTCCAGCCGGAAGACGGTGAGGCGTCGCGCCTCCTGTCTTCTGTCTACTGTCTCCTGCCTTCTGTCTTCTTACTACTTCCTATCTTTTCCAAACGCCTTAATCTCGACATCCACGCCAGCCGGCAGGTCGAGTTTCATCAGCGCGTCGACAGTGTCCTGCGTGGGCTCGAGAATATCCAGCAACCGCTTATGCGTGCGAATCTCGAACTGTTCCCTGGATTTCTTGTCGACGTGTGGAGAACGGTTCACAGTGAACCGGTTCTTGAGCGTCGGCAGCGGGATCGGCCCCGCCACCTGAGCCCCGGTCTTCCTGGCCGTCTCGACGATTTCTTTCGTGGATTGGTCCAGGACCCGGTGGTCGTAAGCCTTTAAACGAATTCGGATGCGTTCCTTCATGGTTGATGCCCGTGGCCGGAATCGCCGATCCCGGCCCGTTGCCTGTTACGCCAAAATCTCGGTGACGGTGCCGGCGCCCACCGTGCGTCCGCCTTCGCGG
>CAZDIZ010000094.1:15585-24296 GCA_964505625.1 uncultured Solibacteraceae bacterium | reverse complement strand
GCCGGCAAATGTGCCCGTGGCCGTGCCCGCGCTGAAACCCGCGCAAACGCGGCGCGTGGTGGCGTTGGTGATTGACGACCTGGGCATGGCGTTCAGTAGCGTACACTTCGCGCGCCAGGCGCTCAGGCAGTGGGTGAACGAAAAGATGCAGCCCGGCGATCTGGTCGCGGTTATCCGCACGGGCGCCAACGGCGGCGCATTCCAGCAGTTCACCAACGACAAACGTCTGTTGCACGCGGCCATCGACCGCGCGCGCTGGAACGGGCTGGGCCGGGCGGATTCCGACGCGGTGAAGGAGCCCGACGGAGACATAGACGAAACCATCCGTCCCGAGTTGGTCACGAAGATGAAGGACAGCATCCTCACTACCGAGACCACGCAGCACGAGATGTCCAGCGTCGGAACGGTGGGCGCGTTGAGCTGGGTGATTCAGGGTCTGCAACAGATGCCCGGCCGCAAGTCGGTGATCTTCCTTTCCGATGGATTCAAGCTGAGCGTTCCGGAAAAGACTGGTCCCGATGGTTTCCACCGGATCCTGGATCAGCTCTCCACTCAGTTGCGCAGGCTGACCGATCTGGCCAACCGCACCGGCGTGGCCATTCATGCCATCGATGCACGAGGCTTGATGACCGGCCGGCCCGGCGCGAAGGCGTTGGCGGCGCCGCCCGATACCGTCGACCTGGGTTGGTTGACCAACAATTGGGACGGACTGCGGTTCCTGGCCAAGGAGACCGGCGGGTTGTTCACCAAGAACGACAACGACATTCCCGGTGCGGTGGACAAAAGTATCGACGATCAGAACGGTTACTACATGCTCGGCTACACACCCGGCTCCGATACTTTCAATTTGAAGAAGGGGAAAGGGAAATTTCACCGTGTGACGGTGAAGGTTACTCGACCGGGGCTTGAGGTTCGTTCACGTTCCGGTTTCCTCGGCATTCCGGACGAACCCGCTCCCGACCCCGCGCAAGTCCAGGCCCGGAATCCGATGGTGAATCGTGACCGTCTGCTTTACATAGCGATTGCCAGCCCCTTCCAGGCCGAAGGCATTCATCTGCACTTGGCGGCGCTATTCGGCAACACGGCCGATCACGGTAACCATGTGCACGCGATGATTCACATTGACGGTCGGGATCTCACCTTTGTGGAGGACGGCGCGGGATTCCGCAAGGCTACCATCGATACGGTGGTGGCCACGTTTGACGCCGATAGCGAAGCCAAAGGATCGGTGACCAAGGACCATGTCATCCGTGTGCCGGAAGCGGAACTGGAACGTGTGCGGAAAGAAGGCTACCTCTACCAGGCCACGCTGCCCATGCAGAAGACGGGATCGTATCAGTTCCGGGTTGGCGTGCGGGATGTCAACAGCGGAAAATTCGGATCGGCCAGCCAGTATCTGTTTGCGCCGGATGTGCAGAATGGGCGTTTGGCGCTCAGTGGGGTTTCGCTGGATAGTCAGCCGTCTGGTGCGAAACCTGCCTTGCGCACCTTCCAGCATGGCGAACCAATTTTCTGCGGCGTGATGGTCTACAACGCCGGCGGCATGAAAGGCGCGCAGCGTCCGCAGGTGGAAGTCGAAGTGCGCGTGCTGCGCGACGGGCGGCTGGTGTGGCGAGGCCAGCCGTACGCGTTGAATGCCGCCGCGCAGGCCGATCCGCAGCGCGTGCCCTTCACGCAGAAACTCAGCTTTGGATCGCGCACGCCCCCGGGCGAGTATGTGATCCAGGTCTCCGCCACCGACAAGGCGGCGCCGGCCAAGACCGCAACCGTAACACAATGGACGGATTTTGAATTGACACCAGCGAGGTGAGTACGTGCACTACGCACTGCTGCTGTTGTTGGCTTCGGTTGTTGCCGCGCAGACGGTTCCTGAACCGACGCTGCGCATCACGGTGAATCTGGTGCAAGTGGATGCGGTGGTCACCGACGGCCACGGTAAGCGCGTCACCGGTCTCACCAAGGACGACTTCGTCATCCTGCAGGACGGCAAGCCGCACAAGGTCACGCACTGTAGCTACTTCGCTGTGCCGCCGGCCGCGCCCGTTCCGACGGGCGCGGCGGCACCGGCGAATGTGCCGGTAGCTCTGCCGACGCTCAAGCCCGCGCAGACGCGGCGTGTGGTAGCGCTAGTGGTCGACGATCTCGGTATGGCGTTCGCGAGCGTACACCACACCCGCCAGGCGCTGAACCATTGGGTGGACGAGCAGATGCAGCCGGACGATCTGGTGGCGGTCATCCGGACCGGCGCGAACGGCGGTGCGTTCCAGCAGTTCACCAACGACAAGCGGCTGCTGCACGCCGCCATTGATCGCGTCCGGTGGAATGGTCTGGGCCGAGCGGAATCCGACGAGGTGAAGGAGTTGGACCCGGGCATTGAGAACCTGCCCCCAGGGCTTAGAGACAAGATCAAGAAAGCCATCCTCATGGGTGAAGACAAGCGACACGAGTTGTCTAGTGTCGGTACAGTGGGCGCGTTGACCTGGGTGATCCAAGGTCTTCATCAGCTACCTGGCCGCAAATCGGTGATCTTGCTGTCGGACGGGTTCAAGCTTTGGATTCCTGAGAGGACTGGTCCGGTTGAGTTCGAAAGGGTTGTTGAGCGTACTTCGGCTCAGTTGCGCAGGCTGATCGACCTGGCCAACCGATGCGGCGTGGTCATCCACACCATCGACGCGCGAGGTTTGATGACAGGCCGAACCGGCGCTAAGACGGGGTTCAAGCCACCCAACGTGATCGACCTCAATGAGATTACGCACAATTGGGATGGCTTGCGCGATCTCGCTGCGGAGACCGGCGGATTGTTCACCAAAAACGACAACGACATTCCCGGTGCGGTGGACAAGAGTGTCGAGGACCAGAACGGCTACTACCTGCTCGCTTACAATCCCGGCCCGGACACTTTCAAACTCGACAAGGGGAAGAGTAAGTTCCATCGGGTGACGGTGAAGGTCACGAGACCTGGGCTTGCGGTTCGCTCGCGCTCCGGATTCTTCGGCGTTCCCGATGAGCCGCTTCCCGACCCGTCGCAGCTTCAGGCCCGCAACCCGATGGTGAATCGCGAGCGGCTGCTGTATGGCGCGATCGGCAGTCCATTTCAGGCCGAAGGCATTCGTCTGCACCTGGCGGCACTATTTGGTAACACCGCCGATAGCGGCAATCACGTGCACGTGATGGTACACATTGACGGCCGGGATCTCACCTTTGTCGAAGACGGCGCGGGATTCCGCAAGGCCGCGATCGACATCGTGCTGGCCACGTTCGACGCCGACAGTGAAGCGAAAGGTGCGGTGACCAAGGACCACGTGATTCGTGTGCCGGAAGCGGAATTGGAGCGCGTGCGGAAAGACGGTTATCTGTATCGGGCCACGCTCCCCGTCAAGAAGACGGGCGCGTACCAATTCCGGGTCGGCGTGCGGGATGTCAACAGTGGGAAGTTCGGATCGGCCAGCCAGTATCTGTTTGCGCCGGACGTAAAGGATGGGCACCTGGCACTCAGCGGCGTTTCTCTGGATAGCGAACCGTCCGGCGCCAAACCCGCTTTGCGCATCTTCCGGCACGACGAGCCCATCCACTGCGGCGTGATGGTCTACAACGCGGGCGGTATGAAAGGCGCGCAACGTCCGGAGATAGAAATGGAAGTGCGCGTGCTGCGCGACGGCCGCCTGGTGTGGCAAGGCCGGCCGTACGCGTTGAATGCTGCCGCGCAGGCCGATCCGCAGCGCGTGCCTTTCAAGCAGAAACTCAGCTTTGGGCCGCGCACGCCGCCGGGTTTCTATGTGATTCAGGTTTACGCCACCGACAAATCCGCGCAGGCCAAGGGCGCAACCGTGACGCAGTGGACGGATTTCGAACTGGTGGCGGCTAACTGATCAACGCGCGGCGCAGCATGTCGAGCGCGTAGTGCACGGCGAATCCGCGGATGCGGCTACGGTCGCCCAGGAACTGAAATCTGCGAGCGCTGGCGCCGTGTTCATTTGCCAGTGCGACGTAGACGGTGCCCACCGGCGTCTCGCTGGTTCCGCCGTCCGGGCCCGCCACGCCGGTGGTCGAGAGCGCGAAGGTTGCGCCCGTGCGTTCGCGCGCGCCGCGCGCCATGCCAATCGCCACTACTTCGCTCACCGCGCCGTGCTCGTCAAGCAAGTCCGCCGGCACACCCAGCAATTCCGTCTTCATGCGGTTGGTGTAAGTGAGAAAGCCGCCCGCGAAGTAGTCCGAACTGCCCGCGACGCTGGTGATGCGCTCGCCGAGTCCGCCGCCCGTGCAGCTTTCAGCCACCGCAACCGTGGCCGCGCGTTCGCGCAACAGATCGCCCACCACCTTCTCCATCGATTCGCCGCGGCGTGTGTACAAGCGGTCGCCGAGCAGCGGCGCCACCTGATCCACCACTTCGGTGAGCAACGCTTCGGCTTCGGCCTCCGATTCCGAACGTGCGCGGAAATGAATCTGGATGTCGCCGGGCGCGGCCAGCACCGTGGTCACCGGGTTTGCGTACTTCGTGTAGATGGGCGAGATGAGTTGATCGAGATCCGATTCCGGCATGCCGGCCACGCGCAGTTCCACGGTGCGGATCACCAGCGGCGGCACGCGCTTGGCGAGCCTCGCCGATACCTGCTGCTCATACATGGCCTTCATCTCGTTGGGAGGGCCGGGCAGCAGCACCACGATCTTGCCACGTGCTTCGATCCATTGGCCGGGCGCGGTGCCGCGATCGTTCGGCAGCACTTCGGCGGTGTCTAGAATGTAAGCCTGCCGCCGGTTGATCTCCGACATCTTGCGTTTCATGCGCGCGAAGCGTTCGGAAATCGCGGTGCATACCGCTTCGTCGAAGTGCATGGCAAGGCCGAGCGACTGCGCCACGGCGTCGCGCGTCACATCGTCTTCTGTAGGCCCCAACCCGCCGGTGATGATCAACAGATCCGCGCGATTGAGCGCTCCGCCGATCATTTCGGACATGCGCGCGCGATCGTCGCCGACAATGGCTTTGCCCACAACCTCGATGCCCAGGTTATTCAGATGCTCGGTGAGATAGAGCGAATTGGTATCGATCCGCGCGGGAGTGAGCATCTCCGAGCCGGCGGCGATGATTTCGGCGTTCATTTAGGGAAGCAGAAGACCCTTGATGCCAATGTCGACGCGGAAGATGGCCGAGTTGGTGGCGATCAACATGGCGCGCGACGGCGTGAACGCCAGACCCACGACGTTCGGTCCGGAAAGGAATAGATGCGGGTCGCGCGTCTGGTCGAAGCACACCACGCCCTTGTGGCCGCCGATCGACGCGGCCACGTACAGCCGTCCGTCGGCATCGAAGGCTAGGCCTTGCGGCCGGCCCAGGCCGCGGTAGAACGTCGATACCTCGCCGGTGGGTGCGATGCGATAGATGCAATCGAAACTCGAAGTAGTGGGACCGGTGACGTACAAATGCTCGTCCGGACCGAACGCCAGATGATAGGCCGCGATGGAAGGTTCCAGCGTGGCGAACACGAAGATCTGACGGTCGCGGCTGATCTTGAAAATCGTGCCGGCGCGATCGCCCACGTACAAATTCTCGTCGGCATCAAACGCCAGGCCCGTGGCGATGCCCATGCCTTCGGCGTACACCGACATGTCTCCGCCTTCGGTCGCCTGGTACACCATGCCGGTGAAGCGGCTGGAAATGTAGAGCTGCCCGTTGCGGTCGAAGGCCAGACCGGTCGGGTTCATGATGTCGTTGAGAAACGGCGTGACGTGGTAGTTCAGGTCGATCCGGTACAGCGAGACGGGCGTCTTCTGTCCGCGCGATCCGCTGAAGGTGGTGTAGATGGTCCCCATCAGGTCGACCGCCGGATTCGCCACCGGGTGCAGGCTGTCGGCGATCTGAACGCCGAGGTCGCAGTTCCACGGCGCGCTCGACGATTCGCCGTTCGACAACACCAGTTCGCCAACCGAGGCGTTTTCCGGCACGCGCGCTATCACCAACGCGTCCGAGCCTACAATGATGGGCGCTTGAACTTCACCGAAAGTCACTCGAGGCCGCGCCGAACGCACAAACCCCGCGCCGCGGATCGAGACCTCTCCGCCGGCGATGGCGGCGCGAGGCGAGATTTCCGCAATTTTCGGTCGGCCGTTGGTGTTCTTCGCAGTAGCCATACTCAATAAAGATTGAAACATCCCGCCAGATACAACACAAGGGCTCCGTAGATGCCCGCCATCACGTCGTCGGCCATGATGCCCGCGCCGCCGCCCAGACGCTCCGCCTGACGCACCGGCGCGGGCTTCCAAATGTCGAACAAGCGGAACAACACGAACCCCAATGCCAGCGCCTTCCAGTTAGATGCAGTCGCGCCCGCTAAAGTCGCCCACTGTCCTACCACTTCGTCGATCACCACGAAACCGGGGTCTTCCACGCCGGCATCCTTTTCGGCGCGCCCCGCGGCCCAAATGGATAACGGCAGCGCCGCGAGAGCCGCGACACCCATCGTCCACGGCGGCCAATGCAGATAGTATTGGGCGAGCGCGGCCAACGCCACCGCGGCGAGCGAACCTGCCGTACCCGGAGCCACTGGCGAGCATCCGCAGCCGAACCACGTTGCGAGCAACCATGCGCAGCGGTTACGGCCTTGCATCGGGCTCCTCTTCCTCGGCGTCTTCCGATTCGCTGACCGGCGTCGAAATCACGTATTTGTCCGTGGCCCAATTGCCCAGGTCGATCAGTTTACAGCGCTCGCTGCAAAACGGCATATAGGCATCGCCCATGGCGACGTCTTTTTTGCAGATCGGACATTTCACGGCAGTAGGGTCCCTACTAAATCGTAATCGTGCGAGGCGGTCGCGCGAAAGCGCCTGCGCTGGCCCGCTTCGAGCGGCGCTCCCTCGACGTCGTTCACATAGCAGACGCCGTCAATCTCGGGCGCCTGCGTTGCCAGGCGCGCCTGCCACAACAGGTCCGTTTCGGGCGTAGGCCCGTCGACCAGCACTTCGAATTCGCGGCCCACCATCGCGCGCCGGTGCTTGCGCGAAATCTTGCGCTGCAATGCCATCAACCGGCGCTTGCGGTTGTAGATGGCACGTCCGCCCACCTTGCCGGGTAGATGATAGCTGGCGCTGGTTTCTTCGTCCGAATAGGAAAACGCGCCCAGGTGATCGAATCGTGCGGCTTCCACGAACTGGCAAAGCTCGTTGAATTCGGCGTCGGTTTCGCCCGGATAGCCCACAATCATACTGGTGCGTACGGCGACGCCGGGCACCGTTCGGCGGATCTTCTCGACCAGCTTCAGAAACACGTCGCCCGAGCCGCCGCGCTTCATGCGCTTCAATACGGCGGCGCTCGCGTGCTGCAGCGGAATGTCGATGTAAGGCACCAACGCCGGATGCCGCGCCATGGTTTCGAGCAGACGCGTGGTTACTTTGTTCGGATACGCGTACAGGAACCGTATCCACTTGGGCGTTGGGGTCTCGATGCGCGCCAAGCGGTCGAGCAATTGCGCCAGTCCGTCGCTAAGTCCCAGGTCCTCGCCGTAGCAGGTGGTGTCCTGCCCGATCAGATTGATCTCTTCCACGCCTTGCTCGAACATGCGCGTGGCTTCGGCCACCACCGAGTCGGGTTGACGGCTCCGGAACTTGCCGCGGAATTGCGGAATCACGCAGAACGCGCACGGGTGATCGCAGCCTTCGGCGATCTTCAGGTACGCGAAGTGGCGCGGCGTCGAGCGCAGCCGCGGCGTCAAATCGTGATAGAGATACGGCTCGTTGTCCGACGGCGCCGGAGCGGGCGTGCCGGCGACCGCCGCGCCGATCTGCACCAGTTGATTGGTGCCGACGACGGCGTCCACCTCGGCGATGGATTTGCGGATGTCAGCGCCGTAGCGTTCCACCAAGCATCCGGCCACCACCAGGCGCTTGGCCTTGCCGAGTTTCTTGAACTCGGCCATTTCGAGAATCGTATCCACCGATTCCTGCTTGGCCGGATCGATGAAGCTGCACGTGTTGACCACGATCACGTCGGCGTCCTCGGGACGCGAAGTGAGCTCATGGCCCTGGGCCGCCAGATGGCCCATCATGACTTCGGTGTCGACCAAGTTCTTGGGACACCCCAAGCTTACAAATCCTACTTTCAAAGTGTGTTTCCCGCGCGAGGTGAGACGCTTAGATTCCAGCTTATCACGCGGATCAATATCATACGTTCGGAGACGATTCGTGTATACTGGGACCGCTCGCCGCGCCTCGCGGATGGGCACGCCGTCACTCGGAGTGGTTATGCGATTTTGCCTGTTGTCGCTCTTCGCTGTGTCTCTGCTTCCATCTTCGGCTCAGACTCTCAAGCCTGACTCGTTGGACTTTACCAATAATTACGGCACATGGATCACCGGGAAAGCCTATTCGGTGAAGTTCTGGCGCGAGGGTGGTACTGGCTGCCAGGCGCTGGTGGCGGACCTCTCGAAGATGCCCGCGAGCTTCACCTGGACGGCCGGTGGCGCCGATAACGGCACGCTGGCGGGCACGTTCGCGTCGGCCGGCGAGTATAAGTTCGGTCTTTCGGTCCAGTGCCCCGGTGTGGGCAACGCGGCTCTCACCTACACCATAAAGGTGAACCAGCCGATGAGCCTCGCGCCGGGACCCTATCTGGCTGGAGCGCATGTGGGTGGGGCGTGGGCGACTTTCTTGAAACGCAACGGTGTCAAGCCGTACAACCTCACGCTGGTTACTGGCGCTTTGCCGGCGGGCTTGGCCTGGGA